>CAZNMS010000062.1:0-26410 GCA_964573505.1 uncultured Planctomycetaceae bacterium | reverse complement strand
CCCGCATTCAGCACGACGTCGTTGCCGAGAATATCGTTGCCGGTGTTGTCCCCAGTGGTGATCGCTCCGCTTCCAGATGTCGTAAGGGTTACATCTCCCGTCGTACCGGCATCGAGCGCGAACGTGCTCAGCGCGATGTTGTTGTTCGCACCGGCAATGAGGCTGATGTTGGTGCTCGCCGACCGCGTCATGTCATTGCTGAAGGTGATAGAGCCACTGGCTCCATTTCCGATCGAAATCGCCCCGGCCGTAATCAAATTCAGTTCGCCGTTGGAGAGTTCGAGCGTGTTGGGTGCGGCATCAGAGGTCGATCCCAAATTGATCGAGTCATTAGCGTCCGACGAACTCTCTGGAGCCAACGCTAGGCTCGCACTTCCGACGTCGATGGTTTGAGTGATCAGCATTTTGTCGGCGGTCAAAGAGCTGGCTGTCGAGCCTTCTACTTTGCCGTTGATCGTCAGCTTCGATTCGTTTCCGCCTGCGGCAAGGATGACCGCTCCAGAAGTTGCTTTGACCTTTTGATCGATGGTCAAACTACCGGTGGTTGTAGCAACGGAAATATCTCCGCTTATTGCCGAGATGCCCGAGACCCCTGCGACAACGTCGACGGTCAGGGCTCCGCCAGTGCTCGTTTCTTTAATGGACACTGCTCCGCTGACAGTCGCTTGCGCTGCAATCTTCCCCGTTTCAGTCTCGATGGGATCCAATAATGAGCCCACACCGGTTGCTGAATCGATCAAGATTTGTCCGGACGCTCCGCCCGCGCGGAGATCGAACGATGTGCCGTGCGCATCAATGACGCTGGCAGTCGAATGAATGGCCAATACGCCGCCACTTTTGACCTCAAGCGAGTTGGTCAGCGTTGTGTCACCTCCATGAAGGCTGAAGTTGAAGCCTTTCGTACTGAGGTTGATAGCGCCGGCACTGCCGATGTTGACGGCTCCGGTTCCGGCGATGGTGCCGATTGTCACCGTTCCGGTTGAGGTCAACGTCGCGAGTTCTGCGTTCGTGAGATTGAAGTCACCCGTTGCGTCGTTCAGCCCGATCGTGCGATTGGTGGTGCTCGGTCGCAGATCAATCTTGCCCGTGCCGCTTGATGTCGTGCCGCTCAAGCTGACGGTCGCGGCGGTGATCGAGACATCAAGGTTGTTGTTGGCCGCGTTGAGATCGGCTCCGGAAACGGTCGAGTAAGTACCGGTCGCATCGGTGTTGGTATCGGCGTTGATCGTCACCGTGCCCGATGTAACGACGTCGGAATTGGTCGTTCCGAGACTGATGCCATCAACGGCGTTGAGCGTCACTCCGCCGGTGCCGCTGCTGATTGAGTTGTTGACCGTCAGTGTGCTCGTGCCGGTCGTCGCCGAGAGCGTGATGAGTCCTGATCCCGACGTGCTGATCGCGCCGGAGGTCGTCAAGTTGCCGGTGCTCGTGACTGTCACCGCGCCAGTGCCGGCTTGCGTAAGGCTCGTGATGTCGAGCGCACCTGATTGAGTGACGCTGACATCGCCGCTCGTTGAGTTCGTCGCGCTCAAGGTACTGACGGCCGTTGTGAGAGACGCGCCAGTGCGAGTGCTTGTCGACAGATCGCTCGTCGTGATCTTGCCGGAGCCACTGATGGAACCGGTGCTGATCGAAACACTCGGAGCCGTTCCTGTAGTAAATGTGACATCGCCATTGATCGTGACGGTGTCCGTTCCACTGGCGCCCGTTGTGATGATGAGATCGTTCAAGCCGTGCGCGTTGTCGGCGGACGTGATCGTGATCGAGTCATTGCCGTCTGTGCCGCCTGCTCCGGTATCGGCGGTGTCGATCTTGAGGAAGTTCGCGCTGGCTGTATCCGAGTCCCGCGCTGTGACGAGTTCAAAACCGCCGCCGCCACTCGTCCCCGAAACTTGAATCGCTGCGTTGCCGCCGACGGTCACGTTTTCAACGGTCAAGACTTCGTCGGCTCCGGTGAAGATCACCGTGACGTCCATGTTGTCGAAGTCGACGGGTTCAAGGCCGGTGAAGGTCACTTGCTTGCCGCCGATCATGATCGTGCCGTCGCCGTTGCTCGTTGAACTCGGACGATAGATCGCGGTTTCAGTGCCGGTGCCGACGACCTTGATCGTGTCAAAGCCGGATCCCGTGCCTCCGTTGAAGACGATGCCGCCGGTCGGAAGCGGTGAGCCGTTCGTGTAGTCGAGCGTGAGCGTGTCACTGTCGGTCGAGCCTTCAACGACGATGGCGTCGAACGAACCATTGGCGAACGTGCCTTGCGAGACTCCGTTAACGAAGACTTCGACTTGCCCCGCTCCATTCACCGCGACGCTGTAGGTATCAGCCGTTGCATTGCCTTGAGCGCCCGCGATCGTGAGATCGTCGCTCAGCGGATCGACGTAAGCTCCGGCAACCGTGCCCGTCGAAAGACCGAACGAGATCGCGTTCAAGACATCCACTGAACCGGTTAAGCCTTCGTTCGTCACGTAGATTTGGCTGACGAAATCAACGTCGACGTCATCGCCCGTACCGAAAATGTTGTCGGTGCCGAGACCAATGGAATTTGCGAGGTTGCCGCCTTGATCCATCAAGCTGGGCGACGTGAATTGCTGGTCTAAGTGATACGCAGCAAAGAAGTGCCCGGCCTCGTGCGAGACGATGTTGCCGACCGCCGTGCCGATCAGTTGAACCATGCTCGCGCCGGAGTCGCGCGTGATCGAATTCAGAGAGTTCGGATCGCCTGCGGTCGCACTCAAGAGGTCAAGCAGCACAAACGCGGTCTCGGTCGTATCGAAGTTGCCGACATCGATCGACTCCGCCAATCCGATCGTCGAGATCCCCGTCTGCGCAATCGTGCCGCCGACAATCACGCGGCTGACGTTCGTCATGCCGGTGAGGTCGCCGTGATCGCGGCTATTCACAATCTGAATATCGAAGGCCCCATTCCCGTCTGCCGGGAATGAGCCATTGAGTCCCATCGCGCGAATGTCGGCTGAAAGGTTCTCGGTAACCGTTGTTACAATGGAGTCGATGACGGCGTTTTCGTCACTCGCACTCAAGCCCCAACTGGTGAGGAACGTTGAGAGTCCCGACAACGCGACATCGCCATTAGTACCTTCGCCGAAGATGGCAGTGGGATTGATCGTTGCGCCATCGAAGTCGAGAAACAGAATCTGTCGCGAGCCGACCGCTTGAGTCTCCAGTACGGGGCGACTGACTTCGAGATCGAGAGTGTAATTTCCGCTACCGAGTGAGACGTTGACGTAATACGTGCCGGTCACCGGAGCGACGAAAGCCGCGCTCGCATCGCCGCTCGGCAACGCTGCCGCTGTCGGTGCGTTCTGAGCGAGGTTTTGGAACGAACCGACATACTCCGCTCCATTGGGATCACGGAGCGACAACATGAATGCGCCCGGTCCCGAGATCGCCGCGCCGAGCACATCACCCGCAGTGAGTTCGACCGCGTGATAGTCCTGATCGCCGATCTCAAGCCCGATGTAGAGACCGTAAGCGCCCGTTGTGGAACCGGTCTGGGTCACTCCGAAGTAATAGTCGCCGTCTGTCGGAGCGACGAAACGCAGCGACGAATCGTCTGCATCGGGCCCGACAAACGAGAAGAAGCGATCGTCGTTGAAGGTCTGCAACTGTCCCGCCGAGTTGTAGACCAACACCAATGAATCGAGCCCACTGGCAGGAACGTCGGTGTCGACTTCGATGTAAATCGCCTGACCGCACGATGCAGTGACGCGATAAAGGTCGAGATCGTCCGTTGATGAGACGCTTTCGCCAGTGACTTCCAGAAAATCTCCGGCGGTCAGTCCCGTATTGATGGCGGTTCCGACCGTGCCTCCAACGTCCGCGATCAAGTTTGCGCTACCAGTCAAACTGATCCCGGCTTGAGTCCCCGAAATCTCCGCTTGTGAATCATCTCCCGTACCGGTTCCGAAGCCGGTAACGAGGTCACTCGTCGCGAGCGTGTTATTCGTCTCTGACTCCGAACCGACGATGAGCGCATTGAAATTCGGCGTGACTCCGGCCAGTACCGCGCCTCCCAAATGCACATTGACTGGCTCAGCGGAGATCGTGCTGATCTCAGCGGTCGAGGCTGCCCCAATATCCGCAGTGACGGCAGCGGTGATTTCATCAAGCCGCTCAGCGCGCGCTTGCAGTTCTGTCTGAGTCGGATCATCGAAGCTGATCGGATCGACGGCTCGAACAGAAACATCGCGCGACGGTGCGGTGATGAATGCAGCACTCTGAGCATCGGTAGCGACAGCCGCTGCGAGGAATTCAGAGGACTCAAATGCATCAACGTCGACGACCTCTGTCTGCAGCGAGGTATCGACGGTCATCACCATACGGTCTTCGAGGCGCGTGAAACCTAATTGGGCGAACTTCGCCGGCTGGGGCTTCTGCGTCTTCTTTTTGACTCGCCGCTGCGAGACCAACTTCTTCAACCATGAGGCCAATAACATGGCAACGATTCCTTAAAAGCATGCTCCGGCTGAGGGTCGGGCGGATGCCGTACGCGCAACCGCTGACGATCAGTGTGCCTGCCTAGAAACGACGATAAGCCGTCGCCAGAAGCTGGCGCGGCCTTTCGTTTGAGTCCTCAAAAGCAAATGTTTGCTCGGGGTTCCATCCGCCGTCTCATCCTCGTGATTCAGTTTGCTGACTGGCCTCCGTGCCGTGTCCTAATGAGCGAGTTGCGTAGGTCGGGATTCCGTCCCGACCTCTCCGCGAGTGCGACCGGTCAAAAGAAAGCCATTGCGCTTCCGGCTTGAAGTCCTAAGGACGTTCTTGACGGCATGCCTTCCTGTTGAACGATGTCTCGTCCCGCTGCAGGTCGGGACAGAGTCCCAACCTACGACCGATCCTATTTCTCCTGCTCAGCCCATTTAATCTCCGCAAACATGCTTCGCGGAAGAATTCGAAGAGCCGCAACAGGATCGAATCCCAATTGGTCCCACTGCCTGCAAACTGACCGAAGAAACCGGCGTGACCGGACTTCTCCGCCCGAAGAGGCAGTTGGACGCCACTTGAGTTCAATTCTCACCCAGGAAAAGGCGCCATCCAGCAGAACCTTTACCCGTGCGGAAAACATTGGGCACTTTGCCCGTCCGCCGTAATCGGTTCGCTACGCCTGATGAGAAGAGTCGCGTCCAAAGTTGATGGCCTGCCGCTGTTGGAGGGAATTTGCTGACGCGACCGTTAGCGACGATTAGCGCGAGGCGAGCGGTTGAATGACGACGCGATGATCAGCCGGCTTCAGCAGCGTTGCTTGCGCTCATGACCCGAAAAGGCACAAAGCCAATCGCGGCGCGGCTCGGTGTGAGTCGCGCTGAGATTGGCTTTGTGAGGATTGGATTGGCTCGTTCTTGACGGCGAATCGTTGCTTCAAAGAGACCGTTTCTCCGCATGGTTCACGATGACGTTGCAGAGCCGCGCCCGTCAGGAAGCGGAATCCGCTACGAAATAGCCAAAGCACCGCTTCCTAACGGGCGCGGCTCTGCGACCCAACGCGAGACCGAAATGAACCTCGCCCATTTCTCCGCTACGGATCGGGATGGAATCCCAATCTACTTAGCGGTCGCTGACTTGTAGGCGACGACCGTAGACGGCGGGCTCTTCGGCCATGTTGGGCGCGCGATGGCCGATCTCTTCCGCTTCGTCGAAGCGATGAATGTTGCCTTGATTGTCGACGTAGCGCTGCAAACGTCGTTCGACCGGATTCAGGTCGATGTTGCCGCTGCCGGCGATGCGCGAGAGGTGATTGAGGCTCAAGAAGGCCATGACTCCAATCAGTCCCGTTTGCAGGGTGATGAGATCCACTCCGTTCGGCAGGTCGTGCCCGAAGTAAAGGCCCAGCAAAAAGGTGCTCATGGCGAGGATCACAAACTGAGTGACCCCGGTACGTCGCGATTCAGTGCTCATGCTCATATTGGGTTCCTGCCGCAGAGAGTGCGTTGACCGGCGAACTTGAATCAATTTTCCGGTCTGTCAGCAGAAACGTAGGTCGGGGTCTGAGTGAGGCAAATTCCCCCCGCGCAGCTTGCCAACTCGCGCTCAACTCGCCGTCAGGCAAGTTTGACTTTAGGGGTTAGAGCGAGCGTGCCGATCTTAACGAAGAGACAATGTCTGCCAGTCGCGCAAGCTTTGCGCGAACAGCAGTCGGCTGCGGCAAGCTCGAACTCGGCGAGGGATCGTGACCCGGTTTCAAACCGACGAGCTTGAATCAGAGTTGGTGGAGCGGCTCGATGCAGCATGTCCGAAGAGCACGGGATGACGTCCCGTGCGGTTCGAGTTGGCGGTTCGAGTTTGTTTGCGAGAGCAAAGACGGCACGGGATGGAATCGCATGCTCCGGCAGGGCGCGATTGGACTCAGCGTTTCAAACGCAGACGGCTAATCGCTCCGGGCGTGCAACCCGAATGTCAGCACCTAAAGCACGGGATGGAATCCCATGCTACGGGGACTCGGATCGGCTCGATGCAGTGCGAGTTCTGACAGCGGATGTTGGGACTCACCGTCAGACTGAGAAACTCACAAAGAGAAGGCGCATGCGCTCTTGCTGCATTCGCCGATTGCGCACCGGACAGGGAGGTCCGACGAGGATGACTCAACACCACCAATCACCGCGCCGACTCGGTTCACAACTCTTTCTGGGGCTCGCGCTCTCAGGTGCCCTCGGCACGATTGGGTTCAGTCCCGAGTTGCAGCGGCAAGCAGTCGCTCAAAGTTGGCCGAGCTTCGGCAAAGACAAAGCCGACAAGCAGGCTGCGTCTCCGTCAAAGAGTCCGCTCGGCAAGCCATCTGGCGCGAAGGCGAGCGACGAGCAGATCATTCGCATGAACTTCATCTCGAAGAATTGGGATGACGTTTTGCAGTCGATTGCGAAAGACGCCGGCGCGACGCTCGTGATGGATAAGGTGCCGACCGGACGCTTCAGTCGAACCGAGTTTCGGAAGTACTCAAAGACGGACGCTCTGCGCGTCATCAATCACGAACTGGAGCGGCAAGACTTCCGCGTGATTGAGCAGGGCAACTTCTTGATCTGCCTGCATCTGCCGAGCACTCGGCCGGAGTACGCGCGGGCTCAAGTTCAGAAGCCCGCCGATGAGAACGATGTAGAAAAGATTCCACTCGTCGGACCGCGAACGGCGAACCCGATTCAGCGAGCGGGCGGGTCGGGGACTGCGAGTGCTCGTCGCGACAGCGGCGTGAGGACGGCTGCTTTTCAAGATGGCGACGATGCAGCGGCAGCTACTGCCGTTAAGAGCTATCAGCCGAAGCAGAAGACGGCTCGTGATTTGTCGAAGCAGATCTTTGACGCCTTCCGCGAGCAGGCTGAGGTCATTGATGCCGGTCCCGGCGGACTGCCGGCTGTGCGCGTCTATGGCGCGAGCGATCCCAACATGAAGAACGCGCCGCGCCGCGTGCTCTTCACGATCGGCGTTGATACCGACGGCAACGTGCTGCAAGTCGAAGGCACCGGCGAGCAAGCTGATCGCATCGTGCGACTCTTGCAGCGACTCGATGCCGCGCCGGCTCAAGGTGAAGAGACAACAAAGCTCGTCTCGACGAAGAAGGGTGCAACGGCGGTCGCAAAGAACGTGCAAGCGGCGGTCACGAGACTCGTCGCTCAGAACGATGCGAAGGACGACCCGAACGCCGCGAAGACTCAAACGAACCGCAAAGACGCTGACGGCAATCCGTTGCCCGATCAGATCGGCGGCATTCGCAGCGACGTCAACGTTGAAGCAATGGAAGACATCGGCGTCTTGATCCTCAAAGGCAATCAAGCAGACGTTGATGCCGTGCTCGCGATCATCAAGCAGATCGAAGAACTGAGTGCTGCGTCCGCGCCCGACGTGCATGTGCAAGCTCTGAAGCACATCGACAGCGAGGCGCTCGCCGACCTGCTGACGACGGTCTACGACAAGCTCAAAGACGCGCAAGGCAAGACGGCAGACAAGTCGACTCCGATCAGCGTGATTGCCGTCGTGAGACCGAACGCGGTGCTTGTGCTCGCTGCGCCGCGCGATTTGGACGGAGTGCTGAAGCTCATTAAGGATCTCGATAAGCCGCTCGCTCCGCAGACGGCCTTCGCGACGTTTCAACTGAAGCATGCGATTGCCGGGCAGCTCGAAGAGATGCTGAAAGAGTTCTACGAACGCACGGGCAATCAGAACAAAGGGCTCGCGACCCGCGTGCGGATCATTGCGGATGTCAGAACAAATACAGTGGTCGTGCTCGCTCAGCCGAACGACTTGAAGGCGATCGGCGAGCTAATTCCGCAGCTCGACAAGAACGAATCCGGAGCTGTCAGTCAGGTTGAGATCTTTGCATTGAAGCATGCGGTTGCTGATCAACTTCAGCAGACGGTGAATCAGATCTTACAGAGCGTGCTTAACCCGGCTCAGTTGGGGCAGGGGCAGCTCGGTCAGCAAGTGCTCGGCATCGGCGGCGGGAACTCGTCGACGCAACTGCGCGACGTTCGTTCGTCGATTTTGGAGTTCATCACAAAGGACGGTCCCGACGGGCAGAAGCTGCGATCCGGCATCCTCGCGGACATTCGCATCAACAGCGACGACCGCTCGAACACACTGATTGTGACTGCTCCTCAAGAGAGCTTGCCGCTCGTGCGAGAGCTGATTAATCGGCTCGATCGCACCGCCACCAACGTCGCCGAAGTGAAGCATTTTCAATTGCGGAACGCGGACGCCACTGCGGTGTCGACGCTGCTGAATCAACTCTTCGGCAGCCAAACGAATCAGAATCAAGGTGCAGGACAAGGCGGCAACAATCAGAACACTCAAGGCGCCGCCGGCGTTCAGCTCGCGGGGGCCGAGAGTGCCAGCAGCATTGTGCCACTACGGTTCACGGTTGATGCGCGAACCAACAGCATCATCGGGTATGGAACATCAGAGGCACTTGAGATTGCCGATGCCTTGATCGTCCGACTGGACACTGACGACGCACGAGCCAGAAAGACGCGAGTCATCGCTCTTAAGAACGGTCCAGAACGGCAATCGGATCCGAACTTGCGTCAAAATACGACCACTCAAACCGGTCAATCTGGGCTCATCTCCGGTACTCAAGAGACGTCAGCCAATAATCATCCCATCGTGGATGCCATCAATGCGTTCTTGCAAAACGAGATGCAAGTAACGCAACAGAATCAACAAGGAGGAGCGGGCAGCACTGCGGTTTCTCAGCTCAGTTTCAACGACCGCGTTGAACGTCTTCCAATCATTACATGGGAGCCGATCACGAATTCGGTGCTGGTGAGTGCCGGTCCGAAGTGGTTCGATCAGATCATCAAGATGATCGAGACGCTTGATATGCAGTTGCCTCAAGTCGTCATTCAGGCGTTGCTCGTTGAAGTGACGTTGAACAACACCGACGAATTCGGCGTTGAATTGGGCATTCAGGATTCGCTGCTGTTCTCACGCGGACTTACTCCGGCAGCGGGTATGGCGTCGACGGGAGCGATTGGCCCCGGCTTTAACTTCAACGATACGAGCCTCGGATTGCCAAACGCTGCGACGACGGGGCGCAATGATCTAGCCGGGCAAGGACTCTCGAATTTCGCTCTCGGACGCCGAAACAGCGACCTCGGTTATGGCGGACTGGTGCTCTCGGCGGGGTCCGAGTCGATCAACGTCCTGCTGAGGGCTCTGTCAGAGAACCGTCGCGTTGAAGTCCTCAGCCGACCTCAGATCCGGACTTTGCACAATCGACTCGGCAGCATCAGCATCGCGACCGACATCCCGCGACCAACAACCAGTAACCTGACAGCGACCGGAATCGCTCAGCAAAGCATCGAGTACATCCCTGCCGGCATCACGCTCGATGTGCTGCCGAAGATCACTTCTGATGGGCAGATTCAGTTACAGGTGAAGGCCACTAAGAGGACTTTGCTTCCGGACTCGATCACCGTCGCCGGAGTGGCGTTTCCAAAAATCGACGGCACAACGGCTGCGTCGACGATCACGATTTCCGACGCTCAAACTGCTGTGATCGGCGGATTGATTTCGCGCGACGACCGCAACACGACGCGCAAAGTTCCGTGGCTCGGCGACCTGCCAATTGTCGGCAGGGCGTTCCGGTTCGACTCAACGTCTCATCAACGCAAAGAGTTGATCATCTTCTTGACGCCGCGCGTGATTCGCACCGACGACGACAATGAGCAACTCAAAGCAATCGAAGCTGCTCGTCTGCATTGGACCGAGTGCAACGCGGAAGAACTGCACGGTCCAATTTTCGGAATCCCGCCGGAGCACATCTCGCCAATCGTCGAACCCGGTCGCTTCGACAGCCTGCAACAACAAGTACCCCCCGCGCCGATGAGCGTCCCGGCTGCTCCCGGAACTGAAGGCGCCCCAATGTCTCGCCGCCCGATTCGCGACTCGGGCTTGCGTCAGGTCTCGCATGAGGAACCGAAGGGGAAGGCGAAGAGCCGGTGAGTCGCAATCGATTCGATGAACACCATTGATAGATCATGGATTTGGTCATGAAGGCACGATTGTTAGACCTTTCGGAGATGCACCCGTGCCTTCTTTGGGACGACATCATCCTTGCTGCGGCTGCTTTGTTGACGAGTCACTCGGAAGTTGCGTTGCGACGAGTTCAATTTGATGTCGTTGATGTCCCGGGCTTTGGTTCGGAGACCATTCAACTTGAGGTCGACCTTAGTGGTATCGTGAAGTCAGAAGTTGCGAAGCTTCGTAAGACATACGAGGCACATCGACTCGTCGAACTGGCTGCCATTGGGATTGCCGGACTTATGGTCTCTGTTGCTGGGGGTCATCAGATTCGAGATGTCGCTTTGCGGGGCATGAATGCTGATTACCTTGTCGACGAAGAGTTGCACTTGTTGGAAGTAGCGGGTCGCTCGCGGAGACGTGACTTTCAGATCGCATGGGACGAACGCTGGGCGAAACTGTCGCAGCGTGAAGGCGAGCACTTCTTCCTTTGTGTCACCGAATTCGAGACACCCTACGGGAGACTTCGATTTGGTGCTGGTCATGAAGAGGTTGAAGCATGAGTGTGATAGCAACACCAGTGAGCGACATGGCAATCACCGTAAAGTCGCGCGAGGTTCAGCGGGCTCTGCAGTCTGAAATGCGCGGGCAGAAGGTGGACGCGAAACGGCATTTCCTCGCGGCCGCGCATTTGGAATTGGTCCTCGCTGACGACTTTGAGCGAGCGGGGGACAGTCAGCGCTGGCGACGCAGCATCGTAAGTAGCGCTTCATGCTTTTGGCGGGCAGGAGACATCGAACGTGCTACTGAGATCTTCTCTGAACTGATGGCTGCCGACCCGTTGCATGCTGCGGAGATTCAGGAAGTCATGTCCGAACTTCAGACGCAGTCGGGTATCAATAATTCGCAATGAGTGAGCCGCGATGACCGACGAACTCCTCGACATCGACGAGCAAGACAGCGACTACGACGGTGCTTGGAAGGAAGCGATTCGCGACTTCTTCCGTGCGTTTATCGAGGTCTATTTCCCGTCGACCTCAGAGCAAATTGATTGGCGCTTTGAGCCCGAGTGGTTGGACAAAGAATTGAGTCAGATCATCGCTCAGGCGGGAGAACGAAATCGCGTCGTCGATGTGCTCGCGAAGGTGAGGCTGCTCAACGGCGAGGAACAATGGATCCTGCTGCATGTCGAAATTCAGACTGGTTACGAAGTGAAGCACGCCGAGCGATTGGCCTCGTACAACGCCGGCATCATGTGGACCTTCAAACGACCCGTTGTCACGTTGGCAATCCTCGCGGACTTGCGACCGAACTGGCTGCCTCGCGACTACGAGTTCCAATGCGCGGACTTCAAGGTGCGCTGGGACTTCTCTGTGTGCAAATTATTGCACCGGCTGGAATCGGATTGGCAAAACGATAATCGTCTGCCAGTCGTGCTCGCTCGGGCTCAGATCGCCGCCCTTCGAACCGCGAGCGATCCCGAAGGGCGCTTCGATGCCAAGTGGCAGTTGATCCGGTATCTCTACGACGCAGGCTTCAGCGCTCAAGAAATCCGCCCGTGGTTCAGACTCATCGACTGGATGATGCATCTGCGAGCTGATTTGGAGCGGCAACTAAAGACAATGGTTTCGACATACGAGGAGGCTCTCACCGTGCCTTACGTCACTTCTTGGGAACGCATGGGTCGCATCGACGGTCGTAAAGAAGGCCGCAATGAAGGGCTCGCAACAGCGGCGGGGATCATTCTCTCGCGGCGCTGTGGGTCGGTGCCGGATGGGTTGCAGGAGCGCCTTGCTAAGCAGCCGACCGAACTGCTGACTGCCTTGCTGCAAGTCGCGCCTGATTTCGGCGTTTGGAATGAACTCGAAGAGTGGCTCGAACAGCGAACGGATCTCGTCACCGACCTCGAACATTCGGAAGCTCAGACGTCGAGCACGGTTTGATCGACGTACTCCTTCACCTCGCAGCATTGATCAGCTCATGACTGACGAACTGCTCGACATCGACGATCAGGACAGCGACTACGACGGTGCTTGGAAGGAAGCGATCCGAGAGTACTTTCGGGTCTTCATTCAGGTCTTCTTCCCGCTCGTCTTCAGCGAGATCGATTGGGCGGTTGAGCCGGTGTGGCTCGACAAAGAGATCAGTCAGATCATCGGGCAGCGGAAGCAGCGCAATCGCGTTGTCGACGTGCTCGTTCAAGTGCGGCTGTTGAACGGTCAGGACCAGTGGATCCTGCTGCATGTCGAGATTCAGTCGCGCTTTGACGCCGAGCATGCGGAGCGATTGTCTTACTATCACGCGGGCATCATGGGCTCGTTCCGCAAGCCGGTTGTGACGCTGTCGATCCTCGCGGACCTGAATCAAGACTGGCTGCCGCGTGAGCATGAATTGCGGCTCGGTGACTTCCGGGTGAAGTGGGAATTCGCGGTGTGCAAATTATTGCACCATTTGGAATCCGACTGGGCTCAGGACAAACGCTTGCCCGTCGTCATGGCCCGTGCCCAAATTGCAGCCCTTCGGACGGCGAGTGATCCTCAGGGTCGCTTCGACGCGAAATTGCAGCTCATCCGCAACTTGATCGACGAGGGCTACACCGCCAACGAACTGCGACCACTCTTCCGACTGATCGACTGGATGATGAGGTTGCGAAAGGATCTCGACGAATTGTTCGACACGCAGATGAAAGAAATCGAAAAGGAACGCAGCATGCCATTCGTCACAACATGGGAACGACGCGGCCAAAGAATTGGGCGAGAAGAAGGGCTGCGAGAAGGGCGGCTTCAGCTTGCCATCTCGCTTATGCCTGAAGCTTGCGGGCCGATTCCCGAACCAATTCGCCATCGATTGGAACAACAAGAACCGACCGTGCTGACACAGTTTGTCCGAGCAGCAGCCGTCGGCTTTCAGTCTTGGGATGAAGTTGATCGTTGGCTGGATGAGCACGAGCCAGTTGCAACGAGTCAGTAGGACAACCCGAAGTACCTCAGAACGAGACGCAGCATGCCATTCGTCACAACATGGGAACGACGCGGCCAAAGAATTGGGCGAGAAGAAGGGCTGCAAGTAGGACTGCGAGAAGGAAGGCATCAGCTTGCCATCTCGCTGATGCCTGAAGCTTGCGGGCCGATTCCCGAACCAATTCGCCATCGATTGGAAGAACAAGAACCGACTGTGCTGACGCAGTTTGTTCGAGCAGCAGCCGTCGGCTTTCAGTCTTGGGATGAAGCTGATCGCTGGCTCGACGAGCACGGGGCATCATCGCCGATTCCGCGATGAGCCAATGACGCAAGCTCGTGACTGCGAATGAGCGGCGAGAATTCGAGTTGCTTGAGCACGTTGCTGGGTTCTCTGAGAGATGCGCCTCAGAGCTGACTGCGCTGAGTGCCGATAAAGAGTGACGATCACAACGAGCCTGCGGGATGCGGGCTTTGCACACTCAGCAAGGATGCGACTCATGGCGCGACGACTGCCTCTCTTGTTTGTCATGCTGACCGGCTTGCTGGTCTTGGCCGGATCAGGCTGTTCGTCGCTGCCGAGCTTGAAACGCAGCTCGATCAAGCAAGCGACAACAACGAACCCCGCAGTGCGCTGCCTTTGTGTTTGGCAAGAAGGCGCTGGACCGGGCGTTAATGGCGAGTCTGCTCGGGGCTTTGGCGGGCAACTGTTCTTCTTCCCGCGTGAGGGCGAAGTGCCCGTTGCGGTGCAGGGCGACTTGAAGATCTTCGTCTTCGATGACGTCGGCACTGAGGAAGAGCAGGCGAAACCGATCTATCAGCTCGAAGTGCCGAGCTATGAACTCACGGCGCGACTGGGTGAGACGCAGTTCGGAGCCTCGTATTCGATCTTCGTGCCCTACACGCGCAAGGGATCGCACGAGGCGAACTGTGCGTTGCGAGTGAAGCTGACTCGCCCCGATGGGTCGTTGCTGTATTCCGACATGACGCAAGTGAAGCTCTCGGGCACGCCGCGTAAGAAGTCGATTGCACCTGCCGAAGACGAAGGTCAGCCGGTTGCACGAACGAAGGCCAGTTCTGCCGACGATGAGCGAACGACAGGCGAGACAATTGCCGTCGAGCGAGACGGTCGCATGCAGCGCGTCGAGACAGCTCGCATGCGGTATCTCGGCGATGCGAGTCCAACGTCCGAACTGTTGGGTGAAGATCCTCAGGACAAGATTCGTGAGTACGAAGAGAAGCTGCGTGCGTTGAAGTCGTCGCTCAAAACGGAGAGCCCGCGAGTCAGGCTCGAATATCAAACGGGGACACTCTCAAGATGAGACGAGCGACACTTTGAGTGCGATCGATGAACGAGCGCACGATGCGGTTTCGAACGACGGCGCGGTGCGACGGACTGAAAGTCCGTCGTACAAGTAGGAAGCATTTCCCACTCGTTTCAGCGATCAGTCAGCGACCTTCAGTCGCGTGACTTCGCTGCGGAAGGCAAGCCGATAAGCTCCCGCCCCTCGCGACGGATTGGCCAATGGGTGCCTGAGTCGCATCGGACATATGCCTTCTGGAAGCACTTCATGCGGATCATTTCGGGGCGGCTTCGCCGTCGGAAATTGCTGACGAACCCCGGACTCACAACGCGGCCGATTTCATCGCGCGTGAAGGAAAGCCTCTTCGAGCATCTCAACCCCTATCTGGTTGATGCACGCGTCTGCGATGTCTTCGCGGGGACCGGCACAATGGGGCTCGAATCGATTAGCCGCGGCGCTTTCACGTGCGTCTTCATCGAGCAGAACCTGCGCGCTTACGAGTTACTCAATGAGAACGTCGACAACGTCGGCGTGCGCGAGGAAGCCTTCACTTGGCGCACCGATGCGGTCATGACGTCGTTTCGTCCGAAGTACTGCGAAGACTTCTTGCCGTATGAAGTCGTCTTCTTCGACCCTCCGTACAAGATGGTCGAGGCGATGACTCCGGGCACAAAGTTCTTCAAGTCGCTGCAACGATTGGCAAAGGATGCCATCACAGCGCCCGATGTCGTCGTGCTGTTTCGAACGCCGCGCTATGCGAAGTTCGTGCTGCCTCGCTGCTGGCGAGTCCATCGCGTCTTGCAGTACTCGACGATGGAAATTCATTGGCTCGTCAAGAACATCGCTCCCGACGAAGACGCGGCCGCCGAACTGCCGGCAAGCGAGATCATCGACGAGACAGCACTCGGTGAAGACGACGACTTCGATGACAGCGACGTGATTGATGCTGACGACGCTGACATCACCGACGAGCTTGAGGACGACAATCCGAGTTAGTCGCCGATGAATCTTGCTCGGTTGTGTAGCAAAAATTCGGTGAGGTTCATTTCGGTCTTGCGTTGGGTCGCAGAGCCGCGCCCGTTAGGAAGCGGTGCTTTGGCTATTTCGTAGCGGATTCCGCTTCCTGACGGGCGCGGCTCTGCAACCTCATCGTGAACCATGCCAAAAATTCCGAACTGCACGACGGAAGCGGAATTCGTCGTCCGAAACGGAAAACGCTCATCGGGAGAGGCATCCTCATCAGACTTGCACGTCGATGAGTTGTCCTCGGTAGTCATCCGAGGAGAAGCGTGAGCGGCGCGAACTGCGATCGCGGATCACTCCGTCGACATCGGGTTCGATTCCCGCGAGAGCAGCGGCGTCTTGCGGCGACCCATCTTGCGTCTCGCTGAAGGCATAGAAGCCGTCGGCGTCACGATCTGCGGATCGTTCGGCTTCTGAGGGTTCATGCAATTCGGCAGAGGCGAGAGCGCGGTGCTCGGCTTCAACAGTTCGTTGAGCGGCGGCGGTACGAGCAGCGTCGGAATCGGAATTCGTCCGCAACGCGCCTGCGTAAGAACTGACCTGCGCCAGATAGCTATAGCCGGATGGACTTATCGCACTCATCGCAGTCGCCTTCCCGAGAACTGAGCGATCTGCGAAATGCGAAGATCGCCCCTGAGTTCATGCCTCACAACTCACAAGTCGGCGGTCTCAAGGCGGCTAGATAAAAGTCTTTTCGGCAGACGGCATCGTGCTGGCCGTCATAAGTTGCGCAACGAGGCAAGAATTCGGGATTCCGCCGGTCGTATCAGTCGCGACAGAGCGAGTCGCAAAGCAACTCGCCGAAGTACCTCAATCGCTCTGCGACTAAGGTCGGCAACGCAAACGCTTCGCTGTGAAGTCGCACCGATTGGCCCGAGTGCGAACCGTCCTGAGGAACACATCCGTTTTGGGAACGACGGACTTGCAGTCCGTCGCTTCTCACGACGTTCGACGGACTGCAAGTCCGTCGTTCCAGTGTTCCTCGCCAATTGCGCCGGCCCTCCCGGTGAGGAACACATAAAGAACGCACAGACGTAGGCGTCCATGCTACGGGGACGCGCTGCTATCGGATGCGGCGCATGCGGCCGATGTTGGGATAGAACGGGATGCGAAGATCGGCGTACTTCTCGTCACCATTGCGGGACTTCAGATGCCAAACGGCAAAGCCTTGCCCGTCATTCATGAACGGCACGCCGTGCGGCCAATAGACGAAGAATGCGCGACCGACCAATGCTGATCGCGGGACCGCATGCCGATGCTCCGCACCTCGTACATTCGGCCAAACTCGGCTGTCTTGGCTGCGAGGACTGTTATCGCCCAGCATCAAGAACTCATCGGCCTTCAGCGGGAACTTCGCTTCGCGCGCCTTCGGGAAATAGAGCGCGGTCCACTCAGCGGGATTCTTCAAAGCCCGGCGCAATGAGAACTCGTCGGGATGCTCGTCCATATCCGCAATGCTGAAGTGATTGGCATCGGCACCGTGCAACTGACTCGCGCGGTAGTAGATGTCGCGCTCGATGAGCAGATTCGAAACTCGAACCGACGCACCCTTCACCGCAATGCCGACCGGAATCAAATCCTCATCTTGAGGCCCCGGCTGAGTCGCCTCGTCTTCTCGGTATTCGGCCTTTGCTCCGAAGTCGATCAACTTCTCGTTGACCCAAAAGCAAAGCCGGTTGTCGACGTTCGCAAACCGCACTCGGAAGTCATCAACGCCTTTCAACGGCGAGTCCGCTTCGGCGAGTACATCCTCTTCATCCGCTTGAGGATTCAGTCGCACGACAGAGATGAGCTTTGCTTTGCCCGTTGCGAGATCGACCCGCACGCGGAAGCACCGCACGCCTTCATTCAACTCGAAGAGAATCTCTGACCCGGCCGCAGCAGAAAGGACATCAACCGTGCTCGAGAGAGTCAGATCGCTGACCCAATACCGGCCATTCGAGACATCGCCATTGCCGCCCGAGTACGAGTTGTAGCCGCAGAAATCGCTGATCAGTTCGGGGCGCGGACTACCGGGAGCCGGTGAGAAAAAGACAGCCGGATTCTTCGGCTGATCGCTGATGGCAGCCCAATCTTCAACGGCGGGAACGATGTGTCGATAACGCAGCCAATGAAGAGTCCCGGCCTTCGCTTTGTCAGCACTTAGCACGAACGAGTGTGAGTTCGATTCCTCATCCCAACTTTGAGCTGACTCCGTCCAACCGGCGACCGGTCCGAGTCCCGCCTCCTTCTGCGGAGCATCCGCAGTGGTGCTTTTCGTCACCGCCGCCCAACGTCGAGGCCATCCTTTTTGATGCAGCGCCGTTTCGGGGTAGTTGTTGTCGTAGACCGGGATTTGCAACGTCTTCTGCTTGTTCGGCTCTTTGCGCAGAACCGTCATGCTGCGGTCTTCTTCTTGCCGGTAGACGTCACCGCGCTTGATCACGATCGTCTCATTGGGCAAACCGACGAGTCGTTTGATGTAGTTCGTTGTCGGCTTTTCGGGGTACTTGAAGACCGGCACGTCCCA
The DNA here is from genome assembly GCA_964573505.1 of uncultured Planctomycetaceae bacterium. Lineage (GTDB taxonomy): Bacteria > Planctomycetota > Planctomycetia > Planctomycetales > Planctomycetaceae > AM-0621. The sequence goes on along the minus strand of CAZNMS010000062.1, from coordinate 8,153 downwards.
GCGTTCGGGCTCGCCGAATTCATATGGGAACTTGTTGACGATGATGCGATCGCCTTTGAAGGCCGGCAGATCGAACACCGAGTTCTCGAAGCGACAGTTCGGGCAGATTGCCGAGTGAATGCGACGTCCGGGTTCGAACGTGCCCGAGTCATCTTCGACTTCATCACTCGCGCCGAACATGAAGAGATAGCCGCATTGCTGACACGTGCATTCTTTGTGTCGACCGAAGAGCGTCGGCGCCATCGAGCCAGTCGGGATGACGAACGCTTCGGCTTCGAACGCGCGAAATAAGAACGCGAGCACGAACGCGACAACGAATGACTCGCTGATCTCGCGCAGCCCGTCTTGCTGCTTCTTCGGCTTCGCCTTTGCCTTATCAGCTTCGGGCTTTGTTTCGGAGTTAGCGTCGGCAGGCTGAGGAGTCGGCTGAGCGGTCATATCAAGATCTCATGAGAGAGTGAGTAACGGGCTCGGGAGTTACCCGACGGGAACGCACGATGTTTCGGTCAGGGATCGTCGGAGAAGAACTTCCCGGCTTCGTAGCATGGACGCCTACGTCCGTGCTGCGTTGCTGTCGGACGTAGGCGTCCGACCTATACGACGCAAAATTGGAGAGGTTAGCTCTCCGCCGCCCCTGCGTCGGTCGAAGCACAATTGATTGGCTAGCAACGCCAATCGGCGCTGTCTTTCCCGCTCGATGCCTTCATCGAATCCAGCGCATGTGTTCGAAGTCCGGCAGTCGCAGCAACGTGCTCGCATTGCCGAATCGGATGCGAGACGGACGCGAGGGCAAATGCACGCAGAGCGGACGCCCCACAAGCAATCGGCGCGGGACCGTCGGGCTCTTCCATCCTCGGCTATCCAATGAGACCGGACTGTTATCACCGAGAAAGAAGAAGGCATCGTCTCCCAATTCGAGCGGAGCATCGCAGGCATGCTGTCCGGGTTCAGAGAGGTAATGAATGTCGCGGAAGATCTTCACTTCGCGGACTCGGAAGGCACCACTCGTCGCACCGAAGCGAACTTGACTGCGCTGAGCGATGCTGGGTGCAGCAGGCTCATGCGACCGATCACTGCTCGGAGTGATCTCGTCCCCGATTCGCTCTTCATCAGGACCGGCAGGCGCTCGCGACGAATAGCCCGCGATCGAGATCTCGGCCCGCGCCGGCGTTCCTGCCGGAGGCACGCCGAAGCCAGTTTGATCTTCGAAGTCGATGTCTTCCGGCGGCTGCACGGTCTTTGCAAAGGGACGAGCAGTCGGCGTGCGTGCTGTAGGAGTTGTGACAGGATTCGCCAGCGGCTCAACTTCAAGCTCTTGCTTCAGCACCAGTTGCCCATTGAGCGCGACATTCAACGTCTGATCGAAATTCGAAAACTCGAAGTCGATCCCCTTGCCGATCTGCGACTTTGACAACGCTGACTTCGCGATCGGCGAGATCTGCTCGCTCGCGATCAAATCGAGATCGCTCTCTTGCAGGACGACATACAACTGAGCCTGCCGTTGCTCGGCATCGAGCACACAAACTGCAAGTCGACTGCCCGTCTCAAGCACGCTCGCGAGCTTCCCGGTTTCAGAGAAGTCGATCTTCGCCGTCAGCGTGAGATCGCGAACGGGATGCTCTTCATCCATTCCGAAGATGCGGTTGTAGCCGTAGCTATCCGAGATCATGTGCGGCGCGAGACTTCGCGGACCGGTCGGAGCACCTTCCGGTAAATGTCGCGGCCAGTGGCGATACTGCACCCATGCAAAACGCGGATCGTCATCCAAACTGCGAATGAAGGAACGCTCGGTCTGAGCCCATCCGCTATCCGGCATCCAGCGCGGCAACCAATCGTCGGCTTGAGCAACGAACTCTTGATCAAAGACAGGAATGCGCAGCGTGCGTTGCTTCTCCAATGACTTCCGCGCGAGTGACCCGTTGATAAAGACGTCTCCGTCTCGCACTTGAATGGTCTCGCCGGGTAGCCCGACGACGCGCTTCACATACGCCTGCAACGGATTGGCTGGGTTCAAGAAGACGACGATCTCCCAGCGCTGCGGGTCGCGGAAGTCATAGGACTGCTTGAAGACGAGCAACTGATCTCCGTCATTGCGCGGCACATCAGTGACCTCGATCGCCGGCTGCTGACAATTGGGACAACGCACGAGCGGACTCGTCGTCACTTCGCGATCGAACGCGACTCCGAACGGAAATCGCTGACCGCAATCCGGACACTCGATCCGCTTATGAGCCCCTAAAAGATTCGGCGCCATCGACCCCGTCGAGATGATGTAGCCCTCAAGGGCAAAGCAGCGAAACAGCAGCACCGCAACCGCGAGACAAATCAGCGATTCGAGGCACTGTCGTCCGAGCCCATTCGGTGTCGCAGCATGCGCTGTCTCGGGCAGCGGCACGTCGATGAGCGACGGGTCCGCAGCGGCAGGCGCAGGAGACAGCGAAGGTGACTGCCAAAAGCTCATCGAGACGACTTCACACGAGGATTGGACCGGGGCAAAGAGGCGGGAGTCTAAGGGCCTCTCCTAATCCTTCGAAACCTCAAGTCCCGATCTGACACATCGCGACGCCAACTTGTCAGACGAAGTGTCACGATCTCGTTTAACGGCAAGCTGCATCAACGACGCGTGAAAGCGAGCAACGACGACTCGGCAGCTTCAATCTGACGTTGCACAACTCAGCAGAAGACGGCCGAGGGCGGCCAGCCTATGACGCTTACTTGCCCTCCGGCAGCGATTCTGACTGAGCGATCGAGAACGGCTGCTCGTCCTTTTGATGGACGTGACATTGCACGCATCGGGCACGTGACGCATGCGAGCAACGGATCTCCGGTCGCGCGGCGATGCCGGTGTGACAAGAATTACAATCCTCGCGCATGAAGGCTTGATGCGGGATCGTCGGCGGGGCTTTGCTGTTCAAACGCGGGCCGTGCGGGCTGCTCGGTTTGAAGCCTTCGAAGTTGTTGGCGACGAACACTTCGGTCGTTTTCGCGAAGACATGACATTGTCGGCAGCGCGAGTCGTCGCTCATGCCGGCCGTCTTCGTATGCGGGTTCGCCGGAGCAATTCCGAGCGGCGGACGTTCGCTGCCTTCCGCAGTATGGCACGCAACGCATTTGCCCGATTGAGGCGGATGAGCAATCACCGGCGGAGCCCCGTCATAGAGCCGCCGCGCCGAGCGCGTCTTCCAAGAAGCAGGCTTTGCAGCAGTGCCAGTGTCGGAGTTATTACATCCGGCCAGCAAGACGGTCAGCGCCAGTGCGAGGATTGTGGTTCGCATGATGTTGGCTGTTGTTCGGAGTTTGTTCGGGGATTGGGCGTTGAGTGATGGGACCAATGGGGCGAATGGCTCTAGTTGCGGGCGGTTGGCACTCGTTCCCAAGCTCTGCTTGGGAACGCTCGTCCGGGAAGCTCTTGCTTCCCGTCAGGTTCTTGAACGCTGACGTTGCGTTGTCGTGATGACCCGCGATTCGAAAAGAACCACTCTGGAAGCAGAGCTTCCCAATGCTGCGTTCCCAAGCAGAGCTTGGGAACGAGTGCGCGTCCTTTCGCGGAGCGAAAGCCGACAATCACACCTTCTCAATCTTAACCGCGCACTTCTTGTAGTCCGGCTCTTTGCTGATGTTGTCCATCGCATCGAGCGTCAGAACGTTCGCTAATCGCAGCTCGTCGAAGAATGGGATGAAGACCAGTCCGTGCGGCGATTGGCCTCGCTCATCAATCCTGGCGCTGAGTTCGACGGCACCGCGTCGGCTCTTCACTCGCACGCGCTGACCGTGCTGTATTCCGAGTTCCATAGCGTCGGTCTTACTGATCTCGACGTAAGCCTCGGGCACCGCTTGATGCAGTTGCTTGATGCGACGAGTCATCGAACCCGTATGCCAGTGCTCGAGCACTCGGCCCGTTGTCAACCAGAGCGGGTATTCGGCGTCGGGGACTTCGGCGGGCGCGTGATACGGACGAAACCAAACGGCGGCTTTCTCACCGAAGCCTTTTGCTTTGTAGAAATGCACGCCGCTCGCCTTCTTAACATACGGGTCGTAACCGGCGGCATAGCGATAGAGCGTTTCCTTTCCGTCGACGACCGGCCAACGCAAACCGCGCGCGGCTTTGAGTTGCTCATACGTCGCGAGATCCTTGCCGTTGCCGACCGTGAAGCGGCGGTATTCCTCGAACATCGACTGGTGCCAATTGTCTTCGGGCCACGGAAAGAGGTTCTCGTAACCCATCCGCTTCGCAACTTGCATGATCTGCCATGCGTCCTCTTTCGCTTCGCCCGGCGGGTCGATCAGCTTGTCCCAATGCTGAGTCCGCCGCTCGGTGTTGCCGAACATGCCTTCGCGTTCGACCCATGCAGCGCTCGGCAAAATGATGTCGGCAGCAGCGGTCGTCGGAGTGGGATAGATGTCGCTCACGACAATGAAGCGACCGTCGTTCGGCTTGCGTTCGAAGCGTGTGAGATTCGGCATGCTCACCCACGGATTCGTGACTTGCACCCACATGGCCTTGATGTCGCCGCGAGTCAGCGCGCGGAACATGTCGACCGCGTGATAGCCGGGCTTCGGATTGATCGTGCCGGCGGGCAAGCCCCAGATCTCTTCGGCCTTCTTTCGATGATCGGGATTCGTCACGACCATGTCGGCGGGCAGGCGATTTGCGAGCGTGCCGACTTCTCGCGCGGTGCCGCAGGCCGACGGCTGACCGGTCAGGCTGAAAGGATTATTACCCGGTTGACTGATCTTGCCCGTGATGAGATGCAGATTCGTGATGAGGTTATTCATCCAAGTTCCGCGCGTGTGCTGATTAACTCCCATGCACCACAAGCTGAGCGTCTTGCGTTTGCGGTCTCCATAGAGATCAGCCAGCAGCTTGATCTGCGACTCGGGCACGCCGGTGAGCTCCGTAACCTTCGCCGGTGTGTACTCCTTGAGGAACTCTTTGAACTCGTCGAACGAACTGTCGATCGGCTTGTCGTCGAACTTGTAGGTATTGGCTTGCTCGCCAAAGCAGCCGTAGCCGATCTGATCGAGGTCTTCGATGCCGCGCTTGAAGACGATGTTCTCGTTGATGAACGCCCTATCGACGCGACCGGATTCGCAGAGCAAATGCAGGATGCCATTCGCCAATGCGAGATCGCTGCCGGGTTTGATCTGAATGTACGAGTCCGCGTAGCCCGATGTCGGAGTCCAGCGCGTTGCGATGTCAATAATTCTTACACCGCCGCGCTGCCGCTTATGTTCGAGCATGCGACTAAAGAGCACGGGATGCATCTCGGCCATGTTGTTGCCCCACAACACGAAGTCGTCCGAGATTTCAAAGTCTTCGTAGCAACCCATTGGCTCATCAGATTGAAACTGAGTGACAAAGCCCATCACCGCGCTGGCCATACACAGCCGCGCATTGGGATCGAGGTTGTTGCTCTTCATCCCGGCCTTGACCCACTTCAGCGCGGCGTAACCGTCGAAGATGGTCCATTGCCCCGAGCCATACATCGCGACGGCTTCGGGACCGCTTTGCTCGAGCGTTTCTTTGAACTTCTTCGCGATGGTGTCGAGAGCTTCGTCCCAACTGATCTTCTCGAAGCCTTTGCCATCAGCTTTGCGCTTCATCGGGAACTTGAGTCGGTCAGCACCGGTGAGCACGGCAGGCAAGTGATAGCCCTTCACACACAGCAAACCTTTATTGACCGCATGCTGTTGATCGCCGCGTACGGCCGCGACCTTGCCATCTTTGACGCCGACTTCAACGCCGCATCCCGTCCCGCAAAACCGGCACGGAGCTTTCGACCATTTGAGCGTCGCATCCGTCGGGTCACCCGCGACCTGTGCGATCTCCGGCCTTCCCGAGCAAGAAGCGAGCGTCGACGCACTTGCCGCAACCGCCAACTCATAGAGAAAGACGCGACGATCAACGCCCTCGGCGGGCATCGTTTGATCCTGAAGCATGCGAAGACTCCGAGAATGTGGGCTTGAAGCAGCATGCGATTCGAAACCGCACACTCGGAGAGAAGAGCAATGCCAATGCCGAATTGTTGTTCGGTCGAGACGCATTAGTCGCACGTTGAAGTCAGTCGTCGCGCTAAGGCGGCCTACTGGCAGCCCCTTCAACTTTCAGGTTGGTAATGTTCTCAGTGACTCGTCTGGATTGATAAAACCCCGTCGTCTTAATCGCTTCGATGGCCTCTGTAAGGCGAATTCCAATGGCAACAACGACCGCAACTCGGCACATCAATTACCCGGAATCGGATGGCAAACCTATGGGTGAAACCGAGAACCACAAGCTCGCGATCTTTCGAATCTCAGACATCCTCAGCCGCCACTTTGAGGGGCAGCCGGTGCATGTGACGGGCGACTTGCTGCTGTTCTATGAGGAAGGCAACCCGAAGAAATTTGTGGTGCCGGATGTCTTTGTGGTGAAAACCTTCCGCAAGGTCCGCCGCCGGAATTTCAAAATTTGGGAGGAAGAAGGAGTTCCCAATGTCGTGATCGAAGTCACGTCGAAGAAGACTCGCAAACGCGATCAAGTCGAAAAGCCGGCGCTGTATCGAGCACTGGGAATTCGCGAGTACTTCCTCTTCGACCCGCTCGGGGAGTACCTCGACAACCCCTTAATGGGATTTCGGCTCGTCGACGGTGTGTATCAACGCATTCCACACGACGCGGGCGCACTCATGAGCGAAGAATTGGGACTGCAGCTTCGCGTTGAAGAAGACCTTGAGTTCTTTGTGCCTGCTACCGGCGAGCGGTTGTTGGACCGAAGAGAAGCTTTAGAGAAGCAAACCCGTCTATCTCTGCAAGCACAAGCGCGAGCGGACCAAGAACAAGCTCGCGCTGACGAAGAGCAAGCTCGCGCCGAAGCTGCGCGACAACGAGCCGCCGAATTAGCCGCTCAACTTGAAGAGAAGGCAGCGCTCATTGCCCAACTGGAAGTGGAGCTCGCTCGGCTACGCGCTCAGCAGCCGATCTCGTCTTGAGTGAGCCGCTCGATCTACCGGCTGCCTTTTCGCCGACTTACCGGCGGGCCGAGTAGTTCGTTGAAGACGATCGCGTTGCGGATGCCTTCCGCGTCGCTCAGCAATGACGCGAGCGGATGAGGATTGTCGTACAAGCCGGGACCATTGGCCGTTGAGACCCCGCCGGTGCCGAGATCCTTCTCGGGACTCAAATGCGATGACTGCACCTGCGACTGCAAATGATGATCGCGCACCTGACTGGCGACATGACGCTGACCGACCCTGCTTACCTTCGCGTCTTTGAGATGCCGCTCAGAAACTGCTTGTCGCTTCTCTTCGACGGGCTCAACACGACGAACTTCCGCCTTCTTGCGAGCCGGTCGCGAATCGATGACATCTGCGTCCGTCAGTTCGATCGCTGCTTCTTTGTAGCGCGGTGACTGACCGCGATTGGCCGCTTCAACTTCGGTGAGGAACTTGTCGATCTCACCGCGCAGTTGCTGATTCGCGACGTTGCCGGAGGCCTCTTCGAGTTCTTGCTTCCGTTTCGCTTCCGCTCGGCGCTCCTTCACGAAGTTGATGATGCCCGACGCCACCATGATCAAGATCACGATGACCGCTCCCATAGCATCGCCAGCAGCGAGCAGCGGCAAGTTCGCGTTCATGCGGAGTGTCCTTGTGGGCTGTCATAAAAATCACACACTCGAGCGGAGAGTGTGCTCAAGCCTGCTACGTCTTCACGACTTGAGTTTCGGGTAGCAGAAGTCGTGAGACTTCTGATCGAGCATCGAAAGACCGAACTCTCACGAGTTCGGCTACCCCGAATTCGTAGTCCTAAAGACGCACTACTTCTTCGCCGTCCCGCTCGTCGGGTTCAGTCCCGAGATCGACTCGCGCATCTTCGTGTCGGCCTGCACGTTCTTCAGTTCGTAGTAGTCGAGCAGCCCCAGTTTCGACGAGTGGAACGCTTCCGCCATTGCCTTTGGCACTTCGGCTTCCGCGAGCACGACCTTCGCTCGGTTCTCTTGTACGACGGCTCGCATCTCTTGCTCACGAGCAGACGCATCGGCGAGTTGCTCTTCGGCCTTTGCCTGAGCGACTCGCATATCGGCCTCGGCCTGATCCGCTTGCAGGCGGGCTCCGATGTTCTCACCGACGTCGATGTCAGCGATGTCGATCGACACGATCTCAAACGCGGTATTGGCT
>CAZNMS010000061.1:0-26526 GCA_964573505.1 uncultured Planctomycetaceae bacterium | reverse complement strand
GAGGGAACTGTCTAATAGCGCGAGAACTACTTCATCGATCACAATCCGCCGGTCGCGATTGCGAATGCCGGTTCTCAATACGCGAACGACATCGTGCTGAACTTCGTCACCGACGAAGAAGCTTCGGTCTATCTCGTCGTTGCTTCGCCTTCTGATCCCGTTCCGAGCGCAGCCGCAGTGAGATCGAATCCTGATTTCGGATTCTCGATCGCACGCGCGACCGTGAATCAAATCACGGTCGACAGTCTCGCCGCTGAAACGAGCTATGTCTTTTACTACGTCGCCGAAGATGCCTTCGGGCATCTGACCGCGCTCGGCACCGTGAACGCAGCAACGACCGCCTTCGACACAACGATCTCAATCGACAACGGAGTATTGGTCATCGAAGACAGTGGCACGTCGTCGAATGACGGTCTCGTCGTGAATTGGAGCGCGGGCAACTTCACGCTCAGCGATGCGAATCTCAGTCTGACAACGGCGATTCCCGGAGCAGTCCGCACGGGCTCGCGGCAACTCAGTATCCCCGACACTGGCATCAACGGAGTGCAGTTCGTTCTGAGCACCGGCACGGACTCAGTCACAATCGCGAGCATGCCGACGTCGCTTACGGGGTCTCTCAGCATTGTCGGCAATGACGGAAACGATGCTGTCGCGATTCAAGGAGCAGTCTCGGTCGGCGAAGACATCACAATCGCAGCTCAAACGATCGCAGTGACTGCGAACTTAAGCGCGGTCGGTTCGGGGCAGATTCATCTCAGCGCGGCAAACAGCATCGATCTTAATGGAGCAATTCTTACAACGGACGCGGGCGCGATTTCGTTGCTTGCCAATCAATCGCAGACGCCAACTGGCGGTGACTTTCATGCGATCTCACTTCTGAGCAGTACCGTCACGACAACGAGCGGATCAATCGAGGTGCGCGGCGTCGGCGGGAACAGCAATACGAGCAATGAGAACTTTGGAGTTCGCTTAAACGAGTCGGTGATTTCAAGCACCGGCAGCGGCGAGAATGTCGGCAACATTGTGATCGAAGGCGCCGCCGTCGCCGGCTCCGAGCAAATCGGCATCACCATTGAGGGCGTCGGTTTTGTTGTGATTTCGAAAGTCATTTCGGTCGATGCCGACATCACGATCAATGGTTCGTCATTCGGCTCGCAGGGCATCTCGACATCGTTCTCGACGATCTCCTCAACGGGCAGCGGCAGCGTTTCTCTGACGGGAACGTCGGCTCAAGAAACGGCCGTCTCGACAAACTTCGGCACGATCTCTTCGTCATCGCAAAGCTTGACGATCAACGGCACCGGAAAGACTGGAGTGCAGCTCGTTAGCACGAAGATCTCGTCGAGTGGTCCCGCTCTCTCCATTCAGGGATCGGGCAGCGTCGGCACTGTCATCACCGGAGCGAAGATCGTCGGGACCGGCAGCGACGTTTCTCTTTCCGGGACCGGAACAACGGGAACCGGACTCGATCTCAAGCAGAGCGTGCAAGTGAGTTCGACAACGGGAGACATCACTCTGTCGGGCTCCGCCGGATCGCTCGGAGTGGATCTCGCGAGTGCGAGTGTCTCAACGAGTCTCGGCGGGGACATCCGAGTAACAACGAATACAGTCACGATCGGCTCGAAGACGACGCTCAGCGGTAGCGGCACGCTTGCGTTCGCTCCGCAGTCATCGAGCACTTCGATCGGACTCGGCGGCGGCAGCGGTACGCTCAATCTTGATAGTTCAGAACTCGCGCGGCTGACTGACGGCTTCTCGCAGATCGTCATCGGAGACACTCTCAACGGCAGCGGAGCGATCGACATCGTCAACGCTTCGTTCAGCGACAACCTCTTGATTGTCGGCGGTTCGATGACCGTGCGCGGGCTCGATGCGTCGGGGCAATCGGTTGATCTGCTCGCACGCACGGGATCAATCAGTGACGGCTCGCATCCTTCGCGAGAAGCCGTTGCGGACATCAAAGCCAATCGGCTCGCGTTGAGCGCGATCAGCGGCATCAATGTCGATAGTGACCCGTTCGATACCGAGATCGCCTCGCTTTCGGTCTCGACGGAGTCGGGCGACATCGCGATCAGCAATATCGGCGATCTCGTCATTGAAGAGAGTCCGTATGCCGCCGGCGTCGTCATTGCTGATACCGCGAATGACAACAGTGAGAACGACAACATCTCGATCTCCGCTGCGGGCAAGCTGAGCGTGCTTGATACCGTCACGAACAACGACAGCGGCGACATCGAACTGCGATCGATCGCTTCGGGAGTTGCCGGAGATGACATCGAACTCAATGCCGAGCTGAGCGGCAGCGCGCTTTCGATTGAGGCTGCCGATGACATCTTTCTCAACAGCAAGTTGACCCAGTCGAGCGATGTGCGACTCGTTGCAGGCACCGTCAGTTCTTCGGGCGAAGTTGTGCAAGCGGGCGGTTTGAGCCTGCAAGTCGGAAGCGGGGATCTTGTGATTGCAGCCGATCTCGACATCGCAGTGAACTCGCTGTCGTCTACGAGTCACATCACGTTGCGTTCGAGTAGCGGCAAGATCGTCGAAGTCGGTGACGATCCCGCGATCGACATCAGCAGCGCCACAATCGGCTTTGAAGCCTCAACGGGAATCGGCAGCGATAGCGACGATCTCGATATCTCGGTGCTGTATCTCGCCGGAGTCACGAACTCAGGAGACATCAATCTCAGTATCAGCGGGAATGCGTCCGTCGATTCAGCGATCGGCTTTTCCGGTGCGCTGACGGGACTCGCGATTGCCGATGCAGAGGCAAATGATTCGGGCAACGACAACATCACGTTGACGAGCGATGCGACGCTCTTCGTTGACGACGTCAGCAATCTCGACGGCGGCACGATCACGATCAGCGCGAAGACTCTGACCGTCGGCCCGCTTAGCTCGACCGGAAAAATTTCACTGTCGTCGACGAACGGCACGACGCTGACGTCACTCTCGACGCTCAACAACATCGCGCTGACCGGCACGATCAACGTGCAGGACGCGAGCTTTGTGATGTCTGACTTCACCGTGACGAGCGCGAGCACAGTGCTCATCGCTAATGACGGCACGGACATTGTTGCCGGGCGCTTCACGAACAAGCTCGAAGCATCGAACTTGCAGATCAACGGGCAGCCGGCCGTGCTCACTTACTACGGCGGAGACGGCAACGACATTGCGGTCGTCATGACGAACTTGCTCTCCGTCGTGACGGGCACGGCGGGCAATGACGATCTCGAAGTCCGGCGCGTCATCTTCGATGACCTCTTCAGCGGGCTCGATGTCGATCACCTGCAAGGCTTGCTGAATGGAGTTGTCGTTGAGTCGCGACCGATCGCGGCAGCGGGCGGCTTCGCTCTCGAAGGGCAGAATGGCAACGACTCGCTCTTCGTGAACTATGGCGCGTCCGGCGGTTACTTCACTGAGACCGTCCTCGCGCACGGGGGTAACGAAAATGACACTCTGCGGATCGGCACGCTCTCGGCTTACGAGTCAGCGTTGACCGTCGACTCACTCGGAACCGGAACGCTCAGTCTGACGAAGACTCAGAATGCTTCAGCGAGCAACGTGCTGTTCAGCGACATTGAGTCGCTCGATCATGAGATCAGCGCGTCAAACGTCTTCCTCAATCTGTCGACCGCAGCCGATACGGCGACGCTGAGTACAAGCAGCGAAACCGAGATGCTCTTTACGACCGCGCCCGGATTAGCGGTGACGCTCTTCAATCCGGCTTCGACGTTAGGCATCTACGGCGGCAGCGGTAACGACTCGATCGTGCTGCAGAGCGTCGACGCGAACTTCACTGGAACGCTCTTTATTGATGCCGGTGACGGCGCGGACACGATCAATGCGTCGGCCCTCTCGCGTCACGTTTTGGAACTCGGCGGCAACGGCAACGACACGATTTATGGCTCGCTCGGCTTTGACTCGCTGAATGCTGGAGCGGGCAACGATGTCGTCTACGGCTACGGCGGCGATGACTTGCTCAGCGGCGGTCGCGGGGCCGACACGATCTACGCCGGCAATGGCGATGACGGCATCTATTGGAGCGGCGGTGACGGCAATGACTTCATCGACGGTCAAGCCGGCACTGACAAAGTCGGGATCGCGGGTGCTGACACTGCGGTTCAAGGCGAACGCATTGAAGTGCGCGATAGCTCCGGTCGAGTTGCCGTCGAGCGTTTCACTGACGCAGGCATCACTCCCTTTGTGTTGTCAGTGGGAACGGTCGAGACGATCGAGATCTATGCCTTCACCGGCGATGACCTCATTGATGGCCGCAACCTCACGCTGAGTGCGCTAACGATTGATGCCGGTGACGGAGCCGACGTCGTCTACGGCGGATCTCTTGCTGATGTGCTGATTGGCGGATTGGGTGCGGACACGATTCGCGGCGGCGGCGGCAATGACGTCTTACTCGGCGGCAGTGATAGCGACGTGCTCGACGGTGAAGCCGGAGACGATCGCGTGCGCGGGCAAGGCGCGAGTCTCGATGTCCTCACGGGCGGCATCGGCAACGACACTCTCGACGGCGGCGACGGCACTGACATCGTCTCTGAAACTGCCGATCAAGACTTCGTGCTGACGAACTCGGGGCTGACCGGAGTCGTCACCGGCACCGACTCGTTCATCGCAATGGAAGATGCGGCGCTCACGGGCGGCACGTCGGCGAACAACATCAATGCGAGTGCCTTTACGGGCCGCACGACGCTCTCAGGGGGTAACGGAAATGACACTCTGACTGGCGGCTCGAACGTCGACTTCATCAATGGAGACGACGGCGACGACGTCATCGTTTCAGGAGACGGCGCGGACAACATCAACGGCTTCGCGGGCAACGATTCGGTCGATGCCGGCGCCGGCAACGATCTTGTGCGCGGCGGAGCGGGGCGCGATTCGCTCGACGGCGGAGACGGCAACGACCGCTTGTTCGGGCAAGGCGCGAGCTTCGACGTGCTGACGGGCGGAGCGGGTAACGACACTCTCACCGGCGGGACCGGCGATGACTCCGTGAGCGGCAATGACGGCGACGACGTCTTTGTTTGGAGCGACGGAGACGGCACGGACGTCGTCGAAGGCGGCAACGGCACGGATCGGCAAATGGTCTACGCCTCAAAGAGTTCGGCGGAAGGTGATCAAATCACGGTGAGCGACAACGTCGGACGAATCGCGCTCAGTCGCGCTGCGGGCGCGCTGCTCTCGGCCTTCTCGTTGAATCTCGGTTCGGTCGAGCGGATCAACGTGCTGCTCTATCAAGGCAACGATTCGATCAATGGCAGCGGACTGACGCTCGCGCGGCTGAATGTGCAGGGTGGCGCCGGCAACGACACGATTAAGGGCGGCAGTCAGATCGACTACCTCGCGGGCGACTTCGGCGACGATTCGATCGAAGGCAGTGCCGGCGCCGACACAATTATCGCCGGCGGCGGAGCGGACATCGCAAACGGCGGAGCCGACGTCGACACAATCGACGTCAGCAACAACGACGCCGTCGACACCGTCATGAACAGTGCGCTCGACGTCGTCTTTTCGAACGTCGACGACATCTTGAGCTAACGAGGCGCCGCCTCTGACCGGCGAGATGTACGACGGCCATCTTGTCCGTCGCGTCATGCAATCGAGGCTCGCGCGACATTTTGCACTTTGCAATTTTCATTACTCATTTTTCATTTCCGGGCTCATCTGTAGCCGAAGTCGTCAGACTTCGGAGGCCGTCACAATGAGCCCCGAAATCTCACGATTTCGGCTACGACCGATCGCGCCGTCTTCGCGCCGCGCCCCGACGAGCGCCCGCGCGACATCGCTGAGTCTGTCTTGTCGTCGTTCGCCGCTTTGTGGGATAAGGCCGAGCGATGCCGCGCGACGATGGATCGTCGCGTTTCTGTCAGGAAAGGATGCCTGCAATTGGTCGAGCCCCCGTCAAAGCAACTTCTGCACGTGCTCTTAGGGCAGAAGCTTTGCACCGAACGCGATCTGCGACGCTGTCGCAAGTTCGTGCGCCGGCTGTCCGGGGACCTGCCGGCGTTCGATTCCGTTTGGCTCGACGCGCTCGTGCAGACTCAGAAGCTCACTTCGTTTCAAGCGTCGCTGATCGAGTCCGGGCAGCATGACAGTCTGCGGATCGGGCCGAGCATCGTGATGGACCGCATCGGCGGAACGAGTTCTGAAACGTTCCTCGCGCGCGATGCGTCGTCGTCGTCGCTGATCGTTGTTAAGCGGATGTCGGTCCCGGCAGAGCTAAAGGCCGCGACATTGGCGCGCTTGCAGCAACTCATCGAGCAAGCAAAAGGACTCGAGCATCCCGGACTCGTCATGCCGCATGCCTGCAGCGAACTGGGGGCGAGCAAGCAGCCGAAGCGCAAGACCGATGTCGCGCATTGGGTCGGAGTACGCGTCGAACTCGCGATCGCCAGTCGGCTCGTTGAAGGACTGACACTCGGCGAATTGCTGCTGCGTCGCGGACGCTTTCCGGCGGATGCTGTCACGGAGATTGCTCGGCAGTTGCTCGATCAACTCGCGGCATTGCACGAGCGAGAGATCGTTCACGGAGAACTCGGCTTGCAGAACGTGCGGCTGCAACGGCACGGGCAATTATTGTTACTCGATGGCGGCATCACTCCGGCTTTGCAGCCCGAGTTGCAACTCAATGCTTTCACGCGCCCCGACCGCTATGACGGAGTTGCTCCCGAACTCATTGGGACCGGACAGAAACGCTCGCCGCAGTCGGACCTTTATGCGCTCGGCGCGTTGTTATGGCAGTTGCTCGCGGGACGCCCGCCATTCACGACCGGCGATCCGCTTGCGAAGTTGGCCGCGCATCAGATGCAGCGCATTCCCGATGTTCGCGAACTGGCGCCGGAGACTCCCGATAAGCTCGCGCGACTCATTCATTGGCTGACGGAGCGAGACCCCGCGTTGCGTCCTTCGTCCGCTCGGCAAGCGCTCGTCGGACATGCGAACTCGATCGGACTTCCGCGCCGTTCCAGTCGATCGGTAATGGCGAGCTTTGCCGCGAGCTTCCGACAACCGCCGACTCGTAGTCTGCCGAAGCCGACGAACCACTTTCCGCAGTTCGTCGCAGCAGCAACTGCGGCAGTTGTGCTCGCGGCAACGGCGGTCATCAGCTTGCACGGCAAGACCCGCCATTGGGTACTGGCTGAACTGCCGCAGATGCGCTTGCCGTCGAGCGTGCAGAGTCTGACGTCCTCTACCGATGCCGCGTCGCAAGCCGACGCAAAAGCGACGAGCACTGCTGTCGCGCCCCGACTTCTGCCGCTACCGAAACCCGATCCGAAAGGTCTTATCGAACTCGATAGCGCAGGGCCGTATCGGGCTGAGAAGCTCATCTGGCGCGGGCATCAACTCACGTTGCGCGGAACTGCCGAAGCACCGGCAACGATCGTCATTGAATCCGATGCACTGCGCCTGCGCGCGACTTACGAGATCATCTGCGAGCACGTGCGTTTCGAACTGGCAGACGCTGCTCAAAGAGACGCGGCCAGTCGTCAGCAAGAAGCTGCATCAACGTCAGCAACGAACGGCAGCGGGCAAGACACCGAGAATGGAGCGGAGCAACTGCAGCAACTCGTCATCTTCGAGTCGCAGGATCTCAAGCTGACGAACTGCGACTTCCGCTTGCCGATGTCGATGAGTGATGACGCCGAGCCCGAGTCGCAACCGCTCAACGCATTCGTTTGGGCGCCGCATAACGCTCAGGACTCGCTCAAGCGGCGGCTTGATGTGCGCGACTCGCAGATCGTCGGCGCGGGCGGTTCGATCGTGATTGTCGGAGCCGGTCGAGAGCACGAACTCTCATTCGACAATGTCTTGAAAGCCGGCGGCGGTCCGTTGCTGTTGATCGACTCGCATCGCGGCAAGCAGCGCGCACTCATGACGATCGAAGTCGATCATTCGACGCTGCGTCAGTGCGACGGCATTGCCGCTCTCAAGCTGCGCGAGACCGAGCGAGAAATGGTGCTCGATACCCGATTGGCGATCACGCTGACGGATACGGTGCTCGCACTACGCAGCCCGCGCGGCGGCCAATCAAAACGACCGGCGGTCGCACTTCGCGGCGGCGGCGAGCGATTGATGCGCGATTGGTCGGAGCATGCATCGCTCACTTCAAGTGGATCGGTCACTTCACCGGGACTCATGCGTTTCGGCTTTGTGAGCAACGACGGTGTGCGAGTGGTGTCGCTCGACTCGTCTGCTCCGAAGACGACGGGACTGATCTCGGCGGACTTCACATTCAAAGGCGACGATCTCTACGCGAGCGGAGATTCGTTACTCGATCAATTCGTCGCTCCGCGCCGCTCGGCGACTCTGCCGGGAATTCAACGAGGAGAGACGCCATGAAACGCACGCTCGCAACGCCAATGGTCGCCTTTCGCTCGGCGAAAGAGCGTCTTCATTGCGGCGTCGCTGATAGTCGCCTTTCGCTCCGCGAAAGGGAGAGTCGGCTTTTGCTCTGCAAGAGCATCCTTTCGCGGAGCGAAAGGCAACGATCGCTAGCAATCAATCGCGGCTCACAACTTCATCGCTTATTGACTGCAATTTTTCTGACACTCATCGCGCTACTGTGCTCCTCAACGACGATCGTCGCTCAAGACGCCGCGCGAGCTCGCGGCAACTTGCTGACGGGAGACAGCAACGAAGGCGTGCTGATGTTGAACTCAGGACGCATCGTCTCGGGAAAGATCAAGCAGGTCTCGACGGGTTATCTCGTGACGAGCCGCTCCGGTTACATCGCCGTCGCGCGAGGCGACGTGCGCTTCGCAGCGAACGATCTCAGCGAGCTTTATCTGCTGCAGAAACGCGAACTCAAAGATCCGTCGGTCGCCGAGCAGATGCAGCTTGCCGAATGGTGCTTCGCTCAAAAGCTCAATGCGTATGCCGCGAAGGAGTTAATCGCGGTGCTCGGTCGAGACCCGCAGCACGAGCCCGCGCGGCGCTTGCTCGCTCGACTCGATGACGATCAGCAGCGCGAGACAACGACACAAACGCGCGAGGCATCCAGCAAAAAGATCGCCGACGATGAAGCACTCAGTTTGGCCGGACTCAAAACTGCGACCGCGCAGAAGTTCGCGGGCTCCGTGCAACCGTTGTTACACAACAAATGCGGCAACATTCGCTGTCACGGAGCGAACTCTGAGAACGAGTTCCGTCTTACGCGCGGCACTCCCGGAACCGGCAATCACCGCATCTATTCCGAGCGGAATTTGGCGGCGATCTTGAAGCACATTGATCTCGACCGGCCTTACGACAGCAAGATCTTGAAGATCGCTGAAGGATCGCATGCCGGGCAGACAATGTTCTCGGGGCACAGCGGTGCCGAGCAGAAGAAGTTGCTGAGCGAGTGGGTGCTGCAAGCCGCTCGCGATCTCAATCCGAAAGCCGCAAAGCAGCCGACGCCGTCCGTCTTTGCCGGCGGTTTCAATGCCGAGCGAGTGACTTCTCAAGAACCGTCTACCGACGCCCGCGCTCCAATCACAAAGACGGCTGCGACGGAGCGAACTCCCTCAAAGAAGAGCCTCGCCGACGCTGAATCACTGCTGACCGACGCTGAGAAATCGAACTTCCGCAAAGTGCTCGAATCCGCGGAAGCGGACGCCTTCGATCCTGAAGAGTTCAACCGCAAGTTCGCGCGTTGAGACGCAGGCAACTCCGCAGCACTCGCGCCGCAAGGCAATTGAGCTGTAGGACGGGCACTCTTGCCCGTCTTTTCAATCCGCTCTCAACGGCACATCGCCGTAGCCGAAGTCGTCAGAAGCTGCCGAATTTCATTGTGGTGCGACGCTCCGCGTCGCATCGCATTACAGTGTAGTTTCGATTGCACGCGAGATACTGCCGACGCGGAGCGTCGGCCCACAATCTTCGACCGCCGTCACCGAAGGCCCGAAGTCCGACGATTTCGGCTACCGTCGGTCGCGAGCGCACCGCGAGCAGCGACGCACTCAAAGCACGAATCGCATTCCCCCCACTCAATCATCCGCCACTGCGTCATTGCTGACCGCGTGAGGTTTCGATGGAAGTCCGAGCGTTTGCCGAGCAAGTCCTCTTCTCGCCGGAGATCGACAAGAAAATTGCTCCCATTACTGAGCCACTGACTGACGAGCATCCCGGCGACTCAATACGAGTCGTCGAACCGGCGCGGACTCCCGAGCTGATCTTTGCCGAGCGGCGAAAGGCGCCGAGCATGCCTCGACCCGGTGCGTTGACGGATCCCGCGAAGCGCGCGATCGCGCATCACATCCTTGCGAATCATGAACTGCAGGCGCTCGAAGTAATGGCTTATGTCGCGCTGCTCTTCCCCGATGCTCCCACTGAGTTTCGCTTAGGACTCGCGCGAGTCATGCAAGACGAGCAGCGGCATACTCGCATGCATATCGAGCGTGCCGCGCATCTCGGAGTGCAGTTCGGGACGTATCCCGTCAACTGCTACATCTGGAAGAAGGCGCAAGAGATCGAGTGCGAACTCGATTATCTCGCGACCCTGCCGCTCGTCTTTGAGGGCCGCAATCTCGATCACACATTGGAGTTCGCGACTTACTTCTCGAACGCCGGTGACGAGCGCAGCGCCGCTCTGATGCGCGTCGTGCATCGCGACGAGATCGAGCACGTCGCATTCGGCATCGAGTGGCTTCGCAAGCTAAAGCCCGCCGGCGCTGACGACTGGGAGACGTTCTGCAAGCACCTCAAATGGCCTCTGCGACCGAGCAAAGCGCGAGGCGATATCTTTCAAATCGAAGCACGCCGGCAAGCCGGCTTGTCCGAAGACTTCATCGAACGCATCCGCACGGCAGACATCGCCGTCGAGTCCGACGACTAACTCGACAGCGCGAGGATCGCAGTTGGCAACCGCAGGCCACCATCGCGGATGGCGGGCGAGGTTTGAGAGCCGGTCAAGAGTTGGCATGTCCGGGCTTGTCGTGTCGAGGTGACGTTTTTCATACACAGCGCGAAGCCGGGCAGGTCGTCTCTTACTTGGAGAACCGAGCCTACGGAGCCATCACCATGTGCGATCAACAAGAGCGCCGGATGCTCAAGGCGAAGAAGAACGGACAAGGCCACAAGCACTCGAAGCAATTGACGCACGCGCGAGCGGCAGCCGCAAAGGCGATTCGACTCGCTGATGAGTGAGTTAGAGCGACTCCTTCCGAGTTGTCCGCATCGCCTCGGACCATTGGTCAAAGCGCTATGTAATCAACGCGACACACTGCTGGCGTTTGCGTCTGAGTTAGACCAATCACTCAGCGCGATCTCCGACGAGCATGATGTGAGCGAAGCGATCGTTCGCGCGCTGTTGCTCGCTTCTGAACCGCGAACGCCGAGCGATTGGCAAGCTGAAGCGGTGCTGCGAAAGCGTCTGGGATCGAAGTTCTACGAGCTGCATCAAGCGGTGATGAAAGTAACCAGCAACACGGTGCGAGCCAGTTCGGGGGTCGAGAATCTCAACAGCCGGTTGCGACACGACTTCTTCCTGCGGCGACATCTGAGCAACGACTATTTAGAGCTGCTGCGCTTCTGCCTGGACCATCATCGGTTCCCGCGCAGCGAGCGTCCCGAACGAGTCGGCTGCAGCCCGCACGAACTGCTGACCGGCGAACGCGAGAGCCACTGGCTCGACGACATGACCAGCGCCTGTCCGCTCCCCGCCAGAGTCACGCTGAGGGAATGCAACTCGCCCTCATCAACTGCGCCCCCCGCGTGCGCGCCTGCTGCCATCAGGAGCCCCGATTTGAACCATGCCCTCTTTTTGCCTTCTGGTCTTCCTCTCTCGGAGTCAAACAGAGCACAGCAATGAGCTGAAGTCTCGCTGACTTCGGTGCTCTTTCAGTGGGCGAAAAGAAAAGGAAGACGGCTCCGCCGAATGGGAAAGCGGTGATGAATCACCGCACTCCAAGATGCCCGCCTTTCTCGCCTCGGGAACTGCGGCAGGGGGCTACTTCCAGTTCAAATCCGCGACTTTCAGCACATAGACGGTGCCGTTGGCGTTGCCGGTGATGATGTGTCGGCCGTCTTTCGAGAAGACAACGCGGCCGATCGTGCCGCGAGTCGGGCCGACGCGGACGTCGCGAGTGGGCTGCTGCACGTCGGCGTCAAGCGACTTCGTTCGCAACGTGCCGTCCCTTGTCGACATCAAGAGGGAAGTGCCATCGGGACTGAGACAGAGACTGTCGACCCAGTTGCCGCGTTCATGCACATAGAAGTTGCGCACGTCATCTGTCTCGAAGTTGCATTCGAGGACTCGTCCGTCATAGGTCGCGACAAACGCGCGCTGACCACTGGGGTTCAAAGCCGATGCACGGAAGCGGGGGATCTTCAGATTGTCGATCTTTAATCGCTTGATCGTGCGGCCAGTTTCAACGTCCCACAGCGCGACGCTGCGTGCTTCGCATGACAACAACCGCATTCCATCACCGCTCCATTCGAGCTTGGCGTTGGCGTTGCTCTCCTTCGGCGTAGCGAGCTCTCGCACGACAGCTCGCGTCTCGGCGTCGATCAACATGATGCCGAGCCGACCCATTCCACTGCGCGAGCGATAGCTGCAAGCCAATTGCTTCGAGTCGTGACGATACGAGAGGCCGGTGACCTTTTCGGGCATTGCAACTCTCGCCAGTTCTTTGCCGGATTCCGTCGACCATATGCGCACTTCCGGGTCGAAGATGTTTGCTGCTGCGACCTGCTCGCCATTCGGACTGATCGTCAACTCATCAAGAGCACTCTGATAGGGGCCGAACTCGTGCAGCAAACGATTGCTCGCGACGTCCCAAAGCCGAGCGCGGCCATAATCGCCAACAACAATCCAGCGTCCTTGCGGGTCGACTGACATCTCTTTCAGCGACTGCGCCGGAGGGTCATTCACAAAGCGGCGTTGCAACGTCGGAAGTTGCCAGAGTGCGACTTGATGATCGTCCCCGACAGTGGCGGCCAACTTGAGCTTTGCATTGACGACAATGTCACGCAGCGAACCGAAGTGCCCATAGAGCGAACGCGGCGACTCGGGCTTGCTCAATTCAATCGTTTGCAACCCCCAACCGTTCGCGGCCAGCAACCGAAGTCCATCGGGTAAGAAGGCAACAGCGTTCGCTTCATCCTTCATCGGCAAACGTAGAGGAGCGTCGGGCCGCTCGATGTCCCACACACCGAGTTCGCGCTCTTCAGCAAAGGCTCCGACGACTTGCTTGCTGTTAGGCGAAAAGTCCAATGCGGCTGCGGCATACTGGAATCCCGTCAGTCGCGCGATGAGCTCTCCTGATTCGATTCCATAGACTTCAATCGCGCTACGCAGGGCGACACCGAGTTGCGTGCTGTCCGCATTCACCTTCAGTCGTTTGACTTTGTCGGCAACGGAGACCGTCTTGATGGTCTCGCCCGTTGAGACATTCAATTGAACGAGGTGTTGAGAGTTCGCGCACGCCGTCCATACGGACTCTCCTTGATTCGTTGCGACGAGGTCGACGACCTCACTCTCATCGAGCTTGCGAGTCCATGAGCTTGTTCCGGTCTTTGTCTCGAACGAAGTCACTGCCCCGTCCGAAAAACCAACAAGCACTCGGGTGCCGTTAGAGACGACGGCCAGAGAGTTCGGGCTTGATGTTTGTGAAAGCGAGATCGCTTGCAGTTGCTCTCCCGTTTCGAGCTTCCAAATGCGAACGGCACCGTCGTTGCCGAGTGAAGCTACAACGCCATCTGACTCGCTAAAGGCAACTCGTCGCACGCGCCCAAAATGCTTCAAGCGACTATCGCCGATGACTCCCACTAAACCGGGCAACTCTCCGCCGGCATCAGCGACTGCAATTTGTCGCTCGTACTGGGACTGCTCGGTCTTCGCGAATGCTGCGAGGGCATCGGTCGGATCTTTCGACTCTGTGACCGAACGATTCTTCGGCGTTTGAACTGTCGCCGCCGAGTGACCGATCGTCGGCTGCGGGGCGACGACTTTGTTGTCGCCTGAGAGTGTAGGAGTTGTTGCACCGCCCGAGCCGCTTCGTCCTGCTTCTTGCTTTGAACCAATCACATCCGGCAACTCGGGACTGCGACGCACTGCTCGCCAAACTGAAAATGCCAATCCGCAGCACAGCAATGTCAGCGCGACGCCAATCAACAGCCAACGAAGTCCATGCCTCGGGAATGTCAGATCGTTCCGAATGGCGGCCTGCAACTCGGGATTGCGAGTCACCGTTGAGTCACTCGGAATGAGCACCGCAACGGGCACTGACGGCTTTGAGTCTTCGCGGTCCGACTTCGATCCTCCGAAAGCGTTCGTCTTGTCTGCTGACAGTTTTGCCGTGCCGTCAAAGTCGGTAGTCGGCTCCTCGCGCGGACGACGAAACTTCGACGAGTCCTCTTCTCCGCCGGGAATGGTTCTGAGCCAGTCATCAAGCGCGTCGATCAACTCGTCAGCGGACTGAAACCGATCAGAGGCAACCGGCTGCAGGAGTCGCACGACGATTTGATCAAGCTCTTCCGCAATGTCCGGTTTAATGTCGCGCGGATGCGGCGGTTGCTGACTCTGACTCTCCATCAAGCGGCGGACGACGGTGCCTTCGTTGAAGGGCGGTCGACCGCACAGCAGATAGAACCCGGTCGCTCCGACGCTGTAGAGGTCCGCTCGCGCATCAACGTCGCGACTGTTGTAAGCCTGCTCGGGCGCGAGATACCCCGCTGTGCCGAGAAACGTTGAGTCGTGCAGAGAACTCAACCGCGAGTCGTCACTGTCATCGAAGAACCGCGCCAGTCCGAGATCGAGAATCTTGATGATGCCATTGTCGTCGAGCATCAGATTGGTCGGCTTGATGTCTCGATGAATGAGCCCCTTCTGATGCGCGTGCGCTAAGCCCAATGCGACTTGTCTGAGGATGTGCGCGACTCGCTTCGACGTGAATGTGCCGTCGGTCTCGACGACATCCTGCAAGTTGCGGCCGGTCGCCAGTTCCATCGCGAGGAAGTAGAGATCGGTACTGCCTTCGCGAATGCGACTCAGCTCATAAGCCCGCACTATGTTGGGATGATCAGTCGTCGCAACCGCGCGGCCTTCACGGAGAAAGCGTTCGAGCAATTCAGGGTCTTTGAGTCGCGTCGGATGCAGCAACTTCACCGCACACCGCCGCTTCATCAGCATCTGCTCGGCGAGATAAACCGTGCCCATTGCCCCCTGCCCGAGCATGTCTTTCAGCACGTAGTTGCCGAGCGTGAATCCTTTGTGCTTCCCATCGAGCAGCTTCTCTGCCTGCCATTGAGTCAGCATTCCGGCATTGACGAGATACTCAGAAAGAGACTCGGCGGTCGGATAACTCGCTTCGTCGATGTCGACGATCCGCAGCACGGCGCTCACATCCTCAGCGGGCAAGATGCCGCTGAGTTCGAGTTGGCGCAGAAAGTGATCGACCGAAAGAGTGCTAGGCATACGGGCGGCTTAAGAAAACTCGTCAGCGAACGAGCCATTGAACGAGTCGGGGGAAGCGAAGTTCGGCGGCACTCCTGTTACGACAAGCGCCGATTTGAGAGGTTTCGACATCAGACGAGCGATCCAATGTCGGGGTCGGGGGCAGCCTTATAGCCACTGAATCTTCGCGTTGCAGTCTTAACTCCCTCAGGTCGACAACGATGCGGGCAATCGCGGCTCCGACGATGCGTTTCAGTTCCGCCTCGGTCTCGATCCCACAAACAAGTTTCCGCGAGGATGCGTCTCAAGCTCTCGATTCATCCGGCGCGAAGTGTCTTTCCTGTATGAAGCGGCGACCGAAGAAACGGCGAGCAGGCGCGATCCGACGGCGATCTGCGTTGTCGTGCTGCCGAAATGCGTCTTGAATGGTCAGACTGTCGCGTCACGCATTGAGGACATCGGCAAATCCCTCGTTTGGTAGTTCATGGCAAAGAATAAGAAGCAAAAGCTCCGCGTCGATTTTCGGAAGAACCGAGTGAATCGCACTCGGCACAACGACATCACTCGCGAGATCGACCTCGAATCCGAAGACACCTCGCGAGCCGCTCATGTCGAAGATCTCCCGCAGTCCGAGCGAGTATCCGGCAAAGGAACTCTGACGCGCCGTCGCACGATCATCGCGGATACGACCGAGGATGAAGACGGGGGACTCGTGATCGAGGTCGACGAGTCGAAGTGTCAGCGCGGCCGCGTGCTCGAGCCGATCGGCTTAAATTCACTCGTGCAAGGAGCCGACGGCAAGACTTACGAATGCACGGTGCGCCGCTTAATACGCACACTCTCTCGCGACGGACGAAATACCGTAGTCGCCGGCGACTGGGTCTTGTTTGAGCCTCAAGAAGAGGGACGCGGACATATTCAGCGCGTCGAATCGCGGAAGACGGTATTAGCGCGCGGGTCGCGTCGCTTCGAGCACATCATCGTCGCCAATGTCGATCAAGTAGTAATCGTCGCGTCGGTCGGTGAGCCCGCGTTGAAAGTGAGTTTGATCGACCGCTTCGTAATCAGCGCAACAAAAGGTCGAGCCGATGTTGTGATCTGTATCAACAAAGCCGATCTGATGGATCCGCTCGAACTGCAACCGATCCTCGGTCGCTACGGATTGCTCGGGTATCAAACCGTGCTCGTCAGCGCTGCGACAGGAGCAGGGATCGATCGCCTGCGAGACTTACTGCGCGACAAGCAGTCGGTTTTCACGGGGCAAAGTGGCGTCGGAAAATCGTCACTGCTTAACGTCGTGCAACCGGGACTCGGCCTGCGAACAAAGTCGGTCAGCGCGCAGAACACAAAAGGACGACATACCACTCGCACGGCCCGCTTGATACCTCTCAAAACGGGCGGCTGGGTCGTTGATACTCCCGGCATCCGGCAGATGGAATTATGGGATGTGCTGCCCGAGGAGGTCGAAGGCTACTTCATCGAGTTCCGCCCGTTCGTCGCTTACTGCGGCTTCCCGGATTGCACTCACACTCACGAAGGGAATTGCAAAGTGAAGCATGCCATGCAGCTGGGGCTCATCTCGCAAGCACGTTATCAAAGCTACTTACGGATCCGCACGGGGCAGCAGGATGAGTAGCGGCACTTGCTGCCTTGCAAAGAAGAAGACGTAGAACGCTAATCGACGCTAATAAAGAGATTTCGAAATCGCCCCGCCGCGTGCTTTCCGATCGGCTGAATTCAAATCTTCGCGGGATGAATTGGCGATCTGCCTACTTCGCGCCGGTGACGATGTCCCAGTATTGCAGAAAGCCTTTCTGCGCATTCTCGGTGCCGCCTGCTAAAACGACTTTGCGAGTTTTCGGCAATGCGAGCACTGCTCCGATACCGGCATAAGTATGATTGCGGACTCGGTCGAACTCGCGCTGCGTTTCGAGATCAATGAGCCGCAGCGGGCCGTCCCATTCTCCCGCTGTCACGAGCGTTCGGCCGTCGGGCAGCAGTGCCATTGAACGTAATTCGTCAGATCTGTTGTTGATCATCGAAAGCTTTGAGAAGCCATCGCGTCCGGGATTCTCCCATATGGTGATATGTCCGCGACCACTGCCGACGACGACGCGATTGTCAGATAGGAACTCGACCGCGAATGACTCGTATGGCAACCCCGTCTGATTGGCGACGAATTCACCGTTATCAGCATTCCAAAGGATAATTTGCTTCGACTCCCAACTCGTTGCAGCGAGCAGCCGATTATCCGGTGAGAATTTGACTGACTTCACCATATAGCAAACCGGCTGACTGCCGCTATTACCGAGCGTTCTTAGGAATTCGGGAGTGCCGTCGGGACGCATGCTATAGAGTCGCAATTCTCCATAAGCACCGACTGCGAGTCGCTGACTGTCCGGGCGAAATGATAATGAGCTGATCTCACTCCGATGATCGGTCATCGTTGTGATGAGAGCGGCTGCTTTTGCATCCCAAATAGCAACGTGCCCGGCATCGCTCCCGGCTGCGATCCATTTTCCATTCCGAGCCGCAGCGACCGCGCGTGATGCGGCTTTGAGCCCCTCGTATTTTCGCACAACTGCGCGAGTCGCAATGTTGAAGGCGGTAATTGCGCCGTTGTCTTGAGCGGTATAAAGCTCCGTTTCATCCGGCGATGCCGCGATGGCGCCAACTCGCTCGTTAAGTTGCTGCGTTTCACCCGATCGCACGAGCGTCACTTCTGCGGGTACGTTCTGATTCGCACGCCCATTCTTCAGCACGGGCATTTGAGTGCCGGACGCATTCTGTTCGCTTTGCTCGCTGCCGTTCGATTCGGGCTGAGTTGTTGAATTTGGTCGTTGCAGCATCAGCAAGCCGAGTCCGACGAGCAGCGTCGCGCCGCCGAGCATTGGCCAAAAGCCGCGCCGTCGAGTGATGCGGCTGAGTCGCGTGATCGTCGTCGCCATGCGGGCTTCATCAGGCGGCGATGTCGGTGCGGGACCGCTCGTCGACGGACTCGTTGCGGCGGACTGAGTCGCATTGCCGACGCCTTCAAGCAACGTCGGAGTGTTTCGAGTGCCGGAAGAAGTCATCTCCGCGCCAATGCTCGTCATCGGTTGTCGCTCGCTACGGAGAATGACCTGCGATGCCGCGTCCGTCGGTGAGCTACCCAGCAACGACAGCAGAGCGGCGAGAAACTCGTCGGCGGATTTGAAGCGGTCCATTCGCTTCTTGCTGAGCGACTTCATGACGACATCAGCACAAGCAGCGGGCAAGTCAGCGATGATCGAACGCGGATCGGGAACCGGCTTTGAGCAATGCGCGAACATCGTCTGCAGCGGCTTCTCTTCAACGAACGGCGGACGGCGCGTGAGCAGCGCGAAGTACGTCGCTCCGAGCGAATAGATGTCGCTGCGTTCGTCGAGCTTTTCTCCCTGACATTGCTCGGGACTCATGAAGTCGGGAGTACCGAGCACAGCTCCGGTTTTCGTGAGTGGATCACGAGTCGTCTCGTCATCGGCGACTTTGACGAGTCCGAAGTCCGACAGCTTCACCGTTCCGTCTTTGCTCAACAGGATGTTTGCAGGCTTGATGTCGCGATGAATGAGACCGGCTGAATGCGCGGCAACGAGTCCCCGGCACGCCTCAGCGATGATCCGAGTGGCTTCGGGCCATGCGAGATAGCCCTGCTTGATGAGGTCATGAGCGGAGCCGCCGCTGACGAGTTCCATCACCAAAAAGGTATGCCCGCGCTGCTGATCGACGTCGAAGATCGCAACGACGTTCGGATGACTCAGCCGAGCTGCCGCTTGCCCTTCACGTAAGAAGCGTTTGACGGCATCAGCGTCCTTGCTGAACTCGCGCGGCAAGACTTTGAGAGCAACTTCTCGACGCAGGCGCGTATCGAGCGCGAGATAGACCGTACCCATTCCGCCTTGCCCCAAGACGGATTTGAGCAGGTACTTGCCGAGTCGTTTGTCGTCGTTCGCCATACTGTCGAATGATGGAGGGAGCGAGATTCTGAGTGGAGCGACGTCATCCATCGCGAACGCGATCGCCGTTCGGTTTGAGCGATTGCCGCGCTACGCCTGTTGCGACAAAGCCGCTCTTCGCAGTCAGCCCGATCCGAAAAGCGGGCGGAGCGTCTCACGAGTTGCAGGCGGAGTCGAGTCGTCGTTGAAGTGCTCGCGACGTGAATGCACCGTGCTCGCGCGAAAACGAGACCGCCGCGTGCGGGTAACTGCGATTACATGCGTCACGAGAAGCGACGGACTGCAAGTCCGTCGTACTGAGACGAAATTCTCGGACGCTCGCGTCGGTCGCATGACTTGAAGACGCTCGCGACTTACTTCTACAGCGCCGCTTGTTTGTCGTTCCGACTTCGCGCGTTCTTATGCAGACCGCGTGAAGGCGGCACGACGAACGATCGCTCGCGGCTTTGTGATCGCTTCATCAATGACACTGAGAGCGGCTGTCTTACGCCGCACTCCCGGAGACAACGCATGCTGACTGGGTTGCGACTGAGAATTGAGATCTACTGCGGAATGCTGCTCGCGCTGTTCGCGTTCGTGACGACGCTAAATGCCGCCGAGCAACGCATGAATGTGTTGTTCGTCGTCTCGGATGACCTCAACAACGCCCTCGGTTGCTACGGGCATCCGCTCGTGAAGTCGCCGAACATTGATCGGCTCGCGAAGAAGGGCGTGCGTTTCGATCGCGCTTATTGCCAGTTCCCGCTGTGCAATCCGAGCCGCTCGTCGTTCCTCACCGGACTGCGACCCGATACGACCGGCGTCTATGAGAACGCGACTCACTTCCGGCAGAACGTGCCCGATGCGGTCTCGATCGGACAGTCGTTTCAGAAGGCGGGGTATTCGGTCGCGCGAGTCGGGAAGCTCTATCACTACGGAGTGCCGACGCAGATCGGCACGGACGGGCTCGACGATGCGCCCTCATGGCAAAAGGTCGTGAACCCGAAAGGCCGCGATAAGGACGACGAAGACAAAATCTACTCGCTGACTCCGGGCAGCTTCGGCGGATCGCTCAGTTGGCTCGCGGCAGACGGAACCGACGAAGAGCAAACAGACGGCATCGGTGCGGCAGAGGCCATCAAGCTGCTCGAAGCGAACAAAGACAAACCGTTCTTCTTAGCTGTCGGCTTCTATCGCCCGCATACGCCGTATGTCGCGCCGAAGAAGTGGTTCGAGCATTACCCCGTCGAGAAGATCTCGTTGCCGCTCGTCCCCGATGACATCAAGCAGCGTCATCCGCTTGCGGCTTTCGGCAGTCACAAAAAGGATCACGAGAAGCTGACTGACGATCTGCGGCGGCAAGCGACTCAGGCTTATCACGCTTCAACGAGCTTCATGGATGCGCAAGTCGGCAAGCTGCTTGATGCGCTCGACCGACTGAAGCTGTCGGACAAAACGATCGTCGTCTTCATCGCCGATCACGGCTATCACCTCGGAGAAAAGGGGCTATGGCAGAAGCGATCGCTCTTCGAGCCGTCCGCCCGAGTTCCCTTCTTGATCTATGACCCGCGCGCGAAAGCGAATGGGCAAGGCTGCGGTCGCACGGTTGAGCTGATCGACCTGCATCCGACTCTGACGGACCTCTGCGGCATCGAGACTCCGAAGCAGCTTGAAGGTCGCAGCGTTCGTTCGTTGCTCGACAACGTGAAGGGCGAGTGGTCAAAGCCGGCGCTGACTCAAGTGTCGCGCGGCGCCGAGACACCGGCGAAGGAGCGGAAAGAGAAAGCCTATATGGGCTACAGCTTGCGGACCGAACGCTGGCGCTACACCGAGTGGGACGACGGAGCGAAAGGCGTCGAACTCTACGACTACGAGACCGACCCGCAGGAAACAAAGAACCTCGCAACCGACCCGCAGCACGCGAGCATCGCAGCCGAACTGAAAGCTGCGTTGATGAAGGTTCGAAAGAAGTAGCGCGATCGAACGATGAGCGTTCGCGATGAGACAAGTTGCCGATCGGGATTCAATGGCGAGCCTCCATGCAACGGAGTTCTCTATCGCGACGAGCGCCGTCCGCTTTGTGGTCGCCTTTCGATCCGAGGCTGTGATCGAAACGCCCCCGACCTCGCGTCGGGGGTTCAACGGCTTTTGCGCTACTTCGTGAGGTCGTGCGGCGCAAGTGACAGTCGTGCTCGAAAGACGACGGCCGAGGGCGGCCATCTTACGCGCGGCGCGTCGTACGAGCGGCTGTCCGACGCGCGGGCCGCACTCACTTCTTCTTCGCGTCGAGGTCGTCCAACAAATCCTTCGCCGCATCGCCGGACTTAGTTTTGCCTTCGATTGATTGCAGCTTGTCGGACAAGCGGCGTTCGTCGGTCGAGCCGGAGACGAACAGCAGCGAGCCCCAGAGGTGCGGTTCGAGGCGTGCTTCGAGAGCTTCGTCGGTCGTGCCGTTTGCTAATTGGTTGCTCCAGTAACGGCGACGCTTCACCGTGAAGCCGTCGTCGGTGCTCAAAATGCCCCAGTCCATTTGCAGCGGCGCGCCTTCTTGAATGCGAAGCCCGATCGTCTTCAAGGGCACGGTCGCGGTCAGCACGTAACTCGTCGGCGACGGTGACGTCAGCGTGAGCTTCGCGTCGGTGAGTAAGGCCACTCGATCGAAGGTCGTTGTGCCGCCGGCGGGAGTTGATGTCTCCCATGCGTCTTGTTTCGCGGCTCCGGCAACGACCGGTTGATAGAGCACGGCTTGCGGTTTGTTGTCGACGAACGTCAGCAGCAAACGCAGATCGCCTGCCGCCGGATGCTGTCGCCCGGGATCGGCTTGCGGATCGGTCGAGAGATGCAGATCGAGGCATGCTCCCGTCTTGAAGTAGCGATGAAAGTCGACACCCGAATTGCGTAGCGGTCCTTGACCTTCAACAGTCCAGCGCAAGTGCAACAGCTTCGAGTCATAGCCCATTGCGAAACGGACTCCGTCTATCTCACCAATCTCGCGCGGACCTTTCTCGTCGATCGGCAAGCACTCAACGATCTTGGCGCGGCTCTTGACCTCACGGCGCGCCTGCTGAGACTCCCAATCATGCACGCGGCGCACATCGTCTGCTGTAATCGTTATGTCACCTCTAAGCCGCCGGAACTTTTCGAGCCCCTGCACCTCGATCAACGAGATCCAGTTGCCGCCCTGCACGAGGTAGTACTTGCCGTCGGAATCAGTCTTCGTGAAGAAGCCATGAAAGTGTTCTTGCCCGGCAGTGAGTCCCGTCAGCGATGTCCCGCGCTCGGCCGTCGGGAACGATGAGTTGCCGCGAACCTGCGGGCTCAGTGTGTGCCGCAAGATCGATCCCGCGAGCAAACCGTCCGCCGTCCAAATCTTCCATTGGCCGTTGTTGGCATGCACGACGAAGAACTCACCGAGATCCCCCGCCGTCGCGACTTCATGGCCGATCACCCCGAACTCGTTCGTGACATACCCCGGCGACCATGGCGGCAACCACAAACCCGAAACGCCGGAATGCTCGGTGCGATAACTCCATAGTTTGTCGCCCGTCGCCGAATAGACCGCGCTCTCTTGAGCTCGCCCCGATCCCTGCTGCACCGGTTCATCCGAAGCCGCATGCAGACTGAGCAACTTGCCGTCCTGCAGTTGATAGAGCGCGGGAACTTTCAGCGACTGCTTCGCAAAGATCGGCGTCCCATTCGGCAGATACTTTTCGACGTGATACATGACCTCGCCGGCACAGCAGCGCATCTCCGAATTCAAGCGACCGAGTCGCAGCGGTCGATTCCCCGACTTCGGTTCGAACGTGACTTCATCAACGTCGACTCGGCCATCTCCGTTGAGGTCAGCCCATAAGAACGAGTAGTCCGCAAGCACTTTTCCCGCAGCCAATCGCGTTTGAATGGAGCCCGTCTTCAACGCATCAAACGCATTGGCTTCACCGAACGCCGCCGCCTGTCGAACCGTGCCCGTCGCATCGTCATAGAGATAGACCACTGCCGCCGGTTGAGCCGGTTGATGCGAAAGCGGAGCCGTCGCCAGATAGGTTCGTTGATTCGCACGGATCGGCACGCAGTCCGCCGGCAGCCAATCGGCCATCAGTCCTTTGATCCGCGATTGCCCGGTTTTCCAGTCGAGCGCGAACTCCACATGATGAAAGTAGAGCCGCGACTTGTCGTGACGATCGAGCACGCCGCCCCCGCCGTAATTTGTATTACCCAGCAACTCTTTCACGAACGTGCCGTCGGTCTTGAACTGCACGATGCGCCGCGGGACATACTGACTCTCGACGACCCACAAACTGTCGGCCTTATCGACGAACAGTTCGTTGACTTCGAGAAAGCGTTGCGGATCCCATGCACCGGGCCGCGCACCGCCCGGATGCCCGATCGTGCGCAGCGGCTTTCCGTCCGCGTTGAAAACTTGAATGACCTTCTGCGGCAAGACATACACATAGAAGTCGCCCGCCGGACTGATCGTGAATCGCTTCGCCGCGACCTCTTTGCCGTCGATCGCAGGTAATACGGATTGCACCCCGCCGGTCTCAGGATCGACCTGCACGATCTGCCGCTCGCGAATGCCAAACAGCTTGCCGGACGGACTCACACTCAGACCCGAATCAATCGCGACCGAGACCTCGCGGAGCACTTCGCCCGTGCGACCGTCGCGCGTCTCAACGCGCTGATAAGCCTGCGTATCAACCGACGGTTCGCCGCCGAGATACTGCAACGCGGTCACTCCCCAGATGCGGCAACGGCGCGGATCAAGCGAACGCCCGCCGAGATCGCGGCGCTGAGAAGCCGTTCCGCGATCGGTGTTGTCGGCCCATTGTTTGACGACGCGCAAACGCACGGCGCGCGTCTCGCGTTGCTGATGGAAGTCGACATAGCCGTCGAGATACCGAGCACAATCATTGCGCGAGAACGCCGGCTCATAAGCATCGCGGCGCTGCTGCTCATAGGTCGCGACATGCTCCCAATGCTTCGAGTCGCTGAGCGAGATCTCGCCCGAGTCCGGCCCCGTCCAAACATCGACTTCGGTTTGCTCGCCGTCGATCTCCTTAATCGCAAGCCCCGAGATCTTCTGCTTCGCGCTCCACTGCATCGCATAGATCGCGGGATCTTCAGGAGACAGCGCTGCCGACCGCGCTGCATCCCATTCTCCGGCCGCGTTGATCTTGCCCGAGCTGACTCGAACCTCTTCCGGCTTCAGTCCCGCGAACCGACGACGCAGCAACTTCATGCCCTCGATGCGCGCAAACCAATTCGATGCCGCGCTCGTCCCGCTGTCTGTCGAACTCACTTTCTTTGTGCTGCGATCTTTGTCCGTGAGCGCATCGAGATCCGGCACCTTCAGCTTCGAATCGCCTTTCGACAGCAACGTGTCGAGCGCATCAGGAGCTTCGACATCCGCCTTCGTCACTCGCACGCGCAACGCACGAGTCAGCGTATTGGGCGGCGCCGGTAAGCAAATCCATCCGGACTGCGCTTGAGTCGGGAACGAGATCCAATCGTCGTTCGCATTCGGATTCGGCGACTTCGCACTCGCCTTCAGCACGCTCAAGTCGATCTTGAATTCGGGGCCGGGGCACGGAAAGACGACGCTGCCCAATGGCACCGGTTCACGAAACGCGACGACCACAAACTGCTGGCGCGGGTCGTCTCCGACGGACTCCAAATAGATCGGAAAGTGCGGCTCGCGCTTATTCGGCGACGCTTCCGTCTGACCCGGCGGAGTATCAGCCAATCTCAAGAGACGCAGAAACTCGCGGCGCGGATTCGGCTGCACGCGCCGGTTGCCGAGCACATCCGGGATGCGATCGGGATAGCGCGGCAAGCTCTGCTCAAGATCAACGACATCCGCGCGAGTCGCGTTGTCGAGATAAGGCACCGGCATCTGAAACGAGAGATAGACCTTGCCGGCATGCGCCGCCATTCCAGTCAAATGGCCTTGCCGCGTCGGACTCGAAAGCTGCCCGAGCACCTTGAAGGCATGCGACTCCGGCTCCATGCGAGTGAGTCGATCATGCTCATGGATGTAGATCGCTTCGGCATCGGCAGCGAGTCGTTGCAGTCCAGCGAACGGGCCAAAGTTGTGTCGCGCCCATTGCTTGCGGCCATTGAGATCGCACTCAATGAAACACACTCCGCCTTCAACACCCGGCGCTCCGAAATAAACGCGATCGCGCCATGCCGTGCCCGATGTGTTCGTCGCATGATCCGCCATCCATCCGTTCGCACCCGACTCGCCCGTCAGCCAGGGAGTTTGTCCGGGGAAGTGCATCGGGGCATTGGGATAAGGAGTCATCTCATACCGCAGATCGAGCGTCGGGCCGCTGATGGCTTTCCATCGATACTCACCCGGCAGCACGGTTCGGCCCGCGTCATCCTTGAGATCCCATGCTTCGGCATGAGCCCCCGCTTCGCGCTCTGCTTGCGCGACGAGATTGCGAATCGTGCGACCGCTGCGATCAGTGATCACCATCGCGAGCGTGCCGTCTTGAGGCTGCGAGTACTTGATCGTGTATGGCTCGAGCCGCCCCGCACCTGACGATGGAATCGGCTTCTGCTGCAAGTCGACGAGTGCCTCGAAGCGATCAATCGTCGCGACGGGACCGTTCTGACACGCAGTCATCTCAACCTTGATGGCCGCCGTCTTCTGAGGCTGAAACGCAATCAGTCGCGTTGTGGAATCGTTATTACTCCCGCCCGCACTCTGCTGCCGCAGGGTGAACTCAATCGGCCGCCAGTCATCGGCAGATGCAAGACCGGGATTGCGACGCGGGTCACCTCGATAAGCGAAGAGGTTGAACTTGTCGGCATTGCACTTCAGCAAGAGCCCATCCAGCACTTGCGGCTGATCCCAAGAAAGGATGTACCAAGCAGGCAGCGCCGAACTGACTGGCCCGCGCAGATATTGCTTCGCGGCACCGGGATTCGGATCGCGTCCGGTATTCGTCCATGATTGGCCTTGAGGCAGCGAATTCGGATGACTCCCAAACGGCGCCTTCTCGGCGATCCCGACTGCTTGCGAGGTCACGCTATGCAGTCGCTGCTTCAGCAACATCCAATGAGCGAGCGATGACTTCGACCGAGTGCGCCGTTCGCTGAGCAGCAGCGCCCGAGTCCGAAATTCCGGAGCAAAGACTTGCCGCGCTTCGATGACGGTCCATTGCCGTTCGTCAGCGGGAT
>CAZNMS010000060.1:0-26883 GCA_964573505.1 uncultured Planctomycetaceae bacterium | reverse complement strand
GGGACGCTTGATCGCAGACCTGCAAACCCATTCGCGTTGCGACCCACAAGCGACCGTCACGATCCGTACGCATGCCGTCGGCTCCCGAGTCGTCCGCAGTGTCCGGCATGTGTAAGTGATAGTACTTCTGCTTATTGACCAAAGAGCCGTCAGCCTGCACTTGATAGCTGTAGACCCAATGCGTCCGGCTGTCGGCGACATACAGCAGCGACTGGTCGGGCGAGAGCGTCAGCCCGTTCGAGAATTTCAATCCGGTATCGACGACCTTCTTCTCACCCTTCGCGCTGACGAACCAAACTTTGCTCGGGTCAGTGCCGTTCCATCCGGGGTTCGTCACATAGACGCCGCCATCATGACGCACGACGAGATCGTTTCCGCGAAAGCCATCAGCCAGCACGCTCGCTTTGCCGTCCGCGTCGTAAGCGACGATCTGCTCCGCACCGCCAGCAACCGCGACGAGTCGCCCGTCAGGACCGAAGCGCTGCCCGTCTCCCTTCTTCGAGTCCTCAAGGAAGACCGTCACTTTGCCGTCCAGTCCGACCTTGTAAGTTTTGCTACTCGGCACATCGTTGTAGAAGACTTCGCCCTTCGAGTTTTCGCACGGGCCTTCGGTGAACTTGTAACCGTCCGCGACGAGCTGCCATTCCTCGCCGGGAATCAGAATCTCTTTGAGTTGCGGCGAGCCGAGCCCGACTTTGATGCCCGCAGCGTGATCCTTCCAAAGCCAACGCATCGCATCGGGAAAGAGTTCGGTCGCGTGCTTGCCGTTGTGACCGCCGTCGCCCCACTTATGAGCAACCTCGTAACCCATGAAGGTCAGCGATCGCTGCATGGCTTGATTCGCGATCCACCAATCGCCGCCATAGATGTTGTTGTCGTTCGAGCCGTCTTCGAGAAAGACGCGCAACGGCTTCGGCTCGTACTTTCGAATGATGGTGGAATAGTTATGACCGCCGCGCAATCCGACATACGTGCCGATCGCGCTGAAGACGCGACGAAACGCGTCGGGCCGCTCCCATGCAGCGGTGAAAGCACATATGGCGCCGCTGCTTGAACCGGCAATCGCTCGGTCATTGCCGTTCTTTGAGAGCTTGATAGCGCGGCCGTCGGGAGCCGTCTTTGTCTCGACTTCAGGCAGCAGTTCGTCCAACAAGAACTTCGCATAGCCGTCGCCGAGCCCGTCGTATTCGAAGCTGCGATTGAAACGCGGCAGAGCTTGATCATTCGCGGGTTTCACAACGCCGGGTGTCACAAAAATTCCAATCGTGACCGGCATCTCTTTGCTCGCGATGAGCTGATCAAAGACCGCCGGCGCGTTGAATTGGATGCCGTCCTGATTCACATGCACGCAAGCCGGAGTGCTCGGGTCGTACTGCTTCGGGACATAGACCCAATACGTTCGCGTCGTTCCGGGGAAGACTTTGCTCTTATCGAACGAGTACTGCGTCACATCGCCTTTTGGCACCGGGGCCTTGTCTTGCGCCTGAGTTGCGAACGCCGGCACAAAGGCCAGCAACAACATCCAAACTGTCCGTCGCATGAGGAGTCCTTCTGAAGAGTCTTCGACCTCGATCTCGGTTCAAGCCCGCCACTCGGCGAACGCATTTGGAGCGAGACCGGCAGCGGTGTCGCGTTCGCTGCAAAGGCGGTCAAGGAATCGAGGACTCACCAAATTCTCTTCGCAACCGTTGCGTCATGTGACTCTTCGACACAAGCACCAACCGGTTCGACGGGGATCCTGTAATGCTTATTGCACCTATTGGCTGCGGCTTCGCATCGCGCGCACGTCAAGAGCGATGCAGATAGAGAGGTTGATCAACTCGGCACCGACCAAGAAGCCGAAGCCGACGCTCGCCAACGGCAGCGCGCCGCCGAGGATGAAAGTCGTGAAAGCACCGCTGTTGATGGGGTTGATATTGAGTAGAAAAACGAAAACGCAGACGCCGGCAAGAATGAGTGCAATCGCGCCGAAGATGCGATGAATCAAGATGCTCCAGTCGAGCAGGCCCGTGTGAAACGCTCGCAGTGGGGGTTCCGGCTCTCGATGTGTCGGCGGTTGCGTTCTGCGTGACTCCGCAGGTGACTCAGGCTGAAAGCCGCATCGCTCGCAGGTTCGGACGGCTTGAGTGTCAGGTGATTTCGCATTTCGAGCACCGCAGCGCGAACAATCCCAATACATCTCCGGCCCTTTCGAAGAATCCTCAATGTGAGCGCCGCTCGTTCTAGAGGTGTGGCCCGAGGCGTTAGCGAGGGTGTCACAACA
The DNA here is from genome assembly GCA_964573505.1 of uncultured Planctomycetaceae bacterium. Lineage (GTDB taxonomy): Bacteria > Planctomycetota > Planctomycetia > Planctomycetales > Planctomycetaceae > AM-0621. The sequence continues at coordinate 24,620 of CAZNMS010000060.1, read as the reverse complement.
ATTCCCTCGCTGGGGCGTCGGGCCACTATCGAATGAATCCGCACCCCCAAAAAATGCGAACAGCCCGAGTGCTCTCATTTTGGCACACGGGCTGTCGCGTCTAGCGGGGAGTCTTCAAGTCGACTCGATGACCTTCATCGAGTGGCTCCGATTCGGACTCAGTCGTCCGTAGGCGGGAGCGGAACTTGAAACTCACCGTCTGAACTTGTTTTGTCGGTCAGTTTCGTTGTCTCGTCACTTCGTTTGACGGCATTACTCATCGGCTCGGGCATCGGCGGAGCCGCAGGTGCAGCAAGCTTCTTTGTTGAAGTTTCGGGCAAGGGCTGAGGGACTGTCGGAGTCTCCGGCATTGTCGGAGCAGGCTTCGCATTCGGGACACTGACCGTCTTCGGAGCAACTGGCGGAGCCACTTCAGGCAACGCCGCAGTCTTTGCCGGCTCAGTCTTCTTCGCTTCGACCTTCTTCGGTTCGAGGAACACATCCTTCGGCGAGCCACTGCCGTCGGACTTCATCGGCATCGTGATCGCCGCTGGAGCTGCGTTCGCAAGCGGCGGCGGCGTCACCGTTCGCACGACGGTCGGATCTTCAAGCTCAGGTCGCGTGCGTTGTCGGTAAAGCACCAGCGCATGTAATGCGTGATACAGTGGGCCGCAGTCAGCCGGAGCAGCCTTATTCTCGACGAGATCCCGAGCGACCGATGTCACCCCGCGTTTGAGCCACTCTTGTTCGAGTTCCTCATTCGACGCGCCGATCATCAGCCATTCGAGGATGTGTCCCGAAGCCGCGACCCGCTTATTGAAATCGGGCGCGTAACCCGGCCCGTTGTAGTGGTTCGACGAGAAGCTGCCGTCAGCATTCTGAAACGCGCGGGTCTCAGCGATGTAACGCTTCACCTTCATGTCGGCTTCGAAATACGCACCGCGCAGTTGATAGCCGCTCTGCAAATACGCATTGCGCGACAGCGCCAATGCGAAGAGCCCGTGACAGCCTCCGCATGCTCCTTCTTGAACGCGCTTGCCGACTTCGGTCTGAACCAATCGCTCCATGCTCCATTGCTCGCCGAAGCGGTTCGTCCAAGTAACGGACGGATGCACGTATCTCGCGAAGGCCCACAAGGTCCATGTGACTTCTTCGCGATCGTTACAGTCGGCTTGCGCGTTCCGCAGCATGTCGTCGATGGTCACTGTCGCACCGTTGCCTGCTCGGAACGCGAAGTTCCGAGGCAGCTCGGCCATCGACAAGATCGCAAGGAACTGATTCGGATGCCCTTCGAAGGCATACGGCACCGTGAAAGGATGAAAGCGTCCGCCGTATGCGGTCTGCTCGATCAACGGCAAGCCTCGAAAGTTGGGGCCAGATTGCACCCACTTCATCGCCGAGGATTTCTCGTTGTTGATCTTGAGCTGAAAGTTATTCCGCAGCGCCAACAGTCCATGAAAAATCTGCCATGGAGTGTGCTCATCCGCCGTCAAATAACGACGCGACGTCACAGCAACGGCTTCATCGACGAGTTTGTCGAGGTCAGTCAGCACGCGCTTCGGCACCGCAGACTCGTCGGGCTTCTTCGCCGGCTCGATGTCTGCCGCCACAACGACCGTAGTCGTCGGCTGATTCGAATCACGTACGACCTGAGGTCGAGCCGGACTGCTCGGTGTCGTTTCCGGCTTCTCACCCGAAACCAACACCACAAGATGCTCAGCAGCGGAGACTGACAACGTCGAAACCGTCAGTCCGAGGCCCAGACAGACCGCAACGACTCGCTGCCAACGAATCGTAAGCTTCATTACCGCACTCCTCTCTGATCACACCGCAAGTCCATTTGTCGGGAGAGGAAGACGCTCACAGATCACGCAGTCGGCGAACGGGGAACTTGAGCGAGATTCCGTTCGCAGCGTCGAAACTCGCAGCATGCCCGCAAGACTTCACTGATCCGTACTGTCTTCCAACTCGGCGCGCTGCGAGAGCACGACGCACCGAGTGCTCGTGCAATGGGATCGGCGGGCAAAGAAGGAATGTGTGGACGAAGTCGAATCACCCGGTTCTCCGGCACAACCGGAACCCTCAACAAGGCGCGAGGTGAAACACCGCAGCTCAATGTGATTCGCCAAAGATGTCTCATTAGAAAGACCGATGCGACGCGTCGAGCGGAGGAAGCGACGGAATTGTTCGTGAAGCGCTACGCGATTCGATCGGGGATCGAGTCCGCGAACAGCGGCGCGAAGAACCGACTGGGACTGGGCGAGCCGATCGAGTCGTCGATAGTCGTGATTCCTTCCGCGAACCAATGCTTTCAAACTCAATGAATTACGCGGTGTTTCGGTGTGGGACGTTGGGTTCGCGAAGCGATTCGCGACTACGAGGGGCCAGTTCTGACACGTTCCGAGGCGACATCCCGGTGCGTCGCAAGGACGCCGTGTTGTGCGAGTCTCGGAGTCAGATCACCGACTGGAACAACCAGCGAGCGAGCAGCACGCAGAAGCTGCGCGTGGGTCAGTGCCGAGATCGAAAGAACTGCGAGGAGTTCGTGCAAGTAGCATGGACTTCCAGTCCGTGCAGCCTTTTGAATGTTCGCCGTCCTTCGAAAACGGACCCCTTAAAGCACGGGCTAGACGCCCATGCTACGACGACCGATGCGTTCCTAAATCAGTTCATGCATCGGCTCGATGCCTTCATCGACGATGTATTGCGGAACTCCCGAAACGTCGAAGATTCGCACCTGACGCGGATCGATCCCGGCGCACTTGTAGAGCGTTGCGAAAACTTCTTGGAACTTGACCGGTCGCTCGACGGCGTACTCGGCATAGCGGTTCGTCTTGCCGATCACTTGCCCCGTCTTCATGCCGCCGCCCGCCATCATGGCGCAAGAAACGCGCGGCCAGTGATCTCGGCTATTCATGTTGTTGATCTTCGGCGTGCGACCGAACTCGCCCCACACGACGACTGAGACGTCCTTATCGAGCCCTCGCTCATGCAAGTCAGTGACGAGTGCTGACAGTCCTTGATCGAGCAGCGGAAACTCTTCGCGGGACATCGGGAAGTTCATGCCGTCACCGCCGTGCCAGTCCCAGCGCGAATAATTGAGCGACACATATCGAGCACCCGCTTCGACCAATCGTCGAGCAACACAGAAGTTCTCGATCATGCGCGGCGCACCGTCGCGTTGAAACTTCTCGTCGCTCTTGCCGTATCGCTCGAGCACGCGCGGATCTTCCTTCGAGAGATCGAGGGCCTCGGCGAGCTTTGACGTCGTCAAAATGCCGAGTGCTTGCTGCGTATAGACGTCGAGGCTTTCCATCACGCCTCTTGTATCTGCTGACCGACGGAAGCCGTCGAACGACTTCATCAATTGGTCGCGATCCTTCAGTCGCTCCAGCGTGATGCCCTGCAACACCATTGCTTCTGGCGAGCTTCGAGCTTTGCTGCCGAGCAGATTGAACGGCGTATGAGCCACTCCGAGGAAGCCGCCTTCAGCGGGCTCGCCCCATGTGCGATTGCCCGTCGTGTACATGAGCGCGAGGTTCGGCGGGACCGCTCCATTCACGGGGCCTTGCAACTTTGAAATCCATGAACCGGCAGCCGGCCATCCGCCCGCCGGCTTGCGATCGCCCTTCTTGCGACCGGTCATGCACTGATAGCCGTCATGAGCACCGTCGGCGTCGGAAATCGACCGCACCGGCACGAACTTATCCATCATCTTCGCCATGCGCGGAAACAGTTCGCAGATCTCGATGCCGGGGACATTGGTCGCGATCGGACGGAACTCGCCGCGAATCTCAGACGGGGCATCCGGCTTCAAATCCCAGAGGTCCAAATGTGAAGGTCCTCCGGGCATATAGATGTTGATAATTGCTTTGTGCGACGAGCCTGACGTCGCTTGCGACTCTGCTCTCAGCACTTGCGGCAACGCGAGCCCGCCCATTGCGAATCCGCCGATCGTGAGGAACGAGCGACGCGACATGCGATCGCAGAAGCTAGCGCCCGATTGAGACTTCGAGTTCGGTCGGCCAAGAATCGTCAGCATGGCGGGGCTCCTAACGAGCAAGCGGTTGAGGCGGGAAGCAGACACTGCATTGGCATCGGCGAGATTTGATACCGGAGTTGATTGGCATTCGAAAGGTGAGCCGCAACGCTGTCAATCGCGGAGTCCTCTGCGGCTCAAGATGGCCTTCTCCGAATCCGGGATGGGACGCGCTTGCCGATCGCGAGTGCAACGCGCTGGCGGCGACTTCGAACAAAGAGAGTGCTTGCCGTCATCTGCTCGCCGCAGTTCCCTCATTGAAACGACCGGTTCAACCGGTATCCGTCTGAAACCAGAAAGTTAGCGTGCATGTTGACGAGCGAGGCGACTCCGGTCGTCGTGTTGAGGCAGCGAATGGCGATGCCGTTCTTCAACCGTCATCCATGGGTCTTTGCCGGAGCGATCGCTCGAATTGAAGGCCGCCCCGAACCCGGCGACGAAGTCGTCGTGAAGTCGCACGAAGGCCGACTGATCGGACGCGGGCTCTTCAATCCCTTCAGCAATATCCGAGTCAGGCTTTATCGCTGGGGCGACGAGCAACCGCTGAACGACGAGTTGTGGACGTCGCGCATCGACGCAGCCATCAGCCTGCGCGAGCAATTCATTCGGCGCGACGACACGAACGCTTATCGCCTCGTCTTCAGCGAGACGGACGGTCTCTCGGGACTGATCGTTGACCAATACGACGAATGGCTGCTCGTGCAACTCACCAGTTTGGCGCTCGCTCGTCGGCAGCAGCAGCTTTTCGACTTTCTCGAAACGCGCCTTCGACCGCAGGGCATCTGGCTGCGGACCGAGAAAGGCATTGGCGACGCAGAGGGACTCGAACTGACTGACGGGCTCGTTCGTGGAGTCGCGCCGCCTCGTCCGTTGCCCATTCGCGAGAACGGTCTGACCTTCATGGTCGATGTTGCTGAGGGGCAGAAGACCGGTGCGTTCCTTGATCAGCGCGACAATCGTCGCGCGGTTGCGAATTACTGTCGCGGAGCACGGGTGCTCGACTGCTTCAGCTATGCGGGCGGGTTCGGCATTACCGCTGCGGGTCTCGGCGGAGCAGCTTCAGCGGTCTGCGTCGATTCATCGCAATCGGCATTGGACGCCGGTCGGCGCAATGCAGAAGCGAATGGAGTCTCCGACAAGATCAAGTTTGTGCGTTCGGACGTCTTCAAATTTCTCGAAGAGGCGAAGTCGCGAAACGAGCAATTCGACGTCGTCATTCTTGACCCGCCAAAGATGGCGCGGCGGCAAGCCGGAGTTGATCAAGCACTGCGCGGCTATCACTCGCTCAACGTCTTAGGAGCAGCGGTTCTCAAACGAGGCGGGTTGCTCGTCTCGTGCAGTTGCTCGGGTCGCGTCTCGCGCGATGACTTCGAGCGGATGCTTGCAGAGACATCCACTTCCACTCAGCGAGCAGTGAAAGTGCTCGAAGCACGAGGTCCTGCAGCCGATCACCCGGTCTCGCCGAACTGTCCCGAGTCGAGCTACCTGAAGTGCTACATCTGCCGAGTTGACTAACGATCGCAAGTGCCGACGTTGTTCAACGACTTCCTGACAAGAATCGCAAGGAGATCGAAGCCATGTTCGTTCAACGAGCGACTCAACGGCGGCGCTTCAAGAAGCCGCCGATCGCAAACAGCAGCACGAGTCCGCTGCAGCTTCCTGCGAACCAATCTCCGTGCCGAACATAGAGGCTCGATCGTCCATCGAGTGGCACATCGGCAACGAGCGCGGCATTCAAGTCTTTGTGCCAGCGTCCGGTTTTCGGATCGCGCATGCTCGAACGCGGCGGGTCAGCTCGATCACCGTCAATGAACGCGAGCGGCTCGACGACAACGCCATCTCCATCAATCACTGCTGAGATCCCGGTGTTGACCGCACGAACGATCGGCGTGCGGCACTCGATCGCGCGAAAGCTTGCTGTGATGAGGTGCTGATCGAGTTCGCTCGACTTCGCGAACCATCCGTCGTTTGTCAGGTTGACGAGCACATCAACGCGCGGGGCATCGCGTTTCACAGTGCGCGAGATCTCCGGCACGGTGTCTTCGAAGCAGATGATCGGAGCGAACGAGTAGCCCTTATGTTCGAAGACTTTGGGCGAGTCCCCCTTCTCAATGCCGAAGTCTTCGGGGAACGGCGTCAACGCGGCGAGCATCGGCACTTGCTCCTTCAGTGGGATGTACTCGCCGAAGATGACGCGATGCAGCTTGTCGTAGCGTCCGAGCAAGCCTTCATTCGGAGTCACGAAGGCTGCCGAGTTATAGGCCGTGAATTTGCCCTTCTTCGCGACCCAAGTGTCGATCCCAATGAGCAGCGCCGCGCCGGATTGCTCGGCCATATGCCGCAGCGTCAGACGCACCTGCGGATCGTTCCATGATTGAATCCAGTTCGAGCGGTCGGACTCGTTGAACGGCGGCGCAATGGCGAGCAAGTCATCGTCAGTGACTCCCGCGTCCTTCTCGCGCAACGGCCAACGAAACATCGTCTCGGGCCACACAACGAGATCCGGCTGATGTCGCACGGACATGCCGGTCAATGCTTCATGAAAGCGGTAGATCTTCACGGCCTCATTCGGGTCGTGCTTTAGCGAGGTCGGAAAGTTGCCTTGAATCAGCGCGACGCGCGGACCGACTTTGAACTCCGCTTGAGAGCGCCGCACGACGCCGTAAGCAACGCTCGCAACAAGCACGCTGAACGTCGCTGCGATCATCAGCCATTGAGGCCGCGACGATACTGATCGCGGCTCGACGACCATTCCCTCTTCCGGCAAGTGGCTGAACTCCGCCGGCACTTGCACCGGCGGAAAGAGAGCAAGCTTCTCAAGCCATCGCTCAGGAACGAGCGACGCGATGCAACCGCAGCTCATCGCAACGATGAAGCTGACGCCGTAAGCACCGACGAGATCGCTGATCTGCACGATCTCCGGCCATGCATGTTGAGTGTGTCCTAAAAAGTACCATGCAAAGCCCGTCATCAATTGAGCTCGCAAGTATTCGAGTCCCGTCCAACAAACCGGCACCGCAACAACGAGCGGCAGATTGAGTCTCTGCACCGCCATCCGACTGAAGCCGACAAACACCGGGAAGTAGAGCGCGAGATAAATCGAGAGCGCGAACCATGCGGGGTACATCGAAGCATCCCCGAGGCGCATCCATTGCAGAGTCGGCAACGACCATGCGAGTCCCGCGATGAAGGTCACGCGGTACATCGCGCGAGTCGGCTTCGGCAACCGGATCAGTAAGCACAGTGGCGCGAGCGCCAGCCATGCAACCCATCCCCAATCAAGTGGAGTAAAACTGACATAGAGCAGCGCACTCGTCGCGAGTGAAACGGCCCATGCACCGCGCGACCCTGCGGGAACCGCTCGCGCCTTTTCGACGATCTCGCGGACGGTCGGCTCATAGTGTCGTTGAGCATGCGGCGTTGCCGGCTTCGTCGGCTCTTGAGCGGGGCTCGTCGGTTGTTCGGTCATTACGGTGAGGGGCATGTCTCCATCCTTGGAGCGGGGGAAGTAGCTCGACTGCGCGTGACGCGACACTGTCGAAGTCGGTTGCGCCTCCGTCACGACGCGAAGACGCCGATAACTCTCCGACAACTCGTCGCAAAAGCGGCATCAAAGCGGGCGGCGTTGTAGGCAGGGTGCAAAATCGCGTCGAGTTGTATTTCGCCGCCGAGTGAGGTGCCGGCCGTCACCGCTCAGGCCAATGACTGCAAAAGCAGTCGCGATTCATTTCGGTCTCGCATTGGGTCGCAGAGCCGCGCCCGTTAGGAAGCGGAATTTTGCCTATTTCGTAATGGCTTCCGCTTCCTGACGGGCGCGGCTCTGCAACCTCATCGCGAACCATACCCAAAAGCAAAAGCCCCGCTCACGACGGTGAACGGGGCTTATTTCTGACATGCCGATGCAAATCGGCGTGCTTACTTCTTGTCTGCCTTATCGAGGTCCGCGATCAACGCGTCGCTCGTCAGCAAGAGAGTCGCGACGCTCGCTGCGTTCTCAAGACCGGTTCGAACAACCTTCGCCGGATCGATCACGCCCGACTCAACGAGGTCTTCGTAAGTTGCGGTGAGGGCATTGTAACCGAAATTACCTTTGCCCTCGGCGACCTTCTCGCAGACGACTGAGCCGTCGAGCCCGGCATTGTTCGCAATCCATGTGAGCGGAGCACGGCAAGCGCGACGCACGATGTCGTAGCCGACTTGCTCGTCGTGAGTGAGTCCCTTCGCTTTGACTTCCGCAGACGCTCGCACGAGAGCAACTCCGCCGCCCGGAACGATGCCCTCTTCAACAGCAGCACGGGTCGCGTTCAAAGCGTCTTCGTAAAGGTACTTTCGCTCCTTCACTTGAGACTCGGTCACGCCGCCGACACTGATCTTTGCAACGCCGCCCGAGAGCTTTGCTTTGCGTTCCGAGAGCTTCTCTTTGTCGTAGTCGCTCGTTGACTTTTCGAGTTCGGCTTCGATCTGAGCAATGCGTCCGCCGATCGCGTCTTTGCTGCCCGAACCGCCGACGATCGTTGTGTTTTCTTTCTCAACGACAACTCGCTTCGCACGACCGAGTTGCTTGAGTTCGAGATCTTCGAGCTTCACCCCGAGCGTCTCCATCACTGCTTCACCGCCGGTCATGATCGCGATGTCTTCCATCATCGCCTTACGACGATCACCGAAGCCCGGAGCCTTAACAGCACAAGCGGTGAACGTGCCGCGCATCTTGTTGATGACCAATGTCGCGAGCGCTTCGCCTTCAACGTCTTCGCAGATGATGAGCAGCGGCTTGCTGGCCTTTGAGACCTTCTCCAACAACGGCACGAGCGAGCGAATGTTCGAGATTCGCTTCTCGTAGACGAGCACGTAAGCGTCGCTCAGTTCGCAAGTCATCGCTTCTTGATTCGAGACGAAGTAGGGGGAGATGTAGCCCTTATCGAACTGCATGCCCTCGACCCAGTCGACTTCGGTCTCCATCGACTTGCCTTCCTCGATCGTCGCAACGCCGGCTTTGCCGACCTTCGACATCGCTTCAGCAATGTCTTTGCCGACCTTCGGATCGTTGTTACCGGCGATCGTTGCAACGGCCTGCATGTCCTTCTTGCCGTTGACCGGGATCGCTCGCTTCTTGAGGTTGTCGATGATGTCGGCAACCGCGCGATCAATGCCGGTCTTCATCTCGATGGGGTTCACACCGGCGACAACAGCTTTCAAACCTTCGCCATAGATCGCGTCGGCCAAAACGGTCGCGGTTGTCGTGCCGTCACCTGCGATGTCGTTCGTCTTCGAAGCGACTTCGCGAACGAGACGGGCTCCGATGTTCTCGTACTTGTCTTCCAGTTCGACTTCACGAGCGACGGTAACACCGTCCTTCGTGACGGTCGGCGAGCCGAAGCTCTTTTCGAAAATCACATTGCGACCGCACGGACCGAGCGTCGTGCGAACGGCTTTGGCGAGAGTGTTGATCCCTCGGCGCATGGCTTCGTGAGCTTCTTGATCGAAGGCGATCATCTTTGCTGACATGAACACGGCTCCTTCAAGCAACGGCGAAATAACTTCCAGTGCAGGACGCTCCGTCGAGTGGTTCCGAGTGCGTCAATCCTTGCGGCTTCGATCCTGCGACTGATCTGAGATATCGAGCCAGAACGACTGCCATTTCAGCAGAGACCTTCTGCGAAAGAGGACAGAGACCGGCTATTGCTGCCTCATTGGCAGCGATTTCGAAGAGGAGTCCCGCCTACGAAAAGGCCGTGCCAGTCGGCTCGTCGGAAAAAAGATTGGCACCTCGAAGCGAGCGACTCGCAGCCGTTTCGACTCGCCAAAACGAAGTCAACCTCGGAGGCCGAGCAATGCTTGCTCAGCTTCCGAGGCTGACAGTGCGACTGGATTCGTCGCGGCGAAACAGCGGTGAATGGAGGACTCAGCGGCCGAACGCTGAGTATCCCTCGTTGCTGCCGGGAACCGTTGCCGCAGCAGGCTGACGGGGAGTTTGTTGCCGTTCCCAGTTCCATGCATGCGGCTGAGGCACGCTGCTTCCGGCAAAGCCTGCGAACTGCGGCGCGCTCGCCGGAGTTCCGAGCGGGAAGTGCGGCTTCATCACTGACTGCGGGCCGTGAATCATCGGCGGCATCGTCGGTTGCGACATGCTTGCCGGCATTGGCTGAGGTGCCGGCGTCGTCAGTGGCGGAAGCTGACTGCGATAGATCCACTCTTGAATGCAAATCCATTCGTTCTTGCACGCGAGGCAAGCGCAACTGCATCCGGCGCGTCCGGCTTGAAGCTTTGAAGCCAGTGTGAGCGGCACCTTTGCCTCACACTTCGGGCAGAGTGTGTAGAAGTCGATTCGAGGTCTCATAAGTTGGCCCTTCGAGAATGAAGGATGTTTGGAAGTGCCGCGCGAATGCTGCAGGACTCGGAGGCAATGAAAGGCGATCTCATCGTCGGTCTGATTGAACTGGTTAAGGGCAGACGAGCCCTTCTCGAATCGCATAGCGAGCGAGGTCGACTCGATCGTGAATCTCGAGCGCCTGCATGATGCGGTACTTGTGAGAGTCAACACTCTTCACCGAGATGTGCATCTTCTTGGCGACGTCTTTCACGCTGAGGCCGATCGCCAAATTGCGAAGGACTTCAATCTGCCGATCACTGAGGATCGCGAGTCGGCTCTCACACTGGGTCTTCATCTGACCGGTCAGAGGATCGACAGTGATCCGAGCGCGAATGGCTTCTGAGTAGAACGTGCCGCCATTGGCGACGCGTTGCACGGCGGTCACGAGATTCGACAGCGAGTCGGTCTTGAGGACATACCCGGCGACCTTCGTGCGGAGTGCTTGATCGACATAGATGTCGGGCATCGCGACTGAGTAGAGAACGACTTTCGTTTCACGCTGCCTCATCGCGAGGTCGCTTGCGATTTCAAATCCCGATCGGCTTTCGAGGTCGATTTCAACTACTGCGACGCGCGGTCGGTGTTCGATCATTGCTCGCAGTCCGAGTTCACCGTCGCGTGCTGTCACGACGACCTGCATCTCGGGCTGACTGTTGAAGAGCGTTGTGAGTGCGAACTCTGTCGCTTCCAGTGGATCGATGATCCCGATCGTGATGGGCTTCTGCTGTCCTTCGAACATTGGCGGCCTCCCGTTGTTCGCGCCGCGACTCCCGATTTCGCCTGCGCTCCGGCTCATTGCTTACTGTCAGTGAATCGCTGCAACATCGCAGCACGTTGCTTCACGCTCTGAGGTATCGACCTGAGTTCTTTAACCGTGAAGCAGTGATACCCTCCGAGCGCTGTTACTCATTTTCGTGCGGTCGACCGCACTCATTCATCAGCATGAGTGACGCAACCGTGATAGCTGTTCCGGCCTATTCACAACGAAACAACTGGCTCAATCGGGGCTGCTGAAATCTGCGAGAGAAGCTGCAAAACTGCAGCATTCTGAAGCCTTTGAAGGCGGCAGTGCGGTTCCGCGAGTCCACTCTCACGTACATGTCACGGTGTCGTTAGAAGGTTTCGATCGCAGCCATCGGCACGAATCTTGTCTCGCGCCAGAAGGCATACCCTCCTGCGGCGTCTTTACCATCAACCGCAAAAGTCACCGATGTCCGAGCAGCTTTCGTCTGAGCCCGTTGTTGTCACCGTCGAAGCGCGGGCGCACGGTTGGCGCGTCGATCATTACCTCACGCGGCTCTATCCGAACTACAGCCGCGCCGCGTTTCAAAAGGCGATCGAGCAAGACGCGATTTTGGTCAATGGCTTACCGGTCAAAGCCGGACGTCGATTGAAGGTCAACGATCACATCAGCGTGCGACTGCCCGAAGCTGCAGACGAGACATTGCCGCCCGAAGACATCCCGCTCGAAATCCTGTTTGAGGATGAGTCGCTCGTCGTCATCAACAAAGCGGCGGACATGATCGTTCATCCGGGCAAGGGCAATTATCGAGGCACGCTCGCCGGTGCATTGCAGTTCCACTTCAACAACTTGAGCGACGTCGCAGGCAAGCTGCGTCCGGGCATCGTGCATCGGCTCGATCGCGACACAACGGGCGTCATCGTCATTGCGAAAGACAATCAGGTTCACGGTCGACTGAGTGCTCAGTTCGAAGCGCGCGAAGTCACGAAGGAGTACCGAGCGCTCGCATGGGGCGAAGTCAAATTCGACACTGGCATGATCGAGACGCACCTGCGCGTCGATCCGCGAAACCGCGAGAAGATGCAGGTTTGCGAACCCGGCGGTAACTCGCGCGAAGCAGTCACGAAGTACGAAGTGCTCGAACGCTTTCCGAAAGCGACTTATGTCCGATTGCTGCCGAAGACGGGCCGCACTCATCAGCTTCGCGTTCACATGCTCTCGCTCGGAAACGTCTTGCTTGCCGATTCGCTCTATGGAGGCCGCTCACCCGTGACGATCAACGACTTGCTCGTACGCGGAGCGAGTCGCCCCGAAGACGCCGCTCGCGTCTTGATCGAGAGGCAAGCGCTGCATGCATTCCGATTGGCTTTCAAGCATCCAATGTCCGGCAAGCCAATGGAGTTTGAGGCACCGTTTCCCGCTGACATGCAGCAGACATTGGAGTTCTTGCGGACGACGTAGCGAAGCTCTGACTCTGACTGCGGAGATGCCCGTCGTCATGCCGCTCGCCTTCGTTGAGCGGGCCATGACTGCGGCAAGAATGAGTTATGAGTAATGGAAATTGAAAAATGCAAAATAATGTGGAGGCATGCGGGCGCTGCTTTCGAAATTCTGCACTTTTCATTCTCCATTACTCATTAATCATTCTCTCCAGTAAGGGCTGTGCTTCCTGAGTCGCTGAGCGATCGGCAGATAGGTTCTTGTCCGTCGCATCTGGCGAGTGCGGCTCGAATCCGATGCGGGACCGACAGTATGTCGGTCCTACAAAACTCAACTCGGAACTCGAGATTCTCGGACTCAAGTGACCTGTTGAAAGCCCCGTCTGACCCTTCGTTGACGGTCACTCGCCCCCCGTTACGATCCCGCCCGCTTTTGGGATTCTGCCTATTTTTCGCGGGCAGAAGGCACTCACGAAAGGCCCGCGAGTCATCTCATTTCTACGTGTTGCAATTTCAAAGAGGACAGTTCGATGGCAGTGAAAGTGGCGATCAATGGTTTCGGTCGTATCGGCCGATTGGTGTTCCGCGCGATGGTTGAGCAAGGCCTCATCGGCAGCGACGTGCAAGTGGTCGCGGTCGGCGACATCGTCCCGGCGGACAATTTGGCGTACCTCTTGAAGTACGACTCAACGCAAGGCCGCTTCAATGGCGAAGTCGGTCACGGAGTCAGCGACGAAGAAGCGGCGAAGGCAAAGGCTGAAAACCGCGATGCGAACCCGGACTTGCTGATCGTCAACGGCAACACGATCCGAGTTGTCGCGGCGAAGGATCCGTCGGGGCTTCCATGGAAGGCGCTGGGAGTCGACGTTGTCATCGAGTCGACCGGCCTCTTCACCGAAGCGGCGAAGGCAAAGGGTCACATCGACGCCGGCGCGAAGCGCGTCATCATCTCGGCCCCGGCAAAGGGCGAAGACATCACGATCGTGATGGGCGTGAACTGCGATAAGTACGACCCGAGCAAGCACTTCATCATCTCGAACGCTTCTTGCACGACGAACTGCTTGGCGCCGCTCGTGCATGTGTTGCTGAAGGAAGGCTTCGGCATCGACGAAGGTTTGATGACGACGGTGCATGCCTACACCGCGACTCAGAAGACGGTCGATGGCCCGAGCCGCAAGGACTGGAAGGGCGGCCGTTCGGCAGCCATCAACATCATTCCGTCAGCAACGGGTGCGGCTAAGGCCGTTGCTCTCGTTTGCCCGGAAGTGAAGGGCAAGCTGACCGGTATGGCGTTCCGCGTTCCGACGCCGACCGTCTCTGTTGTCGACCTCACCGTGAAGACGGTCAAAGAGACGAGCTACAAAGAGATCTCTGAGGCGATGAAGCGCGCCAGTCAGACCTATCTCAAGGGCGTTCTCGAAGTCACTTCGGACGAAGTTGTTTCGAGCGACTTCATTCACTCGAACTCCTCGTCGATCTTCGACGCGGGCTCGGGCATCGAGTTGAACAGCAAGTTCTTCAAGCTCGTGAGCTGGTACGACAACGAGTGGGGCTACAGCAACCGCGTTGGCGATCTGCTCCGCATGATGGTCAACAAGGGAATTTAAGTTGCATGGGCTTCTAGCCCGTGCTGGCCGTCGTCTGTTTTCTCAAGGACGACGGCGTGAGACGCTGTAATTTCAGCGACATCCAAACGCTTCGCGGCTCGGGATGGAATCCCTAGCTACGGCTTTCAAGACGAGCGTCGCTCCCATCGAGCGACGCTCGCTGCATTTCGGAAACTCATTCATGACCGCGCGACTTCACACCGGCATTCCTCGACTCGACGAACTCTTAGGCGGCGGCTTGATTCCCGGCACTCTGACAGTCGTCGTCGGAGCAACGGGCATCGGCAAGACGCAACTCGGCATTCAGTTCGCGCAGCAGGGCGTGCAGCAAGAAGGAGAGCCCGGAGTCATCTTCGACATGACCGCTCGCGGCGACAGCCAGAATCACAACGACTATGCCGAGCGGCTCTTCAACTGGACGCTGCGCGACAAGCCTGCGGGCAACAACGTGCATCCGCAGGAAATGTGGTCGCGCGAGACTGCTCGGTTCGACTCGATGCACATCTTTCATCGCGCGGGTCGGCGAGTGACGATCAGCGATATGGCGCTCGAAGACTGGCAAGAGTGGCGCGTCGATCTGCAAAAGAAGATCGGCGAGGCGATCGGCTTCTTCTACGGCAACTTCATTCACGGAGTGCGGCGCTGCGTGATTGATGGCGTCGAGCCGACGGATCGTCCGAGCGACTCATTTCAATTTCACATGTTCGAGTACATCTATCATCAGATCCTGCGCAAAGAGGCGGACTGGGTCGCGCGGGATCTGTGTCGCGCTCAGTTCCGCGAGAACGCCGAGCTCGTCGCGCAGCACATGTACGACTACCGCAAGGTCGGCTGCCTGCTGCTTTATACCTGCCATGAAATGATGCTCGACGATCTCATCGCGCGACGCATCGAGTCGGGCGACGTGCTCTCGAATGCGAACACAATCATCGTGATGGGCAAGATCCGCGACGGCCTCAAACTCGGTCGAGCGATGTGTGTCGTGAAGCATCGAGGCAGTCCGGTTGACGAGACGATCGTGCCCTTCGAAGTGCAGTCATCGGGTCTCGTCCTGCACGGCTAGAGCAAGCGATTGAGTCCTCGCTTACTTCGTTTAACCGCATCGCCAACGGCGTGCGTTTTTTCGCCGTTTGAGCCTCTCCCGCAGTCCGCCCTCGCGCGACAAAAGCCCCTAAATCCTCTGTAACAAATCTTTCATCGCCGCCGGTCGTTCGTCGGTATTCCTCTTCAAAGTAGGAGTCATCGCTCATGCTGCTTCGTCACATCATCAAGACCGTTCGGCATGTCGTTGCCGTTGTTGCAAGTCTGAGTGTCGTTTTTGCGACAGCATCGTCGGCTGATGTTGTCACAGTCGCGGGCAATGGCACGAAGGGCTTCGAGCGCGGCGAGCATGTTGCGACGCAGACTTCGATTGGCGAGCCCTACGGCATTGCAAAAGGCCCCGACGGGCAACTCTATATCTGCGAGATCGCCGCGCACGTTGTGAGGAAGCTCGACGAGAAAACCGGCAAGCTGACGCTCGTCGCGGGCAACGGCACGAAGGGCTATTCCGGCGACGGAGGATTGGCGACCGAAGCACAGCTCAACGAACCGTATGAAGTTCGCTTCGATCAAGCCGGCAACATCTTCTTTGTCGAGATGAAGAATCACATTGTCCGTCGCGTCGATCGGCAGACCGGCAAGATCTCGACCGTTGCTGGAACGGGGCAGCCGGGCTTCTCCGGTGATGGCGGCCCGGCGACGCAAGCAAAGCTCAGCAGCCCGCATTCGATCGCGCTCGATAATCAAGATCGGCTCTACATCTGCGACATCCTCAATCACCGCGTGCGAGTGGTTGATCTGAAGACGGGCGTCATCAACACCTTTGCCGGGACCGGCGACAAGAAGCCGACGCCCGATGGAGCGAAGCTTGCCGGAACGCCGCTCAATGGCCCGCGAGCACTCGACTTCGACGGTCAAGGCAGCCTCTATCTCGCACTGCGAGAAGGCAACGCCGTCTATCGCATCGACCTCAAGACCGAGACGCTGCAGCATCTCGCCGGTACGGGTAAGTCCGGTTACATGGGCGACGGCGGCCCGGCAAAAGCAGCAACGCTTGCAGGCCCGAAAGGCATCGCACTCGGCCCGACCGGCGACGTCTATCTCGCTGATACCGAGAGTCACACGATCCGCGTCATTCGGCAAAAGACGGGCGTGATTGAGACGCTCGTCGGCGACGGCAAGAAGGGCGACGGTCCCGACGGATCACCGAAGTCATGCCGCACCGCGCGACCGCACGGCGTCTACTGCGACCGTGAAGGCAACGTCTACATCGGCGACAGCGAGAATCACCGCGTGCGTCGCATCGCCGACAAGTAGCCCGATAGTCGCCTTTCGCTCCGCGAAAGTGCGTCTTCGATCGTCACACTCCCGCAATCTTACGGTGTCACGGTTCTTACATCCGCAGTGCGGCATTGCCATCCGCAGGTGATTGCACTTTCTCGAAGGCTCGAAACCTGCGGATGGCAAAGCCTGACTGCGGATGACGAACGATGGCTAATTCAACGGGCCGCAGCATGAGCGGCGACCTTCAAATCGTCGTACCTCGTTTGCGCAATTCCGTGTGACTACCTCTTTGAATGCGGGCTAACCGCTGCAACCGTTCGGCATTTGCTCTGACTTCTGCTCTCTCGGTTTTCATCCGTGGGACCACTATGTCATCCGTGGGAAGCCGAGTTCGACAAACGGCTGCTATCACACGATGCGACCCACGGATGACAAAGTGGTCCCACGGATCAGAAAAAAGCGAGCGTCGCCGGTCCGGAATCTCGCAACGGGACTCTGTCCAATTAAGCAAGCTCCGCGAGCAGTTCGCGCGTCGCGGTCAGTTCGCCGACGAGGCCGTCGACGAGATCGACCTTTCGACCATCCGGCAGCACGCCCCATGTGTAAGTCTCGACTTCGAGATGCGGGGCGTAGCTCAGTTGCTTTACGGTCGCCAATGCCTTGCGCAGGTCGGGGCGGGTCGTCTTGAGCGGCCCGACGGACTCGGCGTTGACCGGTACATGAAAATGCACGCGCCATTCATCGGCTGCGGCAAACTCTGCCGGCGGTTGCTGAGCGAGATCCGCTGTCAGATCGACCGCTTTCACAATGCCGCTCGCAGTCCGAGCAAACGTCTGATGCAGATAGCGCGGCTCGGCAAAGTGCGCGAGTGCCGTTCGAGCCGCGACATCCTCAAGCGGTCGTTCCACTCGAATGGCGCATGTGATGTGAATCTTGTTGATGCGGATCTCGGCGGCATCCAGTTGCTGTAACGATTGCGACACATCTTCAAACTCGACCGACTGATGACAGACGTCGTAGCACAGTCCGATGAACTCGCGGACGTCGTCGAGTGCATTCATTTCAGCCGCGCGAACGTAAAGCCGCTTGAAGAAGGCAATGGCTTCCGGAGTCGTCTCAAGCACGCAAAACGGCTCGGGTTCGATCGCGAGTCGAATCAGCTTTCCGGTCTCCTCGTAGAGATGCCGCAACGACCATGCGAGCGCGATCAATTGAATGATGCACTCGTCAATGAACTGCGCCGGTTGTTGAAACGGCTTGAAGCCCAATGGCACCGTCGAAAGGCTGCCTTCATACAGGTTGTCGTCGATCAACTCCGCTAAGACGCGGGCGCAATCGAGCGTGTATTGGTAGCGCTCGCGATGACTCCAGTCGGGCAAGTAGACATTCTCCTTCACGCGGGTGTCATGAAAATTACCGAAGGGGAATGAGTTGAGTGTGTAGCAACTCAAGCCGTGCTGTCGGAGTTCCGCTTTGAAGTGGGCGAGTGCCTCAGCATCGGCTTGCAGTTCGGTAATCACTGGCCGAGCGAGCCATAGTCCGGCGGCGAGCGCGCCAAATCGTTGCTGAGCCGGAACGGTGAAGTTCCGCAGGCCATTCAGAACTTCCGCGACCGTCTGCCCCGGATGCAAATTGGTGCAATAGCTCAAAGCGTTCGTGCAAAAAGTCATGCGATCCTCAGCAGAGAGTGAAACCCGCAGCGTGCTGCTCGTGAAACCGCCGCATGATGAGTGCGAGTCAACGCAACCGCGAGCCTCTTGGAGTGCTCTGACCCGGCAGAGCCCTCTATTTCAGCGGCGCGCCGGGCAACTCAGACGAACAAGCAACGCCGTCAAGTCCGACTCTGTGCGGAACCTCTTTCAAACATCTTTTCGCCCCGCGTCTTTTTGTCATTCACTCTTCATCAGTCCCGCGGAATCAGCAGGCGCTACGACGGCTCGCTCGCCGCCTGACGCAGCCCGACACCGACATAGAACTGCCCGGCTTCATCAGTCACGAGTGCTGCTCGTTCGGCATCAGTCAGTCCCGCAGGAAAGTCGTGCCGATGCAGCACGAGTCGACCGGTGCGGGCAAGTCTTAAGACTTCTCGATCGAACTCGGTCTTCGCGAGTCCGGCCGCGCGTCTGAGATCCGGCAATGTGACGAGTGCCCCGCTGCGAGCGCGCGGTTCGACGACGCTCAGCAGCGCTAGCAAGTCGACGCGACTCGCCACTGATGGGGCCGGCATTGCTGCCGACAGTAGCTCGGACGGCATGCCGGCGCTCTCGATCATGCGCCGCCCGGCGGCATTGAGCGACTCGGCAGAGACTCCCGCAGCGGACAGTGTTGCTGCGACCTTTGAGTACTTCGCGATGACCTTCGTGAGGTCCTTCGTCAGTGTGGTGAGATAGTCAGACGGGATCGCCGCGAACGTCGCCCACTTGCTCGTCTTACTCGTTGTCGTGAGCGGCGGATGTTCGAAGACAACCCCGGCCGCGCGTTGAGCTTCAAAGGCGCTTTGAAACTGAGCGTCTGAAAGTCCCTTTGCATCCTTCAACACAAGCTTCTTCAAGTCGGCGAGTTTTATCGGCCCTTTGAGTTCGAGCTTCGCGAGCAGCACGCGCGGAGCGAGCACTTCGATGCCTCGATCCCAATAGCGCTCTTTTGCTTTCGTCGCAGCGGCGAACTTCTGCAACTGCCCGGCAGCAGCCATTTCATCAAGCAGCGCCTTGAGGTCTTTGTCACTGATCGGGAACGAGCCCTTCAGCTCCGCGCCGATCTGTTTCGAAGTGAGAGGCTCATTCGACTGAGCAACCAGTTTGAGCACGAACTCGCGACACTCAGGAGTCGGAGCAGTCTTCGCAGCCTTTGCCATGCAGCGTCCTTTGTGATGTTGGCGAAAGAGATGCGAGCAGCATCGCAACGTCGCCCCGCCGATTCATCCGAGCAAGTAGATTGGGACTCCGTCCCGATCGTCAGCGGGATCAGCGCCGCATCAGATTCGAATTGGCCGTCGAAAAACGGCCCGCAGTGCGGCATCTGATCTCTGCAACGCAGTCGCAAGCTCGCACCTGACGGCGGTGATCGGTCCTCAGTAAGGGAGCTGTTGCCCGCTGACAGATCGGGATGGAATCCCAATCTACGACTTTGAATGAAAGTCATGTCGCAATCACCGTAGCGGTCGAGCGAACGGGATCGGCTTTCTCTTGCCGGGCGTTCGAGCGGCGCGGTGAAACTGCTGCCGAGTACGGTCATCATTCGCTGTCCGAGTTTCGGCGTTCGCTCTTCAGCCGCGATGAAACGTGCTGCACGAGAAATGCCGACTCTCATCCCGCATGCCGTCCTCTCACGTCAGACATCACGACGATGAAACTTTTATTACTCATGCTGAAGAACGTCCGACGCAATTGGTTTCGGACGATTCTCACCGCGATTGGCACCATGATTTTGGTGCTCGTCATCACCGGGATATGGTCGGTGCTCGAATTCCTCGACAGCGCGACGGCCGAGAAGAGCAGCAACATCAAAGGCATCGTCACCGAGCGCTGGCAGATCCCGAGTCAGATGCCGTTCTCTTATGCGCGGCCGCTTGAGGACTACGCGCCGACCAGCAAGTCGGGCACGCCGGGCAAAGACAACGTCATGACATGGCAGTTCTACGGAGGCACGACCGACCCGGCCAAACGCACGTTCGACTCTGTCTTCTTCGCCATCGCGCTCGAGCCGAGCAAGATTCATACGATGATGGATGAACTCGATTCGCTGCCTCCGTCCGAGAAGCAGAACCTCATCAACATCGCTGAGAAGATGACGCAGAAGCGCGACGGAGTTGTTGTCGGTCCCGGACGATTGAAGCTGCTCAAGAAGCAAGTCGGCGATCGCTTCAAAGTCACGAGCTTCAACTATCGCGGCATTGATCTTGAGTTCGAGATCGTCGGCACGTTTCCTGAAGGCCGCTATGACCTCAGCGCGGCGATGAATCGCGATTACCTCAACGACTCGATGGATGCATGGGCGAGAAAGAGTGGCAAGCCGCATCCGATGGCGCGCAAGACGCTGAATCTTGTTTGGTTCCGCTTCGACGATGCGAACGTCTTCAACGATGTCGCTGACCGCATTGTGAATGGCCCCGACTTCACCGAAGTGCCGGTCAAACTCGAAACGGCATCGTCCGGGATCGGCAACTTCCTTGAGGCGTATCGCGACCTCTTATGGGGCATGCGCTGGCTGCTGTGCCCGGCGATATTGGTGACGTTGTCGCTCGTCGTTGCGAACGCGATCAGCATCGGAGTGCGCGAGCGACGACAAGAACTCGCGGTGATGAAAGTGCTCGGCTTTGTGCCGCGACAGATTCTGATTCTGGTACTCGGTGAAGCATTGATGCTCGGCATCTTGTGCGGAGCAGTGAGTTCCGGCGGTGCGTACTACCTCGTGAATCAAGTCTTCGGAGGCATCCCGTTTCCGATCGCGTTCTTCGGAGCGTTCAAGATCTCGACTGATGCTTTGTGGTGGGGCCCTGCGATCGGAGCAGCGACCGCGTTCTTAGGCAGCGTTGTTCCCGCATGGACCGCGCGGACGGTCAAAGTCAGCGAAGTGTTTTCGAAGGTGGCGTAGATCTTGGAGTGCTCCGGCTCGACGGAGCCCTCCATTCTCAGCGGCGCAGGATGTAGCAAATCTGACAGATGGCGCCGTCACGAGTGGCTCAAACAAGAATCGTTTCTGCGGTCGTCGTCTCTGACGATTTCACTGGCTCAGCGCAAAAGCCGACGTGCCGCTGATATGGAGGGCTCCGTCAAATCGGAGCACTCCAAGGAAAACTCAAATGCAGCTCTTACTCGCCGCAGCAATGAACCCTCTGACGCTCACCGACAAGATCGTCGCGAGCGTGATCGTTGCCGTTTGCGGAGTGCTCATGATCGCGGTGCTGGCGCGAGTACCGCTTATCTACAACCTCAGAAACCTCATCGTGCGCTGGCCGATCACGTTGCTGACGGGCTCGGCTTTCACGCTGGTTGTCGGGTTGCTGACGGTCATGCTGGCGTTCGTGAATGGCATGTACCGACTCACGGAAAACAGCGGCAACAAAGAGAACATCATCATTCTGGGGCAGGGGACTCAGGATGAGGTCTTCAGCAGTCTCGGCTTCGCGGCAGTGGATGACGTTGAGAACGTCCCCGGCATCATGCGCGATGAGCAGAACCGACCGGTCGTCAGCAAAGAGACTTACGTCATCGTGAATCAGCCGATCTCGAATCCTCTTCCGGGACGACCGAAGCGCCGCTTCCTGCAAGTACGCGGCATCGAGACGCCGGAGCTATCGGGACTCGTGCATCGAGTCGCTTTGCAGGGCGAGTGGTTCAGCACGGCGGGAGTGCGTCCCGATCCATCCGGCGATCCGACGAAGCCGAATCTTGTCGAAGCCGTCATTGGGCAAGGCATCGCTCGCACGCTCGCGCAGGATGAGAAGAAAGAGTCGCTCGTGCTCGGGGATCAGTTTGTGATCGGTGACCGCCGCTGCGTCGTCGTCGGGCTCATGCTGTCTCGCGGCAAGACATTCGACTCCGAGATTTGGGCGAAGCGCGACATCATCGGCAAATCGTTCGGTAAGGAATCTTACACAACGATGGTGCTCCGCGCGACGAGCGGCAAAGAAGCAAAGCGGCTCGAGGACTACCTCAAGAACGAGTACGGCAAAGGCTCGATCGATCCGATGCTCGAGACGAAGTACTTCTCTAACCTCAATGGCACCAATCAGCAGTTCCTCTACGCGATCATTGTGGTCGCAGCGGTCATGGCAGTCGGCGGCGTCTTCGGTGTGACGAACACGATGTTTGCGGCGATCGCGCAGCGAACGAAGGACATCGGAGTCATGCGGCTCATCGGCTTCGGTCGCGCTCAGATATTGGGCTCGTTCCTATTGGAGTCGCTCTTCATCGCGATCGCCGGAGGAGCACTCGGCTGCTTGCTCGGCTCACTGGCCGACGGTTGGACGGCGAACAGCATTGTCGGCAGCGGTCAGGGCGGCGGTAAGTCGGTCGTCCTTGAGCTGACGGTCGACTGGAAGATCATCGCCGAATGCATGCTGTTCTCATTGGTGATGGGACTGATCGGCGGACTCGTCCCAGCGTTCTCGGCGATGCGCATGAAGCTGCTCGACACACTGCGATAGGGCGGGGCGTAGTCGGCAGCGCGCCTGAAGGGAACTCGTAGCTCAGTCTCTCCGAGACTGAGCATTCTGCAGGACGAAGCCGCTTCAAGGCCGCCAGTTCGAACCCAAATAAGAACTCGCAGGCGACGATTCGTATGTCGCTTCGTTACGCAACAAAGGCCGCCTCGGAGAGTCGGCCCTACGTCTCAGTTCCCAACTCATACAGGTTCGCAAAGCCGAGCCGAGCGCCCGAAGGGTTCTGGACGGGGTTTGCGAATCTCGCCTTGCTGTCGGGTGTGACAAGCGAGCTTTCCGCTGGTGGGCCGGCACTCGCGAACAACTTTTGATCAATGCCTCAACGACCGCCGCAACTCCGGCTTGCTTGCGCCGGCACACCGATGCGCCGCGAGCTTGTCCGCACCTAAGGAATCGCAAGCTCCGTCTCGTCCCTGAACTGTGGAGCGCATCACCGGCGTTATGCACCCACTTGCTTGCATCAAACGAGTGATCTTCCGGCACCTTGCCGTTCTGGCTATTAAGCCAGTGATTCGTTCCGGCAAGCGATCGATGCGCGGCGGTTCTCGGAGAGACGCTGGCTTCAGAAAAGCAGTCTTGCGCCGGAGTCACGAGTGGAATGGAACCGCTCAGCGAACGCGATCTTTCTGATCGAGCTGTTGCCGAGAGTTTGGATCGACTCTCTGCGAACAGAATCACACTCACCCAACATGGATGTTGCTGATCATGACCTTTTTCAACTGGCTTCGCTCCCTGCGCGATCACGTCCCTCACTCAGCAACGCGCGGGGCTCGTTTGCTCCGAGCCAGTGCTCGCAGGCCGGCAAAGTTCGAGACCTTAGAACCGCGCCTCGTCCTCGCCGCTCCGCATCCCTTCGACCTTGCGACGCTCAACGGCACGAACGGCTTCCGACTCGACGGCATTGACTTCGACGACCGCTCCGGTGCCTCAGTGTCGAGCGCGGGGGACGTGAACGGCGACGGCTTCGACGACCTGCTTATCGGGGCCTTTCTGGCCGATCCGAACGGGGCCGACATGGCGGGCGAGAGCTACGTGGTGTTCGGAAAGTTCAGCGGTTTTGCGGCGGCGATGGACCTGTCCACGCTGGATGGCACGACCGGCTTTCGAGTCGGCGGCATTGACGCGTTCGACCACTCGGGCGGTTCGATTTCGAGCGCAGGGGACGTGAATGGTGACGGCTTCGACGACCTGCTCATTGGGGCCGATGGTGGCGGTCCGAACGGAGACACCGACGCGGGCGAGAGCTATGTGGTGTTCGGGAAATCGAGCGGTTTCCGGGCGGTGCTGGACCTCGCGACCTTGGACGGCACGACCGGCTTCCGACTCGACGGCATTGACGCGGTCGACTACTCCGGCCGATCGGTGTCGAGGGCGGGGGACGTAAACGGCGACGGTTTCGACGACTTGCTGATTGG
Organism: uncultured Planctomycetaceae bacterium; assembly: GCA_964573505.1. Classification (GTDB taxonomy): domain Bacteria; phylum Planctomycetota; class Planctomycetia; order Planctomycetales; family Planctomycetaceae; genus AM-0621. The sequence continues at coordinate 541 of CAZNMS010000060.1, read as the reverse complement.
AGCCTTTGGCGGCGATCCGAATGGAGACATTTACGCGGGCGAAAGCTACGTCGTGTTCGGAAAGTCCAGCGGTTTCACGGCGGCACTGGATCTGTCAATGCTGGATGGCACAAGCGGCTTCCGACTCGACGGCATTGACCCGGTCGACTTCGCGGGCATTGCTGTGTCGAGCGCGGGAGACGTGAACGGCGACGGCTTCGACGATCTGCTCATTGGAGCCTCAGGCGGCGCTCCGAACGGAGACATTTATGCGGGCGAGAGCTACGTCGTGTTCGGTAAGTCGAGCGGTTTCGCGGCGGCGCTGGACCTGTCCACGCTGGACGGCACGACGGGCTTCCGACTCGATGGCATTGACACATACGACTTCGCAGGCAGTGCGGTGTCGAGCGCAGGAGACGTAAACGGCGATGGCTTCGACGATCTGCTCATTGGGGCTCGTCAAGGCGATCCGAACGGGGACGACAAAGCGGGGGAGAGCTAAGTGGTGTTAGGCGGGAACATCGCAGTAGCGGGGGAGACGCACCAGAACGCATGAGCCCGC
>CAZNMS010000059.1:16761-26986 GCA_964573505.1 uncultured Planctomycetaceae bacterium | reverse complement strand
GGTCTCGTCGGTGGGCAGCGGAAGTCGACGAAGTTTTGCATCTCGATTGCCGGCTTGCGGCAGCTCGTCGTTGAAGATGCTCTCGCGCAGATCACGGTAGACCCGAGCAAGCAGTCGGTGTCGGTCGATCCCAGTGATGGCGGCGGATGGTGCGAGTGCGAGAACTGCAAGAGGCTCGGCAGCGTGACCGATCGCGCATTGACGCTCGCCAATGCCGTCGCGGAAGGACTCGCTGAGAAGTACGGCGATCAGAAGTTCGTCGGGATGTATGCCTACAACGAGCACTCGCCGCCGCCGAGCATCAAGGCTCATCCGCGCGTCGTCGTGAGTGTCGCGACATCGTTCATCACCGGCGGCTTTACTGTCGACGAGCTATTGGCCGGATGGTCGCGACAGTCGTCGATGCTCGGCATTCGCGAGTACTACAGCGTCAACACATGGGACCGAGATCTGCCGGGTGCGGCGCGAGGATGTCGGATTGATTACCTCTCAAAGACGATTCCGCACTTTCACGCGAAGTCCGCGCGGTTCTTGTCCGCAGAGTCGAGCGACAATTGGGGACCGAATGGACTCGGTTATTACCTCGCGGCGCGCATGTTGTGGGACGTGCGCGAAGCGGACCGAATTGAGGCCCTGCAGAGTGACTTCCTCGAGAAGTGCTTCGGGAGTGCTCAAGCTCCGATGAAGAAGTTTTATGCGTTGCTAGATGGTGCTCACCGTCAGCCGCTGTGCGATGACTTGATCGGGCGGATGTATCGACTCCTTGAGGAAGCTCGAGCGGCGACGAGCGATCGAGCAACGCACGCTCGACTTGATGACCTCACGCTCTATACGCGGTACTGCGAGTTGTGGCTCGATTACTCGACATCGCGCGAGGCCGCCCGACAGGCAGCCTTTGAGACACTGATGCGGCACGGCTACCGCATGCGAACGACGATGATGATTCATTCGCTCGCGCTGTATCGCGATCTCGACAACCGGGATAAGTCGGTCGAGATTCCTGCGGATGCGAAGTGGAACGTGCCCGAGCCGAAGAACTCATGGAAGAGCAGCGAGCCATTCAACTCGGGTGAACTCGATGCAATGCGTCGCAACGGCATTTCAGCGCGCAAGCTGCTCGACTTTGGAACGAAGTCCTTCAGCGATGAGCTTGTTCCGGCGACAGCGCTGAAGCTGAAGTCGGACAAACTCGGAAGCATGGGCCTCTACAGTCGTCAGCCGCGCTTGCTTTACTCATGGGTTGATGCGCCGCCGATGACATTCTCGCTGAGCGTGACTGCCGGAGTGATCTACTCCAATCGCGGCGTCACGAAGCTCGATCTCTACACGATTGCGGAAGCGGAAGGCCGATCGGTCGTGCACGTCGAAGTGCCGCCGACGCGTGAAGCAATGCCCGTTGAGTTGAAGTCATCGATTCGAGGTCTGCACCGATTGGAAGTCGTCGCTGGCGGAGGTGCTCGCACCGATTGGGCCGAGGGCGTGCCGATGACGATCGAGTCGAGCATCGAACGTCCCGGCCACTTTCACGGGAGATGGTCGCTCTACTTCTATGTCCCGCGCGGGACCGAAGTGATCGGCGGCTTCAGCGAGGGTGAAGGCACGCTCCGTCGCCCGAACGGCGCGATCGCGCGCAAGTTCGAAGCAAAGCCCGACTTCTTCAATGTGCCGGTCACAACCGGTGAGGACGGTCAACTGTGGAAGTGGGAGCAATGCGCCGGCGACAAACTCCTAATGACCGTGCCGCCCTACTTGGCGCGAAGTGCGAGCGAACTCTTGCTACCCAAAGAAGTCGTCGACCGCGACACGAGGTAAACGCAAACCGCTGTAGCAACCTCTCATGCCGGCACAGCTTGCTAATAGCGTCGTGGCTCTGTGCAACATTTATGACACACTGCGTATCACAGAAGTCACAAAACGATGTGCAGCGTTGCTTCGCAACTGGTCGTGAGAGTCTTCAGTGGAAGCCAGTGTCATGCAGGAAAGTGGTCCGTCTTCATCGCGCAGCTTCGAATATGAGCGACGAGTCGCGACACCGTCGGCTGCGAGATTCCGAGCTCGGCTGCAACCTGAGTTTGCGACATGCCATCTAGAAGTCGTTCGAGAACCGCGACTGCTTCGGGGGACAGCGACTCAGCCAGCCTCTGTAACGCATTGACTGCCGCTGTGCTTGCATCCTGCTGATCGGGAGCAGGGAAAACTGAAAGGTCTTCATGACAGACGGTATCGCGCTTCGCTCGGCGGCGGATGCGTTCTCGAATGCGATGGGCGGCGAGATAGATCTCATCCACTGATTGCGGACGCTTTTCGAGGCACTCCAAAAAAATGGCCTGACAGAAGTCTTCTGCCGAGAGCGCATCGAGTCCGCGAAAAGTGGCGACGACTCTGCCGAACTCGGACGCTGGTAACTCAAGCCCGAGTAAGTCGACGAGATGCTCGCGCAAGTCATCAATCAATCGCACCGCCATAGGTCGTGAACTTCAATTGCTGAGGCCCTCGAAGGAATCGTCATCAACGACATCGGCCTCAGGATCGACCATGTCGATCCTTGTCACAACCAATCGCTCGCGGACGTAGTCGATCTCGTAGAAGAGATGGAACTCGCACGTGATCGACTCCAAAACCGTGAGGACGCGCGAGGCGAAGCGACATTGAAACGGCAACTGCCGAGTCCGCAAGGATTGCAAGAATGCATGTAGTTTCTCTTGCACAGAGAGATGCCGAAGCCGCATCCAGACGTAGTCGAACTGATTAGCGGCAGGCGGTACTTCGCCCGCATCGCGTAATGCTTCGATTGCGTCGATCGACACCGAGTCGTCATGCGACTCGGCGGCATGAGCCAGTTCGGAAAGCCATTGCTTGAACTCGGTCCCGAACTCGCGGCTATAGGTTCTCAAGAGTTCGTCAGCTTCCCTCTTAGCTGGCTCGCGGTACTTGACGTTGAATGACAATCGACTGCATCCTAGGAGGCGACCAGCGCGGCTAATCAACGATCTCGTCGTTCTCCAATCGATCGAGCAGATCATTCAGCAGGCTCGGCTTGCTCGCGACGCGTCTTAAAAGACGGTCGGTCAAATAGTTCTTCGTCGCCTCAGCCGACAGCCCCGCTCCAACAACGCGATCTCCGACCACAATGGGCTGAAGATCGGTCTTGAGAGACGTGCTGAATGTCTCAACGAACGCATTGAACAACTCGGGGCTGCGAAAGCTGTCCCGAAATTGGTCAAGATTAAAGACTCTCGAAGTCGTGATTGTTGCCATCTCAGTGATGTCCTGATTTGCTGGGCGTACTCTCCTCGATCTTGGTTTGAGTTCTTGTGAATTTAAGTTCGTTCATCTCTGCGCTCCGTGAAGGGTCTGTAGAAGTCGGAATTAGGATTCCGCGAATGTAGGTGTCTCCATCCGAGACAACGCTCGTTGAAGTCATAAAGAGGGCACGGTAACTCCGTTTTCTTATTCAGTGAAATTGGACTGCGGCAAAGATTCTCAAGGATCATCTCGGTTCAGAGACTTCGCGGTAGAGTCGATCGACTTCTCAAGCGTAGCTCGCGCCGCGAGCGGAGAAGTTCCGTGCCTCCGCCGTGCGAGCACTTAACCATCAGTTTGGATCTGGTTCGACGACGGCCAATAGAGAGACGATCGCTTCCTTGTTTGAGGTTTTCCAATAGTTGCTACGTGACCGTTGTCGCATTGTCTGCGTGAGACACATCTCAGAATTGAGGTTTGATTCGGCGATCCCATACGTCTCGGATCTCGTCGGCATCGACTGACTGAAGAAGGCCCATGCGTCGGAGAAGCAATGAGTTTTCGATGCAATCCAATCGAGCGAGTCGTACTGTCGATGGAACTCGCAATCCGGCCTTTGCCCACTCTTTCAACACAACATCGCTCGCACTGCGCGGCCCGGCAGATGTAATTGATGCGACAACGACATCCTGACCGTCAATCCATAAGACAAGCACGGGCCGCTTCTTGGCTGCTATTCCCGTCGTGTAGGGGATATCGGCAAGCCAGATTTCGCCGGGGTTAGACATCGTCATAGAGCCCCTCGTCCTCAGGAGCGTAGCTCCTCAAGAAGGCGGCGTGATTGCGGATCAAGGGCTCGGTTACTGGCTCAATCGTGACTCGCCAATGCCCGACGCCAATTCGATCCGTTACCTCATCGGGCAATCGCAACGTCTCGCCGGGGCGAATCTCGATCTCCATCTCAATTGTCGATGCTTCAGGCATGATGACACCTTATTGAAACTCATATTGAGGACGGGGTCGGGTCTACGAGATTTCGGAACTGGCGGGAAAGAAAGTCGCATCGCAAACAGTGTCTCTGTCCCGCCAATTCCGAAATTTCGTAGACCCGACCCCTCGCTGCATTCGCTCACTCCTTCGTGATGACTTCGTCGAGGTTCAGCAACAAGTTAGCGACCATTGTCAGGGCTGCGTGCTGGCTCACATCGAGCGATTCGTCGCGCTTTGATTCTCCGACGGCGAGCAGTTTGCTGGCGGCTTCTTTGTTGGCCGTGAAGCGCGCGAGTTGCTGCTCGTGTAGTTTTAGTAACACAGCGAGTTCGCGGTCGTTCGGGGCGCGGCCGGTTGTCACTCGGAAGCCGACCGTCAGCATGGAGGCCGGGGTCGTGCCGCCTTCTTTCATCAGTCGTCGAGCGAGTTGCTTCGCCGCTTCGACGTATTGCTCGTCGTTCATCAAGACGAGCGCTTGCAGCGGCGTGTTGGTGCGGGCTCGACGCGCGATGCAGTTCTCACGCGATGGTGCGTCGAAGGCCATCATGCTCGGCGGCGGAGCGGTTCGTTTCCAAAACGTGTACATGCTCCGGCGATACAGCGCTTCGCCGTTGCCGCGCGCGTACGCACTGGTGTTGCTGCCGACGAAGGCGACGGGCTCCCAAATGTTGCTCGGCTGATACGGCTTCACGCTCGGGCCGCCGACTTTCTCGATCAACAAGTTCGACACATACAGCGCCGAGTCGCGCACGACTTCGGCATCGAGTCGGAAGCGGGGGCCGCGCGCGAGCAGCACGTTCTCGGGATCGCGAGCAACCAGTTCCGCACTGACGTTCGATGCTTGCTTGTAGGTCGACGACATCAAGATTTGCTTGATGAGTTGCTTCGTGTTCCAACCGGATTCCATGAACTCGGCGGCGAGCCAATCAAGCAGCTCGGGATGAGTCGGCCACTCGCCTTGAGAACCGAAGTCTTCCGAAGTCTTGACGATGCCTCGGCCAAAGAACTGCTGCCACAAGCGATTGATGCTGACTCGCGACGTCAGCGGATGACTGCGATCGGTCAGCCACTGCGCCATGCCGAGTCGATTCTTCGGAGCACCTTCAGGCATCGCGGGAAAGACGCTCGGCACACCGGCGTCGACTTTGTCGCCGAGCTTGTTGTACGCCCCGCGAATCAAGACGTGCGTCGGTCGCGGGTTCGGCATATCGGCCATCACGAGGCTCACCGGAATCGCGGCTTCGGTCGCGTTGCGGTCCTTTTCGACGGCCGTGATCTCCTGACGGATCGGCTGCAAGACCTCGCGCGACTTCGGATAGATGTTCTCTAAGAAGTACTCGCGGATCAGTTTCTTCTGCGCCTCGTTCTGCTTGTCCGCATCGACTTTCAGAGCCTCTTTGACCGGCCCCGGCACGCTCGATTGCGCGATCGACTTTTCGTAAGCCGACCAATCGGCGAGCGACTCAAACTGCATGTTGGCCTGCGGAGTCTTCGTGATCAGACCGGCTTTGTCCCAGTAGATCGTCCCGTCGAATTGCGTGAAGGCCCATCCGTTAACCTGAGCGCCGTTGTTAAGCCCAACGTGCTTCGCATCGACTTCGAGCCGCACCCACTCACCGAGCTTCGGGAGATCTCCGAGCCGACGATGTCCGGGCACATCACCCGCGCCGAACGCGATCTTGTCTTCGCCCCAGAACGCGCGGTGCTCCCATTGGCCGTCGTTCCATTGCAGCATCACCGTCTTCGGCGGGTCTTGAGGATCGAGGTAGCAGTACGCAAAGAATTTGTCGTTCTCGCCGATCTTCAGTGTTGGGTTTGCTCCGGTGAAGAAGTGCTGAGTCATGCCCGCGCCTTTGCGACGCGTCGCCTTCGTGCCGCTGAAGACGGGATGATCGGGCTTCGTCACGAACTCCCATGCAGAGTTGCCTTCGAGCTTCGCACCGCTCGGCGCATCGTCTTCGATCCACACGAACTCACGATGCTCGGTCGGTGACGGAGCATCCGGCTTCTTCTCGGGCTCTTTGTAGTCGTACTTCGCGAGCTGCTCGGTGATCGACGTTCGCAACTGCGCGAGCTTCTCATCGAGTGACTTCAGTTTGTCAGTCTGCTCTTGTGAGGGCACCTTGATGATCGGGGGCGGAGCAAGCTGATTGCCGTCCATCGCTGCATCTGCCGACGCGTTGTAGAAGGCGAAGAGTTGATAGAACTCCTTCTGATTGACCGGATCAAACTTGTGGTCATGACAGACCGCGCAGCCGAGCGTCAGCCCCATGAAGACGGTGCCCATTGTCTCCGTGCGATCGACGGCATAGCGCACGAGCACTTCTTCATTGATCGAACCGCCTTCGCTCGTCGTGACGTTACAGCGAACAAAGCCCGTCGCGATTTTTTGATCGACGGTTGAGTTCGGCAGCAGGTCGCCCGCGAGTTGCTCGACCGTGAATTGATTGAACGGCTTATTGCCATTGAACGCGTTGATGACCCATTCGCGGTACTTCCACATGCTGCGTTCGTTGTCGAGATGCAGGCCGTGCGTATCGCCGTAGCGCGCTTGATCGAGCCAAATGCGAGCCTGATTCTCACCGAAGCGCGTTGAAGCGAGCAGTCGATCAACGACCTTCTCGTAAGCATTGGGAGCAGTGTCCGAGAGGAACGCATCGACCTCAGCCGGAGTCGGCGGCAAGCCCGTGAGATCAAGCGTCGTGCGTCGAATGAGCGAGACCTTATCGGCCTCCGCTTGCGGCTTGAGCTTTTCCTTTTCGAGCCGCGATAGCACGAAGCGGTCGATGTCGTTCACGACGCGCGTTTCATCAGCAAGCTTCGGAGCTTGAGGCCGTTCAACCTTGAGGAACGACCAATGTCCTTGAAACTCCGCGCCTTGCTGCACCCACTTCTTGAGCGTCTCGACCTGAGCCGCCGTCAGCTTCTTGCCAGTCGAGCGCGGCGGCATGACCTCGTCATCGTTCGTGCTGAGAATGCGTTTGACAAGCTCGCTGTCAGAAATCTTACCCGGCACAACAGCAACAGCACCGGACTCAGCCTTAGCAGTGGCGCTCTCGACTTGATCAAGCCGCAGATTGGCCTTGCGCTGATTCTTATCCGGCCCGTGACAGCTAAAGCAGTTCTCGGACAGGATCGGTCGAATATCGCGATTGAAGCTGAGCTTGTCTTGAGCGAGCACAGCGCCAGACATCAGCGAAACGCAGAGCAGCGAGGCAGCAAATTGTCGCACGGGAATGACTCCTCGAAAGAAGCAGGTGAGTGAATTCGGGGTTCGTTGGCGGGAGTGAGGCGGGAATCTCAGTTGTCGCATGAGACTGAATGAGATCTCTTGAGAGTAGCCACTCTCGCCAAAGAGAGGGGCTTCGTCTCATTGAAACTGCCTTCTGGCGACTGAGGCTAACTCTCGCATCAGGACGCGAGATGTATCAGGCACGAGGACGGCTCAAGAAGCTGTAATGTCTCTTCCATTCCTTCGGATGCGACCTCAGACGATGGCCCTTGCGGATCATGCTCGTGCGACATGTCAGAATTATGACACTCTCTCAATAAAATTCTTCAGCAAGTGCAAGCCGACCTTTTGGCTTTTCTCCGGATGAAACTGAGTCGCGTTGAGGTTGCCTCGGGAGATGGCGGAAGTGAATCGCACGCCGTGCTCCGTTCGAGCGATGACGACGGACTCGTCCTTTGGCACGACGTAGTAGCTATGGACGAAGTAGACGTAAGAGCCGCTCGGTATGCCGGAGAGCAATGGTGTCTCGCGAGCGATGTCGAGTGCGTTCCATCCCATATGCGGGATCTTGAGATCGGGCTGATCTTCGAACCGGACAACCTTTCCGGGAACGATGCCGAGCCCTTCCCACTCACCGTCTTCGTAGCTGACATCGAAGAGCAATTGCAGGCCGAGGCAGATTCCGAGGAACGGCTTACCGGAGTCGACATAGTCTCGCAGCGGTTGCACGAAGTCTTTGCGTTTGAGTTCCCCGATCGCATCGCGAAACGCTCCGACGCCGGGCAGCACGAGTTTGTCAGCATCTTGAATCTGAGTCGGATGAGTCACGACCTCAGCAGCCGAACCCAATTTTTCGAATGCCTTCTGCACGCTGCGAAGGTTGCCCATTCCGTAGTCGACGATCTTGATCATTTCGTGAAATCTCACTGCAAAAGAGCCTCTCAAGTCGGGCCGCATGGTGACGATCGACCCTCAAAAGAAAAGCCCCGTTCGATCACGTGCTGTGATCGATGAACGAGCAACAGACTCGTAGCGACTTCGAAGCGCACTCGTTCCCAAGCTCCGCTTGGGAACGAGCTTTCGGCACGCTCTTGCTTGCCGTCCGGTTCGTATCGGCAGCGATCTCTTCGTGAGCGTCGACTCAAGGATCGCATCAGCGTCTTCGGAGTCGCAGCACCTATGGGACGGGAAGCAAGAGCTTCCCCTTAGTGCGTTCCCAAGCGGAGCTTGGGAACCAGTGCGTTTACGGGTGTGCCGAGTGCGTTCTCGGCAATGGATCACTTCCAGTCGGTGATCACGTCGATCAACCCCGGCTGCTTTTCGTAGTTGCGAGCACTCGAATAGCGCCAATGAATCGGTTCGTCGACATAGCCTCGAACGACCGGGTTACGATGAATGTAGTCCAACTTCTGCACCATCATCTCTTCCGAGTAGATCTGCTCGGGGTGCGAGCCCTCTTGCCAAACTTGATAGTCGGACTCGGTCTTATGCCGCTCCATCTGAGCCTGCATCTGTTTGAGCAGCATCTCCGCGCCGCGTGCTTTGAGGTGATCAACAATCTGCCGCGCGGTGAAGGACTTAAAACGCTTCATGCTGTTGGCAAGGTTGTCGGATCGCGCGATCAAGTGCAGATGATTTTCAAGGATGACATAGCCAAAGAGCAGAAAGCCTTCTTCGCGTTGCAGATACCGCCATGAGTCGAGCACGAAGTTGACAGTCTCGGGCCGCGTAAAGACCGGCAACCAATTGGCGATCCAGTTCACGAGTCCGCGAACTCAGGAAAACGAGTGATTGCGATCTTGATCAGTCGCACTAAGTCACGCCCTTTTTGCTCGATCAACAGTGGCCAAATCGGAAAGGCATATCCCACTGGATTCCACCTTGGATTCGAATGCGGCCACGGATACTCGCAGTTCGGTCCTTCGTTGGCGAGTTGTGGCTGAAGATGTTCGAGGTCATAGGCCAGTGGAGCCAAGCTCCGGAGCCAGTCTTGAAAATCACCGAATCGCGAAAACGTGAAGAGCAGCGCGACTCGGTCGCGCGAATCCATTTGGATGTGTCCCAAGAATCTGAGGAACTGCACGAAGCCCGCATGCTCTTTTCGTGGAGCTTTGCCCTGACGCCAGAAGTACGCCTTTGCAATCTTCTCCGAAGCCATCTGCAAGTAGTGCAGTTGATGGCATTCCGCTTGTCCGGTTCGGCGCAACAGATCGAAGACTTGCAGATCAGACTCTGCTTGCTGCCACCATAACTGCTGCGCAGAGTTCATGACGCGACCTCAGTCATGCTCCCGGTTCGAGTTGCGCTCAAAGGCTTCTCTCTCAAGCCGCGACCGGGGAACTCAATGGCTCGGTCGAGAGACCAGTCCGTTGGCAACCGCAATGAGTTCGACTTGATGCGTTCCCATTGATCGACTGTGACATCAACGATGCAGAGCAGATGAGCGTTGGGTGTCCCGCGTTCGATTCCGAAATCGAGAGGTTCAATCGACTCATCGGTACGCGAAGGCATCAAGCGATTGACTTCGACCAATCGAATCTCACGGTCGGGAGCATTACCGGGCAGATACACGATCGGCCCCAAACCCGGATCCGTTTGAAGATGGTTCGTCGCGTACCATCGAGCCATCGCATCTCGGTCAAAGGCGGGGGTTACCATTACGGTTTCTCCGTTTCTTTTTTCAGCGGCAACTGCCGCACCAATTCCCGTAGGCTCGGATGAATGTCCCGAGCAAGACCACAATTGCGGCGAACGGGATCC
>CAZNMS010000059.1:0-16751 GCA_964573505.1 uncultured Planctomycetaceae bacterium | reverse complement strand
GATCCAGTCGGAGTACAGCGTTCTGACACTACCGCCCTCAGTTTCCCGGTTAACCATTCCATATGGATGAGCGTACGGAAGGCACTTAAGGCACCTGTCTAGCTTACGCCATGCCCGACGGAGGCCGCACCACATGCAAAGTTGAATTACCATTCCAACAGTGATCAACAACATTTGATTCACACTTCGCTCGACGATGCACTCGGTTTTTTCGATCGAGAGAATCCCAGCGACGATGGCTGCAAAAAACGTCATGAAGAAGTTGAATCGTTGATTCGCTATATCTTCCATGAGTTTTCGTTCGTCACTGATTGTCCAACGTCTGATGTCCGCTTCATCTCGCTCTCTGCTCTGACTGCATTCATGTTCGTTACACATGGTTTCGCCTATTCTGTCTGAAATCTACTTCCCTAAGCACATCACCTTGCCATCCGTCGTCGCGACGAACACGCGGCCGTAGGCGGTTGACATGCCGTCCCAGACGGGGGTGCTTTCGAACTTCATGTCGGTGATGCGGCTGCCGTCTTTCAGGCTTACAGCGAACAATTGGAAGCCGAGCTTGCCTTCGAGCGCGTCGTCTTGTTGTTTGAGTTGCTCGAAGATCGCCGGGTCCTTCGCGGCTTGACGTTCGAGGGCGTATTCCTCGTCGATCAAGTCCGGCGGACCGGCCAAGATCAGCGCGTCTTTGCCGAGCACCATGCTTCGCGCAAACACCGGCGTGAACTGAGTCCATTGATGCTCGAAGTGCATGCCTTGAGGAGTCGCGTTCTTACCTTTTCCAGCCGGTGTATTCGTTGATACAGCCGGAGCGGGAACGGCTTTCGGGAACAGCACGCACGTGCCGATGCGGCCTTGACCCGTCGGTTGGCCGCTGAGATCTCCGTCGTTCTTGTGACCCGATTCATCCTTCGCCGCGCCCGAATCAAACGTCAGAGCAACGACCGCTTGCTGGCTGATCGCACGCGACTTCTCGGGATCGACGTTCGCGGCAGTGATCTCATCTTGTGTCAGCTCGCGATGGAAGATGCGAACTTCATCAACCGCTCCGACGAGCGCATGCGGGCTCTTGTAGTCACCGACTGCGCCGCCGTTGTCCGCTCCGATCTCAAGCGGCTGCGCGGGATTGTTCGCGATGAACGTCTTTAGCTGTGACTTTCCTTCGGCTTCGAGCTTGCCGTTCACATACAGCTTCAGCGACTTGTCTTTGCCGAGCACTCCGATCAAGTGGTTCCAACCTTGAGCGAGTCGGAGGTTCGCCGTCGCTGTCGCGAGCTCGTTGTTGGCACGCACATGAAACGACGGCTTGCGACCTTCGATTGAGAGCGCATAGCCATTCGCCGGGCCTCCGTGAGCGACGACGACACCGGCCGGCGCATCGGCTTTGACCCATGCTTCAACGGTCAACGGTTTTCCTGTTGGATCGAGCGAGTCGGTTTTATCGAACGTGACTGTGTCCGCTTCACCGGCGGCTCGATTCGCTCGCTTCCCTTTGCCGCCGCCGGGAGCACCAGCACCCGTCGGAGCATCACCGACCGCTTCGCGACTGGCCGAGAAGAGTTGATGCTCGAGCGGCGTCGTCCAGCGGTAGTACTGCGGCTGCCGCGCGTAGCCGAAAACGTCTTTGTCGTTGAAGACGAGGATGCGTCCCGACGGTGTGTACTTGCCCGCTTGATAGTAGCCGTTGTGACCGCCTGCGAAGTTCTTGCCGTAGACCCAATACGAACGATGGAACCATGAGTCGTCGAGGAAACCCATCGGAGCAAACAAGTGCCGCCCCGGACCCTTCTGAGTCCCGCCTTGCACTTCGGCATTGCCCGAGACGATGCCGAAGTCGACTCGCTCGCCCTTGTCGTTGAACTTCTGCGAGCGGAGATAAATGTGCTCGCCGTCCGACGACAGCAGGTCGTTCAAACCGACGGGCATCTGCAACGTCTGCAACTTCTCTTGAATGTCTTTGCCCGTCTGCGGGTCGCGATCATCCATCACGGTCTCTGAGATCTTCTCCCCCGTGCGCGGATTGAGTCTGTAATATTTCATACCTCGATCAAGGAAGCTCGACCGACCGCAAACGAAGCTCAAGACATCCTTCTCGATGAGCACCGAGCCATGCACCGGCCAGACCGATTCGATTTGCTCGAACGAACCCAGTCGTCGATCAAACGGAGCTGCTCGATATCGCCATGCGAGTTGTCCATCCTTCGCGCGCAAGCAATAGACCCAACCGTCGACCGAGCCGAACAACACGCGGCCTTTCCAATACGTCGGCGGGGAGTCGATGCGACCTCCCGCCGTGAACGTCCAATTCGATTTGCCGTCCGCCACATCGAGCGCATGCAACGTGTGCTGATCAATCTGCGCGACGAACACTTTCTTATCTGCAACCGTCAACGCCGAGAGCCGGCCCGGTAATTTTAATTCCCAGCTAAGGCTCATGTCCTTCGCCAGTTCTTGACCGGAGTAACCGCTGCGAGCGTTGTCGTGCCGATAAGTCGGCCACTCATCAGCCGCCGCATCGCGTTCGGTGATCGCTTCGAAGGCCGGTCCCTTTTCAAGGCGGCCTTCCTCCGAGACCTCTTTCGGCAACGGCTTTCGTAGTGCCGGAGCGAGCGCGTTCATGCCGTAGAGCTTCGCTTCGGGATAGCACGCGCAGTCATGCGGCGGGGCATAGAGCAGCCCGTTGCACGGCATGACTCCGTACAAACACCCGCCGCGTACCCAATGGTTGATGTCCCAATGCTGAGCCTTGAAGTCGACGAACTCGATGCCCGTTCGCGACGGGATCAAGAACCGATCCGTCGCCTTCGCGATGTAGCAGCGATGATGGAACCAATAGGTGTCGATGTCCGGCGAGAACTTCTGTTTGACCTCGCCGGTCTTCGGATCGCGTCCGGTGAAGATGCCCGAGTCGCGACCGCTTGTCGTCGGAGCAACCCAAACGAGCCCGCCGGTGACGATCAAATCTTGAGGCGACTGATAGCCGCTCGGAGCGTGCTCTGACTCCCACAACATCTTGCCGTCGACTGCCGAGAACGACTGCATGCGCCCGTCCCCGCCGGCATGCAGGACGACATCGCCGTGCAGCACCAATCGCGGAGCAAAGTGGAACGGCAAATTCTTGCGACGATTGGTCGGCTCACTCTTCCACTGTTGCTTGCCGGTCGCGCGGTCGAGGCTGATGAGTTCTTTGCCATTCGAATACACGAGTCGCTGTTCGCTGACCGACATCGTCAGCGGAACGATCGTGCCTTCGATGCGCCACAATCGCTTCCCCGTCGCCGCATCATGCGCATGAATCTCGCGCGGGCTTTCGTTCCAGTTGAACTCATTCGCGACGCGGCCTTGATCTCCGGTATTCAACTTCGGAGCGAACTCATCAAGTTCCGAAGCATTCACATTCACGAGACTGAAGAGCACGCCGTTGCTCAAGACGATCTCTTCCGCGCCCTTTGTCGATTCATAGACAAGCTGCGTTTCGCCGGTCGCTGCATCGAGCCGACTCACGGCTTCCTTGATGCCGAGCGTGACATAGACATGCTCATCATCCGCGACCAAACGCCGAGCCAACTGAGTCGGCCCGCTCTTGAGCGGCCACATTTGGTTGTGCCACTTCTCGATCGCGCGTCGCCACAAGACGGTGCCATTGAACGCATCGCGTGACACGATCTGCCACTTCGACGGCAATTGAATCGAGATGCGCGAGCCCTCATCCATGATGTAAGTCATGCGCCCTTTGGCGCTGACGAGTGCGCTCATGCTCGCCATGCGATCGTGATGCCGGCTGTAACGAGGACTACCGACCCACTGTAATCGTTCTGGCAGGTCCACAACGGTGTCGTGCGCAACGGCATTGCCGGTCGAGTCATGAAAGTAGTGCGTCCAATCGTCGATCTGCTTCGGCCACGGTTTGACGATCTTGTTCCACTTCCCGTCCTGCTTGAGATACCCGACCCCATTGGGAGCGAGCACGCGCAGCACCTCATCCTGCGAGACGCCGCTCATCTCTTCGCCGACAACGAGATTCACAAAGTTGTCGATATAAGGCAGCTCGGTGCCGTTGAGCCGATCCACCGAAACCGGCCCATAAACGCCCTTCGCGCGAATATTCTTCCGAGCTTTCGCCACATCTTCCGCATCCGCATCAAGCCCCTGCACCTGATAGCTGTCATTAGCCTTCAGCGCGGCCGTGAGTTCCCCGTCCTCACTCCCGAGATGCACAACAATGCCGCCCCTAATCCCGGTCGCCTTAAGAATCTCCGCCGCGCGATCCTTCGCACTCCCGGCCTCTTGAGCAATCGCACTCGCGCTCATCGAGAGCAGCACCGAATAACCGACCGACCATTTCCAAAGCGTCATGAGCAAGACCTTTCGCTCTGAATGTAATTTAAAGTCCTCGCAACTTTACGCAGCGGTTTTCGGAGTCTTACGTTCGACGAATTTCACCGCGAGTCGCCGCATCACGTTTTGCGGGGTGTCACTCAGAACACCCGGCCGTCTCTGAACGAGGAAGAAGAATGACACTAACTGCTGATCAACTTCGCGCCGTGAAGTCGGGCGAAGCGATTCGTCTGCGACTCGTTGACGACGAATTAGAAGTTGTCGTGATCCGCGCGGATGTCTTCGATGAATTGCGAGACTCAGCAGAAGATGAGACTCATCCGTCCGTTGCTTACAAGACGTTCTGCAATGTCGCCGGTCCTGCCGGTTGGGACGATCCCGAAATGGACGAGTAGAAGAAATCAGGAGAGTTGCATGCCATTGGATTCGAGCTTCGACGGCTTCTCATGCAAGGCCGCGAACTTCAAGTGCTTCGGAAGCGAACCGCAGGGCTTCGACGAGATCAAGCCGATCAATGTCATCATTGGACGGAACAACTCAGGGAAGTCGGCACTGCTTGTCTTGATTCAGCACCTAACCGTCGAGTTCAAGTCGTTTCCGAAATCATATTGGCACGCTCGTAGTTGCCCCCGAGTGATCCTTGGCGGAATTGTTACAGAGCATGTGGCGCGACAGGCGTTTCCAGAGGACCGTTGGATGGATGGCCTCGAAGACTTCGCTAATCCTTGGATGTTTGGCAGGTACACGGTTGGAACTCGTTTGAAATGGGAGCGAGGCGGGCAGGGGTATTCAGAATCAATCGTTGCCTACAAGTACTCGTCAGATGCACTCGATCGGCTTGCTCGGCTCAAGGTAGGGCTTGATGAACGGTTTGCCCGAAACCTAGTTGCGGGGTTGTCCAATCCCCTTGAAAAACGAGGGTTTAGGAGAGTCTCGGCAGAGCGAGACATCATCTCGGAAGTCGCTAAGGCCGAACTCAACGTCTCGGCTACTGGAAATGGTGCCACAAACATCATTCAGAATTACATCAATCAGCAATCCTTAGATCATGATCTCGTGGAAGGGCAATTACTGTCGGCGATTAACCATGTGTTGGCTCCCGATGCATGCTTCACCGCAATTCGGTGTCATCAGATCGGCGACAAGGGCCCTTGGGAAATACATCTCGAAGAAGAGCACAAAGGACGGATTGCGCTCTCCGAGTCTGGCAGCGGTTTGAAGACCGTGATGCTCGTGCTGATCAACCTGCTGTTGGTTCCAAAGTCCGAAGAGAAGCCGCTCTCCAGTTATGTCTTCGCCTTCGAAGAGCTTGAAAACAACTTGCATCCGTCTTTGCTGCGCCGGTTGTTGCTCTTCATCCGCGAGCAAGCGTGTAAGGAAAAATTCCCCGTCTTCTTGACGACGCATTCGAGCGCAATGATCGACCTGTTCGCGAGAGACAAAGACGCTCAGATCGTTCACGTGCGGCACGACGGCAAATCAGCGACTGCCACAACCGCAAATACCTACATCGACAACAAGGGCGTGCTTGACGATCTCGACGTGCGTGCCAGCGACCTGTTGCAAGCCAACTCGATTATTTGGGTCGAAGGTCCATCCGATCGGATCTATCTCAATCACTGGATCTGGTTGTGGAGCGAAGGCAAATTGAAAGAAGGCACGCACTACCAATGTGTGTTCTATGGAGGTCGCTTGCTGGCGCATCTTGATGCTGGTTCGCCGGACGATGCAGGTTCGGGAATCCCGATCTTGCAACTGGCGAGACATGCCTGCGTCGTGATCGACAGCGACAAGCGAGAAGAGCAAACCCCGGTTAATGGAACCAAGCGGCGAATCGAAAAAGAGATCACTTCGATGGGCGGTATGGCATGGGTCACGCAGGGACGCGAGATCGAGAACTACATTCCGAACGCCGCCTTTGAAACATGGCGAAGTGGTCTAAAGCTTGATGAGCGGGCGCCGTACGAAGATGTGTTCGAAGCTCTCGACAAGATGGAACCGGGACTCGGCAAGCGATATCGCGATAAGAAGCCGCAACTCGCTGAAGCGATCGTGCCTCACATCACCAAAGAGAACAGTGCCGGGATGTTGGATCTCGACAATCAAGTGACGGAACTCGTCCGACGCATTCGAGAGTGGAATCAACTGCGCGACTGAATTCGTTACCACTGCCGATCAACTTCGCGCCATGCGGCGTCGCCGCCCCAATACCGCCCGTTGCTCGATGTTCCGAACTCGGGCGTCGGCGACTCTTCTGAGTCTTCCAGTCAGAACCGCACGGACTGGAAGTCCATGCTACTGGGATTACCTCGCTCGACGGGCATCGTGCTCGCTGTCTTATGCACTGATGATTCGCCAGCATCCCCGCCCCGCTAGTACGACACTCACCCGACCGGCCAATCGGCAGTCGAACCAACAAGGATGCGGAAGTGCGAGTTGCAATCGTCAATGACCAATTAATCGCAGTCGAAGTCCTGCGACGAGTGGTTCAAACAGAGCCGTCACATGAGATCGCATGGATCGCGAAGGACGGAGCAGAAGCAGTTCAGAAAGCCTGCGCAGACCGTCCTGATGTGATCTTGATGGACCTTGTGATGCCGACGATGGATGGCGCTGAAGCCACTCAGCGGATCATGCAATCGGCTCCGTGCCCCATTCTGGTTGTCACGGGAGATGTCGCTCGCAACTTCTCGCTCGTCT
Organism: uncultured Planctomycetaceae bacterium; assembly: GCA_964573505.1. Lineage (GTDB taxonomy): Bacteria > Planctomycetota > Planctomycetia > Planctomycetales > Planctomycetaceae > AM-0621. The sequence continues at coordinate 9,716 of CAZNMS010000059.1, read as the reverse complement.
GTCAGGCGCTGGGTTACGGAGCGTTCGATGCGGTCATGACTCCGGCACTGACTGGCGAGAGTCCCGCAAAGGCCGGAGCAGAACTGCTCGCGAAATTGGCGAAGGTCGACGGAGTCGCGCGGCGGATCAAGATGTCGCGTTCGACGACTGCCAGTGACAGCACGATTCTCAAGGCGATTCATCGCAGCGCGTCCGAACGAGCGACCGGAGATTCGGGACTCAGACTCGCAGCAGCAGCGGCCGCCGCTCAGCGCGCGATTGCTTCAGAGCAGTTCTTGAATGCGCCGCCGATCCTTTTGATCGGTGCTTCGACCGGCGGACCGCCGGCGCTTGAAGCCATTCTCTGTCAGCTTCCTGAAGACTTCCCCGGCTCGATCATCATCGCTCAGCACATTGGCGCAGAGTTCGTCGGGGAATTGGCCACATGGCTCAATGACCGATGTCGGCTCAAAGTGCGACTGGCGTTGAATGGCGATGTGCCGGAGAAAGGCACCGTGCTGATTGCGAATAGCGCGCAGCACTTGCAGCTTCGGAAGGCAGGTACTCTCGGTTACACCCTCGACCCAATCCTGAGTCCTTATAAGCCTTCGGTCGACGTGCTGTTTCAGAGCTTCGCTCAACATTGGGCGACTCCCTGCGTCGCGGCCTTGCTGACAGGAATGGGCGACGACGGCGCTCAAGGCTTGCTCGACCTAAGAAAGGTCGGTTGGCACACAGTGGCTCAAGACAAAGAGAGCTGCGTCGTCTACGGCATGCCAAAAGCAGCGACGTTGATTGGTGCGGCTTCGCGCGTCTTGCAGCTTCGCGATATGGCGGGGCACTTTGAGTCGCTGATTCGACAGATGGCGGCGAAGTAGCACGATCCGCGATTTGATGCTGGGGCCATTACTTCAGCGCGGTGCGCAGCATTAGTAGCCGAAGTCGTGAGACTTCGGACTCAGTCGCATCGGCTTCGAAATCTGACGATTTCGGCTACGGGCAATTGCGGTTGTACCGCGTTTCTGTTTCAGAGTTCATTCGGAGACTGCAACGTGCTCATTCAACTTCGCGCCGGCTTTGTCGGTGCATTGTTCGCGTTGACGTTTTTATTACATCAACACTCGGTCGATGCTGCGGCGCCGCGAGTGAGCTTCAATCGCGACATCCGCCCGATCCTGTCGGACAACTGCTTTCAATGTCATGGCCCAGATGAGAAGCAGCGGCAGGGCAAGCTACGGCTCGATGTGAAGGAGCATGCGTTCGCTCCGGCAGAGTCGGGTAAGGCGGCTCTTGTTGCCGGTAAAGTCGATGCGAGCGAGCTCGTGCGGCGCATCGTCGCGACGGACAAAGACGAACTCATGCCGCCGGCATCGAGTGGCAAGCAGCTCAAGCCGCGCGAGATTGCGTTGCTCAAGCAGTGGATCGCAGAAGGTGCTGAGTATCAGGGCCATTGGGCCTTCATCACTCCGACGAGCCCGGATGTGCCCGCTGCTCCTGCTTCGCTCAAGCACTGGGCGAAGAATCCGATCGACCAATTCGTGCTCGCGAAGATGCAGAGCAACGAGCTGACTCCGGCCAAAGAGGCTTCGAAGGAGACGCTGATTCGGCGCGTGTCGCTCGATCTGACCGGCTTGCCGCCGACGATTAAAGAAGTGGATGACTTCCTCAAAGACAACTCGCCGCAGGCTTATGAGAAGGTCGTTGATCGGCTCTTGCAGTCGCCGCATTACGGCGAGCGAATGGCGATGCAGTGGCTCGACTTCGCGCGGTACGCCGACAGCAATGGCTTTCAAGTTGATAGCAGCCGCTTTCATTGGCCGTGGCGCGACTGGGTCATCAAAGCCTTCAACGACAACATGCCGTTCGATCAATTCACCGTTGAGCAACTGGCGGGAGACATGCTGCCGAATGCGACTCGTTCGCAGATCGTCGCGACGGGTTTCAATCGCAATCATCGCCTCAATGGTGAAGGCGGCATCATCGCCGAAGAGTGGCGCGTCGAGACGGTGATTGATCGCGTTGAGACAACGGGCATGACATGGCTCGCGCTGACGCTCAACTGCTGCCGCTGTCACGACCACAAATACGACCCCATCAGTCAGAAGGACTTCTACGGTCTCTTTGCCTTCTTCAATAACGTGACCGAGAGCGGCACGTTGCAGGGCGAGTCGAAGAATACCGAGCCGACGATTCCCGTCCCGACGGCCGAGCAAGAAGCCTTTCTCGCGAGCGCTGACTCCGAGATCAAAGCCGCTGAAACGCGAGTGACGGACGAACTGAAGAAGCTCCCCGAGCTGATCGCTGCATGGGAGCCGGGCTTCAAAGCAACCCTCAATGCCGACGGTGCTGCGGTATGGCAGTCGCTCGTAGTTCAGGACATCAAATCGGCCGGCGGTGCGAAGCTGACGAAGCAAGCCGACGGGTCGTATCTCGCGAGCGGCCCGAATCCGGCGCATGACGTCTACACCGTGACGGGGCCAATCTCAGCGGGCGGCTTTTCGGGAGTGCTGTTGGAGTGCTTGCCGGATGCGAGCTTGCCGAATCAATCGCTCGGTCGTTTCTCGAATGGCAACTTTGTGTTGTCGCGCGTCACTGCTGAGATCTCTGCTCCGAGTTTGAAGGAGCCGTTGAAAGCGACCTTCAAGCGAGCTGAAGCAACCTATTCGCAGAAAGGATGGGAGATCGGGCTCACGCTTGATGGCAGCCATCAAAACGGATGGGCGGTTGATGGTCCGACGCGCCGCGATCCGACGACCGCGATGTTCATTGTCGGAGAACTGCTCTCTGTGCCCGAAGGTGCGACGCTCACTGTGGCGCTGCATCACGAAGCACTCGGTCAGCACAACATCGGTCGCTTCCGTCTCTCAACAACGAAGCTGCCGCCGAGCACTGTGAAGCTCGACGGTGCGAAGTTTCCGGAGTCATTGAAGGCAGCGCTTGAGACTGAATTGGCGCAGCGCACTCCGCAGCAGAAGACTGAGATCGAGACGTTCTTTCGCGCGAACGTCGATAGCCCGATTCGCAAAGCTGAGGCGGCTGTCGCGGCGTTGAAGGCAAAGCGCGAGAGCGCGACGAAGAACACTCCGACCGCAATGGTGATGCGCGAAACGGATAAGCCGCGCGATGCGTTCTTGCTCATTCGCGGCCAATACGACCGGCGCGGGGATAAGGTCGAAGCGAGCTTGCCGTCGGTCTTCCCGCCTCTGCCTGCGGGACAAGCGATGAACCGACTCGGCCTTGCGCGTTGGATGGTCGACCCGGCGAACCCGCTGACTGCGCGCGTTTGGGTGAATCGCGCATGGGAGAAGTTCTTCGGGACAGGCATCGTGAAGACGACCGAGAACTTCGGATCGCAAGCCGACTGGCCGTCGCATCCCGAGTTGCTCGATTGGCTCGCGACCGAGTTCATGCAATCCGGTTGGAACATGAAGCAAATGCAGAAGCTGCTCGTGATGAGCGCGACGTATCGGCAAAGCACGGTCGCTTCAGACTTCGGCGGTGCTGTTGCGCAGACCGCGAACGCGAGGGGAACAACTAATACATCCGCCGTCTTCGCGATTGATCCCGACAACCGCTTGCTGGCGCGAGGGCCGCGTTTCCGTTTGTCAGCAGAGCAGCTTCGCGATCAAGCACTCGCGGTGAGCGGTCTCTTAGTGCCGAAGCTCGGCGGTCCGAGCGTGCGGCCCTATATGCCCGACGGAGTTTGGGACGAGACGAGTCGCTACGGTGACTTGCGCGGTTACAAGCACGAGACCGGCGAGGGACTCTATCGCCGCACGCTCTACACCATTTGGAAACGCACGGCCGCGCCGCCGTCGATGTTGCTCTTCGATGCGCCGAGTCGCGAGATCTGCACGGTCAAACGATCGCGCACCAATACGCCGCTGCAAGCACTCGTCTTGCTGAATGAAGTCACGTATGTCGAAGCCGCGAAGAAGCTCGCCGAGCGAATGCTGAATGAAGGCGGTGCGACCGCTGCCGAGCGACTCGCGTTCGGCTTCCGGCTGACGACTGGTCGCAAGCCGACAAGCAGAGAAGTGGAACTCTTAGTGGCCGGCGTGACGGCGGATCTCAGTCGCTTCAGCATCAATAAGGACGCCGCAAAGCAACTGCTCGAAGTCGGCGAGTCAAAGCCGAACGCAACGTTCAGCCTCGAAGAACTCGCGGCCTATACGCTGACCGCGAACGTGCTGCTCAATCTCGACGAGTTCGTGACGCGCGAATAACGGCGCGGAGAGGCTATGAATGAATCGCCCCCGACCTCGCGTCGGGGGTTCAACGGCTTCTGCGCTACTACGAGTTAGGACAATGTCGAGTAGCGCAAAAGCCGTTGAACCACTGGGACAAGCCCAGTGGCGATTTCGTTACATCCTCAGAGTGGCCTGATGAAAACTTCGCCCCCGAGTTCACCTCGGGGGTTTAACGGCCTCTGCGCCAGTCGAATTCGAACTCATTCGAACTTGCGCAAAGGCCGTCAAGCCCCCGGCACAAGGCCGGGGGCGATGTTTTCATCACGCCAGCCTCGGAGCGACTCGCGGAGATGCACCAATCTCATTCGGAATTCTCATTCGCAATGGCCGCGCTCGGATCGTCGTCGGTGCTTGCTCAATCTCAACAACTCAGGAGCCCTCATGAAGTACGTCTCGTTGTTAGTAGTTCTCGCTGCGATCGGGCAGCTTGCATCGGTCAACGGTGCCGAGTTGCTGCCGAAGAATACGGAGCCTTCAAAGCTGTTTTGGATTGGAGTCGCTCCGCCGGATGACGCTGCAAAGGCCGATCTCAAGCCCGTTGTGTTTGAGAGCGAGTTCAAGTTGGAACGTGCTCCGTCCAGTGCGCGGTTGAAGGTTGCTGCGACGAATGGTTGCGAGGTGCTCATCAATGGTGAGGCACTCAAGATTGCCGGTGAGGCAAAGGCGCCGCAGGCAGTCGATCTGCAGAAACAACTGACTGCTGGTGACAACAAACTCCGGGTTGAGACGAAGGGCGGAGCAGTGCTCGTGACGTTGATCGTCGCGGAGAACGATGGCACTCGACGTCGACTCGAAAGCAACGGCTCTTGGGGCATGCTGCGCGAGCCGACGGCAAAGGCTGAAGCCGCTCCTGAAGTTTGGGCTTACGGCAAAGGGCCGAAGGGCGATGCCTTTGCGACTCTGCGACCGGCGATTTGTCCGCCCGATCAAATCACTGTGCCCGAAGGCTTCAAGGTCGAACTGCTGCATGCGCTCGATGACGACGAAGGCTCATGGGTTGCAATGTGTGCTGATCCGAAAGGTCGGCTGATTGCGTCGGATGCGGGCGGCGGAATGGTAAGAATTACTCCACCAGCAATCGGCGCGGACCCGTCAACGGCGAAGATCGAGCCGATCAATCTGCCTGTCGGTCATGCGAACGGTCTGCTTTGGGCCTTCGACAGTCTCTATGTGATGGTGTGCCAAGAAGGCGTTTATGGCACGGGCTCCGGCGTCTATCGCGTGCGCGACACGAACGGAGATGACGTGCTCGATTCGGTCGAACTGCTGCGCAAGATTCATGGCAGCGGCGATCACGGGCCGCATGCGCTGCTGCTCTCTCCCGATAAGAAGTCGATCACTGTCGTCTGCGGCAATTCAACGCGACCGACCGAGTTTCAGCACTATCAGATTCCGCCAATTTGGAAGGACGATCTGACTCTGCCGAAGCTCAACGGTCATGGCTTCATGAGCGGTGCCGGTGCTCCGGCAGGCTACATCGCGCGGATGACGCCCGATGGCAAAGAGTGGACGTTGATCAGCTCGGGGCTGCGCAACCAATACGACGCGGCCTTCAACCGAGACGGCGAGCTCTTCACTTACGACGCCGATATGGAATGGGATCTCGGCATGCCGTGGTACCGACCGACGCGCGTGTGTCATGTCGTTGATGGGAGCGAATGGGGTTGGCGCAGCGTGTCGGGCAAGTGGCCCGAGTACTACGCGGACTCATTGCCGCCGGTCATCAACATTGGGCGAGGCAGCCCGACCGGAGTCGCGTTCGGTTACGGCGCGAAGTTCCCTGCTCGTTATCAGGATGCACTTTTTATTGCCGATTGGACCTACGGAAAGCTTTATGCGGTGCATCTGAAAGAGACCGGTTCAACGTATGCCGGGCGGCAAGAGACGTTCCTCGAAGGTCGCGGCATTAAGCCGACTGACATCGCGGTCGGCACTGACGGAGCGATGTATTTCTGCGGCGGCAGCCGTCGCTCGAACAGCGCGCTGTATCGCGTGATCTATGAGATGAGCGGCAAGGCGCTAGCCGCCGGTGCGGATGATGTGAGCCAGAAGACGCTCGCTGCAAATACGACGGCACCGGCGGCTAGCGCCGTGCCGCTCACTCCCTCGCAGCTTCGAGCACTGCGGCAGAAGCTCGAAGGTCTCTATCACGCATCGGGCGACGAAGGGACGAATCTTGCTCTCGAACATCTCGCTCATGATGACCGCTTCATTCGCTCCGCAGCGCGGACGCTGCTTGAGTTTCGAGCGGCGAACGATTGGAAGGCACGCGCCTTCAAGCTCGCTCAACCGCGCGCGATCGTGCAGTCCGTGCTTGCTCTCTCGCGACTCGAACAGACGGCGGATAAGGACGCGGTCTTCGCTCATTGGGATTCGATCGTCGTCAGCAAACTCGATGACGAAACAAAGCTCGACGCGATCCGTGCTCTGCAAGTGGCGGCGGTCCGATTGGGCGACCCGGAAGCTGCACTCAAAACGAAGCTGTTAGAAAAATTGCACCGCAGCCTGCCGGCGACGGACGAGCGCTACAACGCCGAAGTCGCGCAACTGCTCGTGCGTTGGAAGTCGCCGCTGGCGGCGAAGTTGATCTTCCCGCTGTTTGAACGAGCGGCCTCACAAGAAGAGCAGATGAGCTTTGCCGTGAGCTTGCGATTCATTGCCGGTGAATGGCCGAAGGGAACGAAAGAAAAATTCTTCCGCTGGTTCCTGTTGGAAAAATTCCATAAGGCCGGGCACCTGCAGAAGTTCATCGCTGACATTCGCAAGGACGCAGTCGCCTCACTGAGCGACGCTGAGAAAGCGGAACTCAAGTCGGTCTTAGACGCCGCACCGGAAGTGCGTCCGGAACCGCCGCTCGCATCGCGGCTGTTCGTCAAGAACTGGCAGACCGACGAACTCTTCGGCGAAGTGAAAGAATTGTTACAAGCAGGCCGCAGTCTCGAACGCGGAAAGCAGCTCTATCGCGAAACCGGTTGTCTCGCCTGTCACCTCTTCCGAGGCGAAGGCGGAGTGACGGGGCCGGACCTCACTCTTGCGGCGAATAAGTTCTCAGCGCGCGAACTGATCGAGCACGTTGTCGAGCCGAGCAAAGTCGTCAGCGACCAATACGCGGCAACGATTGTGGAACTCGAAGACGGCACGGTCATGACGGGCCGATTGGTCGGCAGCGACGCTGACAAAGTGCAGATTCAGCCGAACCTCTACGCACCGGCGGACGTGCGGACGTTCGCCCGCAAAGACATCACCGAGATGCAACTTTCGAAGATTTCGCTGATGCCGATCGGGCTCTTCAACACATGCAGCCCGGAAGAAGTGGCGGACTTGATTGCGCTAATTCAATCGGGCTTGAAGAAGCCAATCGCGGCTCCGCCGTCAGTTCAAATTCCCGGCGTGCCGACTCCGATCGCGCATTGGATGTTCGAAGACGGAGACGGAGAGGCACGCGACAGCATCGGCTCGCATCACGGGATCGTTCAGGGCGCGACGACGCGAGCGGGCAAGTTCGGCAAGGGCTTGCTGTTCGATCGAGCGAAGCAGCAGCATGTAACAATTCCGTACTCACCCGACTTCGAGATCGGCACCTTCACCGCTTCTGCATGGGTCTGGCTGACGAAGGAGCCGACGTTCTCGGGCATCCTCGGCACGCGATTGGGCGGCGAGAACAGCTTCGACATGAAGGTGAATACCGACAAAGTTCACGGCGACATTGGCGACGGCACGAAGTGGATCAACACCGCGATCAATTTCTACAAGAACGACGTCGGCTCGAACGGAGAAGGCGGCGACCTCGCAATTGAGCGCTGGTACTTGATCACGTTCGTCATCGACAACGAGAAGAAGGAGTGCCGCCTGTATCTCGACGCCGATCGCAAGAAGACGATCCCCTTCACCGGCGAACCGCGCCTCATGCGTCCCGGCCTCACAATGACGATCGGCAATACGGGCAAAGGCGAATTCATGGACGGAGTGATCGACGACGTCCGTCTGTGGAAGCACGCTCTGACCGACGAGCAAGTGAAGAAACTGCTGCCGTAGCTTGACTCTCCGAGTCGAGCGAATTGTTCGACGAGCGTTTGGCGTAGGCACTTACGGCGAGCGGATCGACAAGTTGTTGTCGATGTGCCGTTTCTGGATTGCTCGCGACTCGCGTTGGAACGGCACTCGTCTTCATCCGTGTGGGAAATATCCGTGTGAGTAATCGCAAGAGAGAGCGGTTTCGTCCGCCCTTACTCACACGGATGTTTCTCACACGGATCAGACATTGAAGCTTCTTCGTAGCTTCGGCGCGTCATGCACGGATCGTTTGATGGCGGATTGCATCCAACACTCAGCGGTCTTCGCTCCTCTGCGGTTCATCGTCCGATTTGATCAACCGCAGAGGAACGAAGGACGCGGAGGAGACGTCACCGGATTCGCGTATTCCTTTGGGTTGCGGGCTTAGCCTGCTTTTGGGAGTCGAACATCTTGATCAATGCTGCTCGACTCAGAGAGTCAAGCTACGACGGCAAGCAACTGGTGAAGACGCTCTGTCGCGGAGCGAGAGGCGACTCATGTTGATGGAATTTTTCCGACAGCTTTTCACTCCGTGCTCATGGGCGGCGAAGCGGCTCGGGTATGTGACGTCGGGGGCTCGCGTTCGCGGTCGGTATCTGCGGTGCGAGTTAGCATGGGCGCCGCATCTCATTCGCACGCGCGAGGTCATCGAGGAAGCCGTTCGCCGTTGCTCGATGAAACGCAAGGTCGCGCTCTTTGGTGCCGGACTGCTGCATGACATTCCGCTCAAAGAACTGTCTCGGCAGTTTGAAGAAGTGCTGCTCGTCGACATCGTCCATCCGTGGCACTGTCGGCTGGCCGTGCGCAAGTTTCCGAACGTGAAGCTCATCACGCATGACGTCACAGAAGTCATCAACGACGTCCATCGTTGCGTCCATGAACCGCTTGCTGAGTTACCGGCGTCTCGACCGATGCGCTTTGTTGATGACTCTCGGCTCGATCTCACGATCTCGGTGAATCTGCTCTCGCAACTGCCGGTGATCCCGGATCGCTTGCTGACGAAAGCTCGTTCGGCGGATGTCGCACGCGCGTTCGGCAAGCACCTCGTTGCTGCGCATCTCGATTACCTAAAGCGGCTGCCGGGACTGGTGACGCTCGTCACCGACGTTGCGGCAAAGAAGGTGTCGCTCGGCGGAGATGTCGTCGATCGTTGGAGCATCCTCTACGGCACTCAGTTGCTCGAACCCGATCAGCAGTGGGATTGGTGTCTCGCACCGAGTCCCGAGCAAGAAAAGGGCTTTCACTTCATCCGCGAGGTCGTCGCGTTTGTGGATTGGAAGCAGTCATCGCAGCCGCGCGCGATTGACGCTGGCGCGTAGGATGGCCGGTCTCGGCCGTCGTCTGCGTTTTGCGAGGAGCCTGTAGTCGTAGCTTGACTCTCCGAGACTGTAATTTAAACGCCCCCGACCTTGCGTCGGGGGTTCAACGGCTTTT
>CAZNMS010000058.1:0-27202 GCA_964573505.1 uncultured Planctomycetaceae bacterium | reverse complement strand
TACTTCGAGCATGACTTCAAAGGGGCAAAGTTCATTTGGACGAACGACATCGATCTCGACAACACGGTGCTATTCCGGCACGTCGTGAAGAGCCCGCCTGATGGCAAGGCTCGTGTCGATTACTCGAACCTCAACAACGTCGTGCCGGATGGACCGCCAAAGAAGCCGAAGGAATAATTCTTACATCCACATGAACTGCGGCAGCCTGCTGCCGCTTTGGCTTGAGCAGCCTGCTACTCAAGGAATTTGGATTACACAAATTAGTCGAATGGACTCGTGCGTCAGGAATTACCTGATTACTGAGATGGCACAAAACAAATAGAGAATTAGACCCCGCGCAGCCGGGGTCTAATTCGTTGCTCAAGAAGCCCGGATGGGCAGTTTATAGCAGGGCCAGCGTGCACTCCGGGACATCTTGGCAAATTGGGTAATTAGCGCGATTGGCCTGTGAAGTGCATAGGACGCACGATCAACGCATCTGCGACATCAAGATCGAGCGTTACGACATGTTTGCTCCCGTCCTTCTGCACGCTGACTTTGCCGCCGCTCGCGAGCGTGATGCTGTTGCCGGACAGTCCCGCATCGAGCGTCACTTTCAGTCCGGCGATCGGCGTTCGCGTCCAATTGATGAGCGGGATCAGCGAGCCGGTCTTCGCCGTGATGATCGTTGACTCGACGAACGGAGCCGAGCAGTCGACTGGCTTGCCGACCTTACTCGCAGCGACGGTTTGATCGAGCAGTTCGAGTCCCGCCGCGCTCAACTCGGTCGGCATGAAATGAATCAGCGCGTCTTCGGTCGAGCCGCGATCAATCGGCTTCTTCGGAATCGCCGGCTTGTAGAGGCCGAGGCCCGGCAGATAGGCAATGTAAGTTGCATTACCTGCGCCGACCGGATGATTCGTGACAGCGGGCGTGCCGTCGTTGAAGGCCGTGCGAGCGGTCGCTCCTGCGAGCGTCACCTTGCTCTTCGCAGCGATGACGGCTTCGTTCTTCATCGCGGCGATTGTTTCAAGCGGCTCGGCAAACGGCAGATCCTGCTTCTCATAGAAGAACTGCTTGTCTTCAGGAGCATGCAGTTCGTTCTCCTTAATGCCAAGCACCGCTTGCAGCACATCGTTCGGACGATCGAGTTCATCGCGTTGACCGGCACCGGCGGTTGCGACGAGTTGCCCCCCGGCTTTGACCCATGCAGCGATCTTCTCACTCGCCGCGCGGCTCACATGCCGATCGGTGAGGAAGAGCAGCTTGTATTTCGACAGCGTGCCATCAATCGCGTCGGGTTCGATGAGGAAGTCGAGCGGCAATTGCCGGTTGCGAATGCCGAGATAGAGCAATCTCTTTGCCGCTGCGAAAGCCCCCTGCGAGTCGCCCCAAACGTCGGCAGTCTCGCTAAACCAAAGACCGGTTTCGGCGGCTCGGACTTGCCCGTCTTGAACGAGATCTTCGAAGCCGCCGAGTTCACGGAAGCTCTTGAGGATCATCGCGTACTGCGCCGGATCCGAGCAGTGGTTCTCGGTGTAAGCCACTTGCACCGGTCGGAACTCGAAGAGGTTGACTTGCTTCATGCCGTGCGCGAGCGACTGATAAAAGAGCCGGCGCCACATACTCGGAGTGTTGTTCGGCGAGTGCGGCATCACGTAGTAGTGAATCGACCGATCCGGCTTGCCGCGCAGACCGGCGCGGAAGAGGTCGAGATTGATGCCATTCACTTGCGGCGACCCGACGCCGACTTGCCAGATGTAATCTTCCCCCCATGGGAGCGTCATGCCGTCCTCGCGGAAGATCGTCGCCCACTTGTGAACCTCGCCCAAAAACATGTGCTGCTTCGGGTAGTGCGGCGAGTAGTTCGCACCGATGCCCGCATTCGGCAGGTGCTGGCGCAAGATGTCGGTGCGCTCTTTGATCGCTTTGATGCCTGCATCGAATTGGTAGCGATGCGACCAATAGAACGCGCCGGGCTTTGTCTTCTTGTCGGCCTGCGGCGCGTATTCGATCTTCATCCAGTCGTCGCCCGCTGCCGGATCAATGTCGCTCGGCTTGAGCGACTTTGCTTTGAGCCACTCGCGAAAGGCGGCATGCGTTGCGGGGTTATTGGGCGGATTCGGCAGAGCGATCTCGTCACCGAGACTCACCACTTTGATGTTCTGCGCGTCGGCTCCGAGCTTCTGACAGTACTCAGCCAACTTGTTGGTCGGCACGGCTCGAACATCGACATAGCCGCGCCCCTTCGCGCTCGTGCTGCCGTCTGCTTGAGAGATACCGAACAGCGACCGGAACTCAGCGACTGCTGCTGCATGCTTCGGATCGTCCTTCATTGGCTCAAACGTCGAGCCGAAGATCGGCGTTCGCGTCGGAGTCTTCCCCGGCAGTGATTGCTGCTTGAGATAGGCGAGCAGGTCATAAAGCACTGCGTCGATCTTGCGGAGACGCTTGCTGGTGCGCGTGTCGGCATCGCCTGCGAGCACGAGATCTCCGGCCGCTCCTTCAAACGTCGCGAGCGAGCCGATCTGACCGCTCTTCTTAAGCCCGAACTCCGCTTTGAATTTGCCGTCTGCGACCCAATGCCATTTGCCGTCGTTGAGCGTATCCATCAACCCGCCGACCTCGACCCATTCACTTGTTTGGCCGGGCTCGACTTTCACCGTGATCGGCTTCCAGTTCCGCATGTGGACCCAGTACGGCGAGTGCTCGGTCCAGTTACCGCCAGAAGGGGCTCCGCCGCTCTTGAAGTTCAGCGTCTTGTCGCCGGTATTCGTGACGCGCAGCCAAACATCGCCCGACTGAGTGAGCATGCCGTCGAGCGGCAGGTAGTTCTCCTTTTCGAGTCGCGTTTTCACCTGCGCTTCGTCGGTCGTGAGCATCACGAGATCGACGTTTCTTTTAGCTGCCGGCTCCGGCTGTTTGTTCGCGATCAGAGTGATCGTTGCTTCGCCCGGTTGCAGTTCCGCATAGGCATCGTGCCCCTCCCAAACGACGTTCTCCGTCGCGCCCCAGTCCCATCCGATTTCATCTTTGAGCCCCTGCTTAAAGGCCCAAATTTTCAAATTCTTCCGGGCGCCATAGGGGCGACTGAGGACTTGCTTGCCGGCTTGCTCGACGACGACCGTGAACTGCGTCTCAAAGCGATAGGCCGCCTCATACCGCACGAGCACGAGATACTTCCCCGCCGTCGGAATCTTCACGCGAGTCACCGCTCGGACGTTATCCGCTTGCTCGCTGGCACCGAGGAAGGCTTTGCGGCTGATGAACGAGTTCGCGAAGGTCGCGGCGTAGTAGTTTTCGCCCCACTTCTTCGCTTGCCATCCGCCGGGCGCGGCAGGCTGAAACTCTTCTGCTTCAGCGACAATCAGCCCGTCCGGCTGAGCCTCAACAAGCGGCTTCTCTTGCGCCACTGCGAACGGGTTAGCCGCAACTCCCAACATGAACGCGAACGACATCCAATGACGCTTCATCTCGTGCCCCCTTGTTTGCTCGGTTGAAGAAACGCGAACTGTTCAAAGGGCTTTCCTGAAAGCGACTCCGCACTCGTTTTGCGAACTCCGTCGTAGCATTGGCTTCTAGCCCGTGCTCTTCGGGAACTCGTTCGGACAAGTAGCTTGGGATTACATCCCGAACCTCAGCGGGATGAGGTTCTCAAACAAGGTCCGAAAACGCCGTCAACATTCGGTATCGAGAAAGCGTCAACGGCGAATCGACTCAGACCGAGTTCACAACTCACGCTGGATCGCGATGGCGAACCGAGCAACTGAATGGGAACCGTCAGACGAATGAGAAGCACTCAAAGTCCGCGCCGACTCAAAGTCGATGCGACGCAGACAGACTCTTCGGAAAGCCGGAAGCGGGTTGCGTAACGCCTCAACGGAAGCACGAGAAGGGACACCCATCAGCGGCGGATACCGAAGCCCGCCATATCGACAATGCCGGAGAACGCCGCGACGTCTTTCCGCTCGATGTTGGTGCTCATCGCAGTATCAATCTCACCGAGGAATCGCCTCACGATCCCCTCAGGTCCGCTGACAACCATTTCGACCGTGCCGTCAGCGAGATTCTTCACATAACCACTGACCGGATACCGCTGCGCAATGGCATTGGTCCGATAGCGAAAGCCGACGCCTTGAACGTGACCGTGATATACGACTCGCAATTGGGTCGGAGCAGAATTGAGTTCGGTCATACGTAGTCGGCGGGTCGGGGGTAAGAGTCGGCGACGAGTCGTCGTCAGCATGTGTGCCTCACGGTAATACCGAGTTCGGATTCATGACGAAGCGGCGAGGTAGCCGCCGCAAACCTACGCCCTGCTGAGGACCAAAAACCGAACGGGGTTCGACAAATTCCTCACTTCCTCTGAGAAAGGGATTTGTCAGGTCGCACAACCGGCACAATGCATCGAGTCTCGCAGCGAGCACATCGCAGCGACATCAGCTACTGCCAATCGGTCCGAATCTATCGGGCTCCGGAAGAGTGCGGCATTTCTCACTCGGAGGCGAATTTCTGAGCTATCGTTGGCGGGAGGCAAAAGCCTTCCGCTATCACTGCTACTGCTTGAAAGAGAATCATTATGGGCCAATTGATTCGCCGTAGATACGTTGCGCCTCGATCAACAACAAATCGTCAAGGCGCCATTCTTGTACTCGCCGCCTTCTTTATCATCATCGTCTTTGCGTTCGCCGCATTCACGGTTGATACGGGCTACATGCTCATCGTGAAGACCGAATTGCAAGCGGCCGCAGACGGCGCAGCGTTGGCCGGAATTACCGATCTCTCGCAAGGGCGAAATGCTGTTGAAGCATCAGTAAATGCCATTGCCAACAAGAATCGAGCTGGCGGGCAAGATGTGACCGTCACCTCCGGTGATGTTGAACTCGGCTTCTTCAACCTAACAGATCGCTCGTTTAAGGCCGATCCGACGAACCCCAATGCGGTCAAAGTCACGACCCGAGTCACCGAAAAGCCGCTCTTCATTGCGCCCGTACTTAATCACAAATCGTTTAATATGGCGACGACCGCGATCGCGATGGTCAATCCTCGCGATATTGTGTTCGTCGTCGATCTCTCGGGATCAATGAACGACGATACCGAATGCGTATGGGCAACGAATCTCATACGCCAGCGACTCAATCCAATGGGCTACGGCGATACCGCATCAGCAATGATGCAAGCTGTCTATGATGATTTCGGGTTCGGCACGTATCCCGGAGAAATGGAATACATCGGCGAACCGCTCGGCGTCTGCTACAGCGAGTTCGCTTATGCAGAAATGACGAAGGACAATGGGCCGTTGACATGCGACAAAATCGACGAGTGGTATCGAATCGTCAATTCCGATAGCGAGCAAGTCCGGCGTGTGAAGTGCTATCGCTGGATCATCGACAATCAGATCAAGCGAGTATTGGGGTGCTGCAAGCCGCAGCCCGATTCTCGCAAGAACTACGACTATTGGCAGTATTACATCGACTACATCATGGAGACTGCATGGGTCGGTGATGCTCCGCCATATGATCCGGGTTCGGGCGGAGACTGGGGCGGCGGCGGCGGGTATGACCCAATCAGCCCCCCGGCCGGTCGGCCCTTGACAGCGAAGCAGCAAAAACTCGCAACTAAAGATCAGCGGGCTAAGCGATCTCAAACAAAACCGCCGCAGTTGCGACCCGTAACAGATGATGTTGCCGGGTCCGAACTCGCAGTATGCGGTTCAGTGAGCTACACCGGCGGATGCCCGCGTCGCGGCGGTCGCGAGTATGTGAATCTGCCTCCCGACGTTCGCATCGACAACATGTATCACTACAACAATCCGAACTTCTATACGTATCCCGAAGCCGGATGGGACTCGATTTGGAACAACACAAACCGCATCGGGTATAAGACCTATGTCCAATTCATGATGGACTACGGTAGCGAAGTGACTGAACTTCTTGCGGATAGCGGAAGTGGTTCAACGCCTCTGTCTGTGAGTAATCCGGATTGCCCCTGGCACAGCGAGGATACTGCCGGCGGATGTTTCAAATTTCCGCCGCGTGAGCAGCCGATGCATGCTGCCCGACGGTCACTGATTGCTGCGATTGAGTTCGTGCGTCAGCAGAATGCCGGAGTTCCGGCGGCCGTCGGCGATTGGGTATCAATCGTGACCTTCGACGCGATCGACGCGACTCACGGTCCGAAGGTTGTGCAGCCGCTGACGTCTAATTTCGGCTCGGCGATGTCAGCCTGCACTCAACTGCAGAGTGTTTGGGATAACGGCACGACAACGGCGACCGAGCACGGCCTAAAAACGGCGCGAGATCATCTGAAAACACCCGCTGACGGCGGAGCCGGTCGGAAGTTTGCGACGAAAGTGATTGTGCTACTGAGTGACGGCGTGCCCAATGTTTGGATGGCAAGCGCCGCAGAGATTGCCGCCGAACAAGCACAGAGTGGGTCGGGGGATTATTACGGCTCTGATTATTTGTGGTATAACGCGGCACTGATGCAGACAAGTAAGTTTCAGCGTCTTGATAAGGGCAAGCTCTACGCCGTCGGAATGGGGCTCGGAGCGGATCTCGACTTTATGGATCGGCTCGCTCGAATGGCGAAGACTGATAAGGGCGGACTGAGTCCGCGAGGTGCCGGTAATCCGGCGGAATATGAAGCACGGCTCACGGCGATCTTCCGCGATATTATTCAGAACCCCGGAAGTCGGCTCGTGAAGTAAGAAGTAGCATGGACGCCTACGTCCGTGCTGCGTCACTTCCGGACGTTGGCGTCCGACCGACGCGAGTTCGGGAAGTTATTCTCAACAATCCCTTAGTGCTGCGACCGAACGAGATTCGTCGAAGCGGCTTGCAAGTCGTCGACATACCCTAAGAAATGCTCATTGAGTGCGGGGACGGCGGCTTGCAGTCGCTTTTGAAGAGAGCCGGGATCAGCGGTCGTTCGCAGGTCGCCTAGATAGCCGAGTAGCACATCGCGCGTCTCGGGCGACCCGTGCAACATGAAATGCACCCATGCCCAAGATTCTTGATAGTCCGCCTGATTCATTTGGCTGACTTCTTTGAGCGATTCGAGACGTTCAAGTCCCGGCTTCCAGCCTTTGCGTTTTGCGATTGCTAATTGCTTCACGGAGCTGACATTGATCGGCGGCGACTGCGGGGTCACGACTTCGAAGTATTCGGCCAATCCTTCGTCGAGCCACAACGGCACGGCTTTGAGCGTCGAGTGTAAAAGGCCGTGCGTGAACTCGTGCCGTAAGTCTTCCTGAATGCGATCGCCCCAGTAGGTATAGACGGCCAATTCGTAGGGCGTACCGATGAAGTAGGCGCGGCGCATCGGCAGCGAGGGATAAGTCCGCTTGAGGTAATGTTGATACTCGTCGTCGTTCGTAAAGAGGTAGACGACGACCGGCTGACCATCAATTGGTACGGCGAGCGTGCTTGATACGTCCTGCCGAAGCTTGATCAGATCCTTGATCAGCGGATGGTCGTAGCGAAGCCGGAAGTCCGAGAGCACGACGAGTTGATCTGCTTGAATCGAGTGCCGTGCGGGTAATTCAGCGAGCGGGGCTTTTTGTGTGTGCTGACAACCGGCACCCGCGCAGGCCGCTACTAAGCCGAGCAGTCGGCGTTGAAATTGGCGGCGGGTAACAACGGGATCGGTCATCGGGTAGTACGAGGCAGGGCCGAATTCGGCCATTTGACGATGGGCGACGGACAAGATGTCAGTCGTTCGAGTCAGCAGCGATCCGCTGCTCGCGGAAGAAGCCGGGGATGCTGCCGGAAACCGTCAAATTGCAGCAAGACCGGTTGCAAGTGAGTCGAATCGCGGAAGGCGACAACTGCGGACGTTCTGCTAAGGTCCGCGCCTTTCTTTGCCCCGCTCCGTTCGTGAGTTGTTGATGGCAAACTCTCGGTGCTCACGTTGCTCCAATTTGGCGAGCGACGTCGAGGGTGCAGGCCGCAATGCTCGTTCGATGGATGCGCTGACCTGACGAGAAGTCCGTCTCATGCCGCCTTCTGATGAATCGCGTTCTGATCGCAGTAACCGCCGCAAAGAAACTCTTCGCTTGATCCGCGAACGAGCCGGCAAGCTCATGCAATCGGGGGCTCACGGATCGCAAGTCGCCTCGATGATCTCGGACGCGCTCGACGACTTTGTGGTGTCGATTCATGAAGACGTGCTCGCAGAGTTTTCGGCTGAGGAACGCGAGCAGATTCGAGCGGGAACAGCGCTGTTGACGGTCGGCGGCTCGGGGCGCGGTGAGGTTGCTCCGTACTCAGATCTCGATCTCGTGCTGCTGTATCAGCCGCACTTAGCAGCGGTGATGGACCGGCTCTCAAAGCGAATGGTCCCCGAGTTTTGGGATGCCGGTATCAAGCTCGGACAGCGCGTCTTCACGATCGCCGAGAGCATTACCAATGCGCTCGTCGATCCGCATTTGGCTTCGTCGCTCGTGCATATTCGCAACTTGTGGGGCAACGATGATCTCGCCTCGCAGTTGCGGCAGAAGTTCTATCGCAAGGTTGTGCGGTCTCGCCGACGAGCCTTCATCGAAGACTGCATCAAGGGCCGCGCTGATGAGCGGCTTGAAGTCGGCGCAACGGGGCAGCAACTCGAACCGGACGTGAAGCGTTCGCTCGGCAGTTTGAGAGACCTGCATCTCCTGCAGTGGATTGCGTTCGCTCGTTACGAGACGGCAAGCATCGACGATCTGCGTGCCTGCGAAGCGCTGACGGCAGAGGACGCTTCGCTGCTCAAAGCCGCCGTCGACTTCATCACCAAAGTGCGTATCGACATGCACCTGCATGCCAACAAGCCGAACGACTTGCTCTCAAAGGATGAGCAACTCCGCATCGCCAATAGCCGGTCGTATGAGAACCTCGTTGCTCAGCGGCCCGTCGAGCGGTTCATGCAGGAGTACTTCATGCACTCGTCGGCGATTGAAGACATCTCGCGAAGATTTGTTGCGCGGCATCGCATGCGATCAATCGGCGCGGCGTTACAGCATGCGTTGCTGACGAATCGAGTCGCGCGGCATTACTTGCTCTCGCCCGATGAACTCGACATCCGCCGCAGTGCGCTCAGCAAGATGTGCCGCACGCTCGAAGACATCGTCCGCATCTTTCATACGGCGGCGATGTATCGAGTCGGCCTCGCGCCCGCCGTCATCGACAAGATCAAGCAGGTCGCTCAAACGCTGCAGCCCGATCCGACACCGGCAGTCGGGGAACTCTTTTTGGAGATCCTCGGAGCGAACGGGCGAATGGCCGCGACGATCCGCGCGATGCATGAGACGAACGTGCTCGAACTCATCATCCCCGAATGGAAACGAGTCCGCTGCCTGCTCCAGTTCAACCAATATCACCACTACACCGTCGACGAACACACGCTGCTGTGCCTCAAGATTTGCGAGAACTATGCGACCGAGGAGTCGCCTGTCGGTGAGGTCTATCGCAACTTGAAGATGAAATCATTGTTACATCTTGCGTTGCTGCTGCACGATGCGGGCAAAGGCTACATCGAAGATCACTGCGAGGTCGGACGACGATTGGCGCTCGATGTCTGCTCGCGCTTTCGCATGCCGAATTCTCAAGCAGAGATCATCTCGTTTCTGATTCATCGGCATCTCGAGATGGCCGATCTCGCATTTCGGCATGACATCACTGATCCCCGCATCTTGCTGGAGTTCAGTCATAAGCTCGGCACGCCGGAGAAGCTCAGCATGCTCTATGTGCTGACGGCGGCGGATGTCAGCGGCGTCGGTCCCGGCGTTTGGAATCGATGGAAGGGCGACTTGCTCGGCGAGTTCTACGACCGTCTCAACTTCATCGTCAGCGGTCAGCAACCGAAGTTTCAGGAAGAAGAACGGCTGCGTCAGGTGCGCGAGCATGTCCTGCATTCGATCGTACCGCTCGGTGAGGATGCGGATGCTGAATCGCTCTCCCATTGGGTCGATGAGCAGTTGAAGTCGTTCTCGTCGTACTACATCTCGATGACTCCGCCGCAGAGGATCGCAGCGGACCTCGACATCATTCGCGGGCTGACTCCCGGCGAGATTCGCATCGAGGGCAAGTACAGCGCCGAGTCGCAGTGGGTCGAGTACCGCGTGATTCTGGATTCGCAGCATTCCGACGGTTGCTTTCATCGCATCGCCGGAACGCTCACCGCGCGGCATATGGACATTCTCGGCGCGGAGATCACAACGAGCAGCGGCGGGATCGTTGTCGACGTCTTTTATGTCTTCGATCAGGACTACTCCGGCGAAGTCCCGCAGCACCGCATTCAAGAAGTGAGTGAAGCGATTCGCAGCGTGCTGATGAAGAAGGTGACGGTGAAAGACCTCTTCGTTCGTCATAAGCGATTCATTTCAGGTCGCACGAAGCCGCCGATCATGCAACTCACGAATCGAGTGGTGCTCGATAACGACACTTCCGATCGTTGCACCGTCGTGTCGGTCTTCGCACACGACCGCCCGGGCTTGCTCTACACGATCTCGCGCACGCTGTTTCAACTCGGGCTCTCAGTCGATCTCGCGAAAATCGCGACGCACTTCGATCAAGTCGTTGACGTCTTCTATGTGACGGATAACTCGAATCGAAAAGTTGTCGGCGAGAACCGACTGCAAGAGATTCAAGAACGTCTGCTTGCGGCGCTCACTGAGTTTGAAGAGTCGAAGCACAAAGAGTTTTTGGCGTGATGTGAGCGATTCGTTCTGTCTGTTGATCCGCGACTGCTATTGCCGAGAGGCGGTCGGATGAATGCCGCCTCTTGTGTAACTGCAATTGCACGTCGCCTTCCGCGAGGACGGTTTGCAATGTGACTTCATTTTCCCCTTGTTTCCGAAAGGGCCATATGGAGACCGACAAGCAGCTCTTCTTGATCATTCAGGCGAATCCTGAATGGTTCTTTGATCTCATCGCACAGCAGTCTCCCGGCGAATGTCGCATGCGGTCGGAGACCTTCAAGGCGTTGCAGCGAACCCCGGACGTGCTGATCGAACCGACGAATCCGAAGGGCGATCTGTTCTTGGCGGAATTTCAATTACAGCTCGATCCCGAGATCTATTTGCGAGTCGTCGAAGCGATGACGGGCGCGCAACGCAAGTACGGCATGCGGCGGGTTCGCGGAGCAATCTTGTTCGGCTCAGCCAGTCTCGATCCGAAAACCGAACCATGGAACAGCGTCGTCGAGACTTACGTGCTGCGGGACTGCATTGTGTCGCTCGAACAACGCAATCCGACGCACCCGCTTGTCGCTCTCTTCAAACCTTTGTTGGAACCCGACGAAGCTGTTCTGGAGCGAAAGGCACTCGACTACTATCGGTCCATCAAGAACAGTCCGGCTGAAGTTCGGCAAGTCGATGTCTTGCTGGAAGTCTTTGTAAGTTGGCTGGAGCAGAGGTTTCCCGAACGAACCAAAAAGGAAATCGAGATGTTGCTAATTCGTGAATTGCCCCCATTGGAAGAGACCCGATCCGGCAAGGATCTCATCGAGATCGGCGAGCAACGCGGCGAGAAACGCGGGAGGCTGATCGGAGAAAAGCACGGCAGGAATTTGGGCGGAGCTGAAATGGTTGTCGGGTTGCTCGAGTCCAGATTTCGCCGCGTCCCGCGCACGTTGATCAACCGTATTTCGAAACTCGAATTTGCGGATCTCAAGGCGCTTAATACTCACGCTGTGTTGTGCAACCGCATTAACGAAGTGAAGGAATGGCTCGACAGCAAAGGGGTCTAACGAGCCGTCGTTGTGCCTCAGAAGCCACCTGAGTTGTGTGCCGCTGCGACGTCGGCACTTGAGAAGATAAGGAAAGCGAGATGTGGTTGATTCGTGAATTGCCGCCGCTCGAAGAGACTCGATCCGGCAAGGATCTCATCGAGATCGGCGAGAAACGCGGCAAGAGTTTGGGCGGAGCAGAAGTTGTCATTGCGTTGCTTGAGTTCAAATTTCGCCGCGTCCCGCGCACATTGATCAATCGTATTTCGAAACTCGAATTTGCAGACCTCAAGACACTCAATGCTCACGTTGTGTTGTGCAATCGCATTAGCGAAGTGAAGGAATGGCTCGACAACAACGGGCACTGAGAAGCGAGCATCGAGTCGTACTTACTACATGCAATGTAAATTGCATCTGTCGTTGATCGAACTCTGATCGTGCTCAAGCAAACGCCAATCACTCTTGTTGCAACGAATGTTACATCGCATTGATCGCAGAATGAGGGATCTATGTTGCTTCGAGTCTCACGAGCGGCAGCGTGCTTGCTGTTGCTGGCCATTGCCTCGTTGCAGACGGGGATGAGTGCGGAACCGGCGAAGCTCAAGATTGCCGGACTGACAACGGAGTACCGGCATAACTCGCACTCCGATGTGATCATGAGCCGCCTGTTTCTCACGGATACGCTCGATGGAAAAGGCCGGCTGCCGCAGTTGAGCTTGATGTCGGTCTTCACTGATCAAGTGCCGTCGAATGACACCAGTCGGATGCATGCGGAAAAGCACGGCTTTCGAATCAGTTCCGATGTCCGCGATGCGCTGACGTTGGGGACGGGCAAGCTCGCGGTTGATGGAGTGCTGCTCGTTGCTGAGCACGGCAAGTATCCCGTCTCTGATGTCGGCGGGACGATCTTCCCGAAGCGGCGTCTTTTTGAAGCTGTCGCTGCCGAGTTCCGCGCGAGCGGCCAATCGGTGCCGGTCTTTTGCGATAAGCATCTCGCCGACAATTGGACCGACGCGAAATGGATCTACGACACGAGTCGCGAACTGAAGATCCCAATGATGGCGGGATCGTCGTTGCCGGTCGCATGGCGCTATCCGCCGAATGACGTGCAGCGCGGAGCGAAGCTCAAGCAGGTCGTCGCGCTCTCTCATCACACGCTCGATGCGTATGGCTTTCACGGACTGGAGATCGTGCAGTCACTCGCAGAACGCCGCGCGGGCGGAGAGACCGGAGTTCGTCGGGTGCAGCATCTGTCGGGGCAAGCCGTTTGGGATGCGATCGACAGCGGACTCTGCGATCGAGACCTCTTTGATCAAGCCGCACGCACGCTGACCGAGAAACGTTGGGAGCGCGCCAAGAAGAACATCCGCGAGTTCACGCAGCGTCCGAGCGTGATCGTCATCGACTATGAAGATGGACTCAAAGCGTTCCTCTTCACGCTCAATGGTCCCGTCGTTGAATGGTCTGCCGCATGGCGCTACGCAGACGATCAACGCATTGAGGCAGCGGCGTTCGATACTCAGGAATGGCGTCCGTACTACCACTTCTGGCTGCAACTCGACGGCATCGAACGCATGATGCAAACCGGTCATCCGAGTTGGCCGGTTGAACGCACTCTGCTCTCAAGCGGCATTCTGCACGCAGCGTTGACCTCGCAAACTCGCGGCGACATTCCCATTGAGACGCCTTACATGCAGGTCCGCTATCAAAGCGAATGGAATTGGAAGCAGCCCGCCGAGCGTCCGCGCAATCGCTGGATCACCGAGCAATAGACGCCGAAGTGCCGCTTACATCTCGCTTATGAATCGCCCGACCAACATGGCAATTCACCAGTTGGAGGAATGCCTGCGGACAGCATGATCGCCGTCTTGTTCGAACTGCTGATCCGCCTCGAATCAGTCTTTCGAAGCGACGCCAAATGGGCTCAGCAGATCCCCAGTGGCAAACATCAGAAGTAATTCTTGTTGCACACAATTGCCGGGATGAAGTGCCGCATTACTTCAGCTCGCTCAATCAACCGTGATGAACTCATTGGTGTTGAGCAGTACGTGACAAAGCGACGCGACGGCGCGCTGATTGGGAGTGAGTGAGGGGCGTTGCTCGGTCTGCAGGGCGTAGTGATGACGCAGGTGGCGCCAGAGTTGTTGGTGCTCAGAGTCACTTAAGGCGCGGTTGAAGACGATCACCTCGGCGATGTCGCCATTCCAATCTTCTTGCTGATAGTTGCCCTGAGTGCCGATCACGTAGGCCGTGTCGAGCTTGCGACCATTTAACGGCGAGTTCTTCTTCGCCAACTCGGCATCGTTCTGTCGCACGACGGCTTGCTGCCCATCAGTGATGGCCGAGAGTAAGAATAGTTGCATCGGGTTTCTGATGACTCCGGCATTGGAGAAGTCATCACTGAAACGCACCGTGCTGCTGCCCGTCGTGCCGAGAAACACTGACGTCCCGACATTGCCGCCACTTCCATTCCAGTTCGAAAAGATCTCACGATGCCCGCCGGTTCCTTGATCGGTGACGACTGCGAGCACGCTGAATTGCGGTGCTGAGATCACTTGCCCGACAACGTCTAAGTAGCGTCGCTTGCCGTCGAAGCGGATCACCGGACGACCGTGCGACGAACTCTTCTCAATGAACTGCGGTTGCTTCATGCCGTCGACTTGCCGAGCGTGATGTTCCGCTCCTGAGAGATCTCGCCATTCCGAGACGCGACCGGCGGCGTCGGTCGTCACTCCCGTGCTCGCTGAGAGATGCAGGACCATTCCGTTTGTGACCGGCAGCTTTTCGATGCTCGCCGTGATCGGTGCAGACCCCGTTGCGACGCCGTTCGGTGCGTCTGCGAACTTCTTTCGCTGAGCAGCAACATGAGCGATCGCCGCTCGCTCTTCTCGTTCGTTCGGGTCACGAGCAAGCACCGCGCGCCACACAGCGCGAACGTGCTGCTTGAGCGTGCTTGCGTCCGAAGAACTCTCTTCCGTTTTGGCTGAGGTCACTCGAATGGCGAGCGACTCGCTTTGCTCATGCGCGAACGGGTTATTGAGCAGCGCCAATGCTTGCGGAGCGACAATTGAAACGTCTCGTTGTCCGCACGGTTCGGTCGAATCACAGAGATCGAACGTCGTCATCAAGGGCGGCAGCAAACTGCGTTGCAAGTAGGTGTAGATGCTGCGGCGGCGTTGCTCGTCCGGCGTTGAAGCGCGCCAGGCAGCCGACTTGCGCGACAATCCTTCCAGTGCTTCGGCTGAGATATCCGGTTTGAAGCTCGGCCCGCCGACTTTTAGATCGAGACGACCGCTCGCATGCAGCAATGCATCGCGGAGTGATTCCGCATCGAGTCGCTTGCGCTCCATCTTCCACCAAAAGCGATTGGCCGAATCGATTGCTGCGTACTCGTCTTGCTGAGGATGTAACGACGATTGCATGTAAGTCGCCGACATCACCATCAACTTGTGAAGCGGCTTCGTGCGCCAGCCGTTGCGGACCAGTTCGCTCGCGAGCCAATCGAGCAACTCGGGATGAGTCGGCTTCTCACCTTTGAACCCGAAGTTGTTCGGCGAGCGAACGAGTCCTTGCCCGAAGTGCCCCTGCCAAACGCGATTCACAAAGACGCGAGCCGTTAATGGGTTCTGCGGATCGACAATCCAGTTCGCCAATTGCAGACGGCGCCGCGTTGTCTTGACGTCAGCCGGTGCCGCTTCGACCGGACGATGCATCGCGGGGACGAGCGAGAGATGTCCCGGAGCGACGGCAGCCAGTGGATGTCGCGGATCGCCTTTGCGAAGCATCCTCAGAGGCGCATGCTCGCGGCGGATGTCGGTCCATCCGAGGACATCAAACCCGAGTTCCTCTTTCGACGGTCCGCCTAAGAGTTCTCGACCGCGTGCTTCGATCGGCCCGGCCCAAAAGGCGGAAGCGACTTTGTAGTAGTCCGCATGAGGGATCGGATCGAACTTGTGGTCATGGCACCGAGCACACTTGAGTGACAGACCTAAGAACGCGGTCCCCGTCACGTGCATCAAGTCTTCGAGCCGGTCGTACTTGTATTCCTCAGCATCATTCGGCTCGTCGTTCCATGTGCCGAGACGCAAGAAGCCCGTCGCGATCACCGTCTCTTCGGTGCGATTCGGAAGCTCGTCCCCGGCAAGCTGCTCGACGATGAAGCGGTCATACGACTTATCGTCGTTGATCGCTTTGATGACCCAATCGCGATAGCGCCATGCACCGGGCTTCTCTTGATCGCGTTCATAGCCGCTCGTCTCGGCATAACGGACGAGATCGAGCCAATACCGCGCCCAACGTTCGCCAAAGTGCTGAGATTCGAGCAGCCGATCAACGACCTTCTCATAGGCGTCGGGACTCGCATCGGCTTCAAACGTCGCAATCTCATCAGCAGTCGGCGGCAGCCCAATCAGATCAACGTAGACGCGCCGCAGCAGAGTTCGTCGATCCGCTTGAGGAGCGGGTTTGAGCGACTCGGCAGCAAGCTGTCTCTGAATGAAGGCGTCGATCGGATTGCGCGTCTGAGTTCCGCTTGTCCCATTTGCGAGCGACCCCGGCGTTGCAAACGGATCAGCGCGTTTGACCGGCTGCAGCGACCACCAATCACGACCGGCGCGGACTTCGCTCGTCGACTCATACAGATCGAGCGCCCGCCCTTGAGGCCACTTCGCGCCGCTCGCGATCCACTCTTTGAGCACGTCAATCTCGCCCTGCGACAGCTTCTGCGACTTACCCTGCTTCTCCGGCGGCATCTCGCCGTGCTCAACACGCTGTAACAACAAACTCACCTGAGGCTGCCCCGGTGTAATCACTGCTCCACTCTCGCCGCCGCCCATCAGTCGCTCAGCACTGCTGAGTGAGAGCTTCCCGTTCGAGTCCGATTCGTTGTGACACTCCAAACAGCGCTTGATGAGGATCGGAGCAACGTCCTTCTCAAAGTCGACAGCCGCAAGCACTCGACCCGCGCTGCAGCAGACTCCGCAAACACCGAGCAAGACAACGCTCAACAAAAACTTGCTCACGAGGCATCTCCTGAGGCAGTGAAACAATTATTACTTCTCTCGAACCGCTTTGGACTGCGGCAGCCTGCTGCCGCTTTCCATCCCACAGCCTGCTGTGGGACGACTTATTGTTGCGAGATGGCACGATACACACTCGTTGCCAAGCACTCCTTGGGAACGAGTTCCTCAAGAGTCAGTCAATCAATGGAACACACGATGTCTTCGAAGAACGCTCCGTCGGTTCGTCGTCCGGCGACGCCGCATGTTTTTATCTCGTCCACTTGCGAAGACCTCGAAGGCTATCGGGCGGCCGCGAAGGAAGCGGTGATCTCGGTGCCCATGCTGCCGGTGATGTGCGAGACCTTTGCTTCTGGCAGTGGCGATAACCCGCCGATGGAAGAGTGCCTACGGAAAGTCTCTGAGTGCGACGTGCTGATCGTGTTGGTCGCTCATCGCTATGGCTGGAAGCCCGCCGATCAGAAGAAGCCGAAGAAGGGTGAGCCGCTCAAGAGCATCACTTGGATGGAGTGCCAACAAGCGATCGACTTAGGCAAGGAAGTTTTGGCCTTCTTCATTGGTGAGACAGGCGACTGGCCGACCGAATTCAAAGAGAGCTATCGCGCGACAGTCGCGATGGAGAACGACGCTCTCACGGACGAATTGCACGCCGACATCAAAGACTCAATCGCCGGACTGAAGCAGTTCAAGTCTCTGCTCAACGGTCGGCGCTTTCGCAGACAGGTCACCAATAAAGAGAACTTGGAGAAAGAGATCGTCCTCGCGCTTCATGAATGGCGGTCTCGCCATTCGGAATTTGATGCACCGGTCGTCGAACCCGGTCAGCCGGTCTCATCCCAGACTTACCTACGAAAACTGCTCGCCGCGAATTCGTTCATCGACATTCGAGGTTTGATGGTTGCCAGCGGTAAGGCTCATCAGTTTCCGATCGAGGACCTGTATATCGCACTGCAAAGTCGCCGGGCGGCAGGCATGGTCGGCGAGAAGGCAGACAAGAAACAGGCGACCGGTGCCGTCGGCATCGAGGCGATCGAAGGTGAGATCCCGTTGCAGGCCGCTTTGGTACAGCCTCGCTTGGTTGTCATTGGTAATCCCGGTGCGGGTAAGACGACCTTCTTGCGGCGCGTCGCGTTGACGTTGTGTCGCACCGAACTGGATGACGATCCGCATGCCGCACTGGCTTGGCTCGGTGTCAGCGACAAGACGTTTCCGATCCTTCTGCGCTGTGCCACTTTGGCCAATCACATCGCGAAGTATCTCGACAAAGACGGTGCCCCCAGCGATCCCTCGTCACCGGCTTGGTTGACGCATTGCTTGGCGACGATCAGTCGCGAGGAATCGACCGGTTTGGACGAAGCCTTCTTCAAGCGGCAGTTGGAAGACGGTCGCTGCACGATCCTGTTGGATGGGCTCGATGAGGCTCCGGATCGAGTGCAGCGCGATCGGTTGTCGGCGCTGTCAGAGAACCTCGGACGGACTTACGACAAATGTCGGTTGGTCGTGACCAGTCGACCTCCGGCCTACACCGGCAACACCGTGCTGCCGCAATTCGAGCACGTCGAGATCGCTCCGCTGTCCGACGCCGCCGTCGACACGTTTTTGAGTCGCTGGTGCCGGGAGCTTTACAAAGGAGCGACGGATCTGGCGGACGAGCATTGCCGCGAGTTGTTGGCGTCGTTGCACGAGCGGCCTGAAATCCGTCGGGTGGCGCGTAATCCCGTGATGTTGACGGCGCTGGCTGTCGTGCATTGGAACGAACGCCGCATGCCCGAGCAGCGCGCCGAGCTTTACAACTCGGTCATCACTTGGCTGTCGCGTTCACGCGAACAACGGCCTGAGCGTCCCAAACCGGAGCGCACGGTGACGCTGTTGAAGGAACTCGCGCTGGCCATGCAGAAACATCGCAAGGGACGTCAAACACAAGTCTCGAAACGCTGGGCTGCCGAGCAACTCGCCGCGCACTTTGCGGACATCCCGGCGGCCGAAGAGTTCTTAACGGCGGAAGAACTCGATAGCGGCATTGTCATCGGGTTGGGTCATGACTTGCGGTTCTGGCACTTGCAGTTTCAGGAGTTTCTCGCCGCCAGCGCGATTGCCGGCTTGGCGGAAGCGGATCAGCACGCGCTGCTGTTGGAGCCCGCGCCGAAGCTGTACTTGCCCGAGTGGCGTGAGGTCTTGCTGCTCTTCGCGGGGGCCTTGCACGCACAAGGTGAGACGAAGGTGCATGGCTTTGTGGCACGCGTCTTGGATGAGTGCGACCGCAGCGTCAGCTCCCTAAGTGGGACCAATCCGAGTGAGCGGCAAGGCGCTAGCCGCCGGTCCGACGGCAGCACTCGGCAGGCTGGAAGCCTGCCCAACGAAGCGCGGTGCGTCGGTCTGCTCGGTGCCATGTTTCGCGATCTCAAGCCGGTGGACTATGCGCCGCGCGAACCGCGTTATGACGCCATGCTGCAACGCGTGATGGCGATCTTCGAACGCGCGGGCTCGCAAGCTGTTGATGTTCGCGAACGCATTGCAGCGGCGGATGCGTTGGGGCAAGTCGGTGATCCGCGCTTGCATCCGCTCGCTCCCGATCGCTGGGTCACAATACCGGTGGGAACGTTCTGGATGGGTTCGCAGAAGACCGATCCCAAGAAACGCAATTACGACAAGGATGCTCAAGACAACGCACCTCTGCGTGAGGTCACGTTGCCCGAGTTCTCCATCACGCGGTTTCCAGTCACGGTCGAAGAGTATCAACGCTTCGTCGAGGCCGAGGGCTATCGGCTCAAGGAGCACTGGGAGCAAGGCGGGTTTGGTCAATGGACCGAACCCGCGAATTGGTCGGACCAATTGGAGCATCGCAATCGTCCGGTGGTCGGTGTGAGTTGGTTAGAAGCCACCGCCTATTGCCACTGGGTGGGCGTTCGTTTGCCGACGGAAGAGGAATGGGAGCGTGCTGCACGCGGTATGGAAGGTCGCAAGTATCCGTGGGGCTGGGAAGACGCTGATGCCACGCGGCTCAACTACAACGGGAATATCGGCCATCCGACGCCAGTGGGGATCTATCCGCTGGGTCACACTCCGGAAGGTCTCGCTGACATGGCCGGCAACGTGTGGGAGTGGTGTAACAGTTGGTACAACGACGAAAAGCGGTATCGTGTTCTGCGTGGGGGCTCTTTCGTCAACGACGTCGTTAGGGTCACCCACGCCGCCATCCGCTACTACGGCACGCCCGACGCCCGTGACGTCGTCGCGGGCTTTCGTGTGTGTCGTAGCGTCAGGACTCTTTAATTACCCCTTTTGGCTTTTCTGCCTTTCCCCTTTACCTCTTTGTCTTTTCGCCGCGCCAGCGGCGCAAAAAAATTGGGATTTCGAGATGTCGAAAGCACCGGCTGAGTTGGCGGTTATCACCAAGATGTATGACCTCGTGTTGTAGGATCGACGAACTTCCTCCCCTGGCCGCGCTGCAAGCCCTGAGCCCATTCAAACAACGAGTGAAGTAGGATCTGTTACATCATCCGTCTTTGTTTGTCTTGGACTGCGGCAGCCTGCTGCCGCTTTCCGTCCCACAGCCTGCTGTGGGACAACCTGTGACAATCTCGCTTGTTGCCGAGAAGCGCCCCGCTTCCGCATCCTCCAATCGCCCAACTGAAGCAGACAATCAAAGCTCTGCGATATCACCGTGTAAGGCAAATTCCTTGAGCAGCAGGCTGCTCAAGCCAAAGCGGCAGCAGGCTGCCGCAGTCCATGGGGGTCGAGCTACCTTCCGCCTGCGGCTTGGCCGCAGGCGGGCGAGCACGCTCGCTGGCTTTGATCTCTTTCTGTTTGCGGCACTGCCGTGTTTGGAGGCACTTTGAAGATGACGATCGTTTCGAGATTCACTCGGTTCTTGGCGGCACTGGCTCTTGTTAGCGCACTCGCTCCAGCGTTGAGCGCGGCAGAGAAGCTCAAGCTCGCTAGTGCCTTCACCGATCATGCGGTCTTGCAACGAGACCTCGCGGTTCCCGTTTGGGGCAAGGCCGAGCCGGGAACAAAACTTACAGTCACCTTTGCCGGACAAGAGAAGCCTGCGACGGCGGATAAGGACGGCAAGTGGCTCGTGCGACTTGATCCGCTCGCAGCCTCGGCAGAAGGGCGCGAACTCTCGGTGAAGTCCGAGTCTGAAGCCGCGGCGATTAAGGATGTGCTCGTCGGCGAAGTTTGGTTGTGCAGTGGGCAGTCCAATATGGGATGGCCGTTGAGCGCTTCGCTCGGCGGCGATGAAGCCATCAAAACTGCGGGCGATGCGCAATTGCGATTGTTCAACGCTCAAGCGCGCGCGATTGATACTCCGCAAGAGTCGATCGGCGGAGCATGGGCCGTTGATAGTTCGACATCGGCACCGGGCTTCTCGGGAGTGGCTTACTTCTTCGGGAAGGAACTGCGAGCAAAGCTCGGAGTGCCCGTCGGGCTCATCAAGTCAGCAGTCGGAGGCACCGTCGCCGAAGCATGGACTTCGAAAGCGGACCTCGAAATGAACCCGACACTCAAGCCGATGTTGGATCAGCAGGCGGCTCGAGTTGCGGCCTATCCGGCTCAGCTTGAAGCATGGAAGAAGATCGAAGCCGACGAGATCAAGAAGTGGGAAGCGGCTGTCGCCAAAGCGAAGGCCGACAACAAACCCGAGCCTCGCAAACCGTCCGGTCCGGCATCGCCTGAGAACAACGTCAATCGTCCGTTCGGTCTCTACAACGGCTCGATCGCACCGCTCGTGCCTTACGGAATTCGCGGAGCCATTTGGTATCAGGGCGAATCGAACTCAGGTCGCGGCAAGGAATATCAGACGCTGTTCCCGGCGCTGATCACTGGCTGGCGCAAAGTTTGGGCGCAGGGAGATTTCCCGTTCTTGTTCGTGCAGATCACACCGCACAACAACATGTCGCCCGAAGTGCGCGAGGCTCAGCGACTGACGGTGCAGACGACTCAGAACACCGCGATGGCCGTGACAATCGACGTCGGGCATCCGAGCGACATTCATCCCAAAGACAAGAAGACCGTCGCTCAACGATTGGCTCTCGGAGCCCGGTCGCTCGCGTATGGAGAGAAACTTACATACTCCGGCCCGGACTACGACACGATCAGCGTGAGCGGCAACAAAGCAACGCTCAGCTTCAAGCATGTCGGCGGCGGATTGGTTGCGAAGGAAGGCGGCCTCAAAGGTTTTTCCATCGCAGGGGCTGATGACAAATTCGTCGAAGCGAAAGCCGAGATCGTCGGCGACACCGTCGTTGTTTCGAGCGACGCGGTCAGTGCTCCAGTTCAAGTTCGCTACGGCTGGGTCAACGTGCCTGAAGGCAGCTTGTGGAACAAAGACGGTCTGCCCGCGTCTCCGTTCCAAAGCGACAAAGTATGGAAGCTCGAAGAGGGCTTTGAGCTGTTGCTGAATCTCAAAGACTTGACCGGCTGGCACTACGCGAACGGCCCCGAGTTCAAAGACATGCCGAGTGCGAGTGACGGTCGCTACACCGCGCGAGATGGCCGCATCGTCGTGAATCCGGGCAAAGGGCTTGCTCAGTTATGGACGACGCGCGAGTTCCCGAACGACTTCCACTTAAAGCTCGAATTCCGAGCCGGTTCAAACGCCGACAGCGGCATCTTCTTGAGGAAGCCTCAGCTTCAGTGCCGCGATTACCTCGTCGCGGGTCCGTACAAGGAATTGAAGAACTACAAGCCGCAGGACTGGAACGAGATCGAAGTGATCGTGAAAGGCAAAGTCGCGACCTGCACCTGCAACGGCGAAGAACTGAAATTCCCGAACGAACTCCCGGCAACCGGCCCCATCGGACTGGAAGCTGACCGAGGCCAAATGGAGTACCGCCGCATTCGGATTAAGGAGCTGAAGTAGCTCGGAGAAGAGTCTGAAACACAGAGGCACAGGGGACACAGAGGGAAGCAATCGAAGTCTTTTTCCTCTGTGCTCTCCGTGCCTCTGTGTTTCAAAAAGGGGAACCAAATGCAGATCAACGAACTGACCGGAGCGATCATCGC
Organism: uncultured Planctomycetaceae bacterium; assembly: GCA_964573505.1. Lineage (GTDB taxonomy): Bacteria > Planctomycetota > Planctomycetia > Planctomycetales > Planctomycetaceae > AM-0621. The sequence goes on along the minus strand of CAZNMS010000058.1, from coordinate 4,493 downwards.
CGCTGCCATTGAAGTGCATAAGCGACTTGGCCCGGGCCTGCTCGAATCGGCTTATAGAGCGTGCCTCGCATACGAACTTCGGAAACGCGGACTCACAGTCGACGAAGAGCGACCGATTCCGGTGATCTACGACGAGGTGAAACTTGACTGCGGATTTCGAGCCGATTTGATCGTCAACTGTCTCGTGGTGGTGGAACTCAAAGCCAAGACAGCAATTCATCCGGTCGACAAAGCCCAGACGTTGTCGCATCTGAGACTGCTCAATCTTCGCTTTGGTCTGCTCATCAACTTCCACGAAGAGAAGCTCGTTGACGGAGTCCATCGCATCGTCAACGGCTATTAACTCGTGATTGAAGCACAGAGTCACAGAGGGCACGGAGAGAAGAGGGGGAATGGTTCAAACTCCTTTTCCTCTGTGCTCTCCGTGCCTCTGTGTTTCAAATGAATCAGGTCTCGACGTGAATCAAGAGCGTGCAAGCCGTCGAAAAGGAGCACACGAATGCCGGCCCAGCGAATCACGCAATTCATCCTGTCTTTGCTACTGGCCGTTTGGCTGACTTCGGTAGCCAGCGCGTCAGAGAAGCTCACGCTCGCCAGTCCCTTTACCGATCACGCTGTCTTGCAGCGAGACATGCCGGTGCCTGTTTGGGGGCGTGCTCAAGCCGGGGCGAAAGTCGTCGTGCATTTTGCTGACCAAGAAAAGTCCGTGACGGCAGAAAAGGACGGCAAATGGATGCTCAAACTCGATCGGCTTGCAGCTTCGATGGACGGGCAAGAATTGATCGTCACCTCTGGAACCGAAACGACTCGCATCAAGGGCGTGCTCGTGGGCGAAGTTTGGCTTGCTGCGGGTTTCATGACGGGCAGATCTTCGTTCGACGAGCAGTCGGAAGGAACGTTGAAAGATCGGACGGGCAGAGAGATCGCTGTTCGCGTCTTCGAAGCAAAGTTCAGAGTGGCCGATGAACCGCAGGAAACGTGTCAGGGACAATGGCGCGTCCCTCAAAGAGAAACGGTGATGACGCACTTTGCGCTGCGACTGCAAACGAAACTCGGTGTGCCAGTTGGCGTCATCAATCCGTTTGCAATTGCGTCGAGCACAACGACAGCTTCTTGGATAAGACGTTCAGAGTTGGAGTCTAGTCCAATTGGAAAACAGGCACTTAGTGCGCATCAGGCTGCTGTGACTCGCTTTGAGTTTGTGATCAACGACTGGGAAAAGAACGACGGTTTGGCGATGAAGCTGGAGGCCAAAGCGAAAGGTGATCGAGATAAGAAGGCTGGAAAGGATCCCGGCGGATACTCTCCAGAGCCGAAACCAGATCGCCAAAATCATCCGTACTTTTTGCCGAACCGGCCCTCAGCTGCGTTCAACGGAATGATCGCGCCACACGTTCCATTCGCGATACGTGGCCTCGTCTGTAATAACAATCACAGCTACGACTTTCTGATCGACGTTTGGCGGATCGAGTGGAGCCCAGCGCCGCTCGCTGCCATCCGCTTTCGTGGACCATGGGAACTTCTTCAAGACGACTCGAAGAGCAACATCGTTCGAGTCTCCATTGCCGACATTTGGGCGGATCGAGACGAAGTCCTTGCCGAACGCGCGACTCTGGCGGCACTCGCGAACGTCTATGGTTTTGACGTTGAATGGACGGCCCCCCGGTGTGATCGCATCACTGTGGACGGCAAGAAGGTCACGCTGCTCTTTACGGGTTGTAAGAACGGCCTTGTCCGGACTCAGAGCGACTTCGAGGGTTTCGAAGTTCAATCGACCGACGGAGTTTGGAAGCGAGCAAACGCCGAACTGAATGGCGACACGGTCATCGTTTCGAGCGATGACGTGCAGAACCCCGTTCGCGTGCGCTTCGGTCCGGTTCGTCGCAAAGATCGAAACGCGGATTACGAACTCTGGAACAAAGCCGGCTTTCCTGTTGAGCCGTTTGAGATCGCGGTCAGTCCGAAGCCATAAGAACGTGCCAGACTTCGCTGACTCCATTTAATGCTGGCTGAATCATCTCTGAGAAAGGGCATCGATATGGCCAACACGTTAGAAGAACTCGCACAGCGCGTCGCTCGTTTGGAGCAGATCATTGAAGACCGTTTTCCGCAGGCAAAGGCGGCCGCTCCGCGCCGCGATTGGCGGGACAGCATTGGCACGATCACCGACGACGCCATCACCGAGGCGATCATCGCCGAAGGACTCAAATTGCGAGAAGAAGAGCGGGCGGCGGTGAATGCGGAGCCTCAGTGAAATCTCGCGTGAGCCACTCGATTGGTGGGCCGGCGCGAACGAGAGTTGTGGCCTGCGGAGGCAGTCTGACTCCGCAGGCTTTGCTCGAATGTGCCGACTCACCAGCGACTCGCGTTCGCTTGTCCCACCCTTCGGCTTGCAGTCGCAGTTACGCGAGATAGTTCATCAGCAAGTCGCCTAAGCGCTGTGACGAACCGTCGTTGCGAATGAAGGACGACTCCAAGATCGCTTCGCCGCCGGCGGTTTGCTCGTTGATGGTCTTTGAATCAATCAGCAACGCAGCGATCTGCAACTCGCGGAGCGACTTGAGCTCGCCGATGTCCGTCTGGCCGTTGCGGTTGATGTCGTTGTAGACCTGCAACTGCGGGAAGATGGTGTCTCGCAGATCGATTCGGCCGTCGAAGTTGCCGTCGTACTTGCGCAGTTCTTCGAAGCCGTTCGCTGCTCCGCTCTGATCGCCGAAGAGTTCGAGTCCGTTGTCGATCGAACCGTTGCCGTTGCGGTCGAGAGCTAAGAAGCCGTCGCCATTGGCGACTGTCGCCGCTTGCTCCAAGAGGCCGTCGCCAGTGATGTCGAAGAGCGAGCCGTCTTGTGCGGATGTCGTATCGAAGACGCCGTTGCCGTTGAGATCGAGCACGAGCGGGTCGGACTTCCCGAGCATCTGCTCGAAGCTCACCGAGAACGACGTCTTAACAATTTGAGCTGTAATCGTTGTTCCATCGGCTGCTTGAATTTGCAGATCGGTCACGGAGGTCTCAAGCGCGATCTCAATGCGTTCGAAACGGAAGGCCGCCCCCTCTGCTCCGCCGGCGACTGGAGCGCCGCCGGCTGAGGCACCGCTACCGAGTCCGTCGATGTGATCAAGAATCTTGCCGACGAGTTCATCCATCTGCTTTGCAGCTTCGGGGTCAACCTTCGCCAACAGCTCACGCAACGACTGCAAACTCTGAGCGAGCTTCGGATCGATGTCCTTCAGTCGCTCATCAATCGAGTTGCCTTTGCCCTCAGAGGCTTCACCGGTTGGAGCAGAAGAAGGTCGCTGCTGAGGCGCGGCGGGACGACCGAGTCCCAATCCGAGTCCCGGAGGTCGGCGTCCCTGCACGTCGGGCAGCAACGAACGAAACGAGCCGAGCCCTAATCCGGGACCGAGTGACGGTCTCAATCCGCCGATACGGTTCGGTCGCTGAGCTTGCTCACGATCTCGCTCTTGGCGCGAACTGCCGTCATCGACGACGCGCGGAGCTTCGTTTGTGGTTGCTGGAGTAACGGTGTTGTTGGAAGAGAGTTGGCGTGCGAGCGCAAAGCTGCTGCTCGTCGCAGAAGCGAAGAACGAAGAGATCGAGGACACAATGCGCCTTCTGGAACCGAAGCGGCTCAGTGGAAGTGACGCAGACCCGACTGGGGGAAACGAGTCGTGCCCTGCATGACGAAGAACGAAGCACACAAGAGCGACGGACGATGTCAGCCATCCGCCGTAGGCACTCGTCGCTGTGACGAGTACTCGACAACTGCAAGAGGCTCGGCCTCTCACCCGCAATGCTCTCTCATGGATTGAATTCGACGACCGGAGTGCGAGCAGCGGATTGGGAAATGGAATCCGCAAACTCAGAACAACGGCGACGAGACATCAGAACCATGCGGCGAACGGGGAAACCGCTTGAAAGTTGCTGCCACCAATTGAAGCCGAGCCGAACGGTCACTCGCTGTTGAGCGGTAGACAACGATTCGAGGCTGCTTCTGCCACTTTCAAGACGTCTGAACTGCGACGGTTGCAGGTCGCAAACTTCATTGCGGTGAACTTGTCAGAGTCGCCGCAACTGCACCGAGTCACTGCCCGGCAATGCGAATATCCGCAGCCGGCGCCCGAGGGTTGCAAAACTCGGGTACCGACTGCGGCATATTCATTTCGGTAGGCTGAATGGGAATTACTCAGCTACCGAGACCCCTCGCGGCTTCGTGTTTCAGGCGTTCGTTTTGGGGTGTGACGACTGATTCATTGAGCCGCCAAAAGAATCGCCGAGTTCCAAAATTCCTTGCCTCACTTTTGGTCGGATTTTTCGAAAAGTCGTCTCGGGCTCTGACGGCGGGATCTCGTGAAGTCGCGAGATGGGAGCGAGTTCAGCGTGCATCTGCTGGGGGGCTCGATCACGGCGCGAGCTCGGGGTCGCATGCCTCAGGCTAAGACGAGCGGCAGATGAGAAGTTACCGGCGATCTTCTGTACGACGGACTTGTAGTCCG
>CAZNMS010000057.1:0-27636 GCA_964573505.1 uncultured Planctomycetaceae bacterium | reverse complement strand
CGAAGCTGTTTGTAGGAGTAAATACAGCACGGGCTGGAAGCCCATGCTACGGCTAATCGGACAAGCTTCTAGGGGCCGAGGTTGAACGGAGTAAGGGGGTGCTCCTGCGGCGGTTGTTGTTCGGCGATTCTGTAGAAGCGGCCGGCGGTTAAATTCGTCACTTCCTGTGTGAGATCCAGACGCGGCCAGCGGATCGTGAGTCGCTCGACCTTCTTGGCGGTTCCTATCCCGATCGTGCGGCGAAAGGGGTTATTACCAAAACTGCTCCCGCCACTCAGTAAGTGGTGAATGGAACGCTGCGTGCCGTCTTCCTCGATAATATCTAATTTCAGCCGAGCACCGATGGCGCAGCGATTTGACTGCCGCCCCTCTAATTGGAGCGTGATACTGTTTTGCCCGGCAAAGCCCGGATTGCGAAAGAGTGCATCGTTGAAACGGTCGACCGGATAGGCGCCGCCCAATTGCACATACACGTCTTGATCGCCGTCATTATCAATATCCGCAAACGAGACTCCGTGCCCCTTCTGCAAATGACCGAAGCCGCCGGCCATCGTGATATTGTGAAATTTGCGACCGCGATCGTTTAGGAACATCACGTTCGGCTGAATCTCTGAAAATGGCACATTTCCGGTCGCCAAATAGAAGTCGAGATACCCGTCATTATTGAGGTCGCCGAAATTCGAGCCCATCGGACTGGCGGGGTATTTTAGGTCGACCTGCGGCGCAACATTCTCAAACGTGCCGTCGCCTCGGTTTCGATAGAGATGCATGAGTTCGAAGCGAATGTCGGACGCCAGCACTCCCACCGTTCCCGATGTCGCCCCGACGTAGATGTCGAGATGCCCGTCGTTGTCGTAGTCCCAGAACCACGTTGAGAAACTGGCATTCGGGTTATCAACCCCCAGCTCGCTCGCCACGTCGGTGAAGGTGCCATCGCGATTGTTGCGATACAGCAAGTTGGGGCCGGTCGCAGACAAGTACAAATCGGGCCACCCATCATTGTTGTAGTCGCCCCAGTTCGAACCCATCGAGAACACGCGCGCTTGCACGCCGGCCTCGGCAGCGACATCCAAAAACTTCCCGGCGTCGTTGCGAAAGAGTCGGCACGGCGCGTCGATCTCGGGAGAAGTCTCGTTGCCAATGAAGAGATCGAGATCTCCATCGTTGTCGTAATCGGCCCATGCAGACGTCTTCGTCGGCAGCATGTTCGCGAGGCCGACAGCAAAGGTCACATCGGTGAATTTCAACTGGCCATCATTGCGCAACAACGAACTGGGATGCTGTCCTCCCGCCTTCAGCCAAGCACCGCGCATGATGAAGATGTCGAGGTCTCCGTCGTTGTCGTAATCCGCATGCTTGAGATTCAAGCCGCCGTAGAACCCGATCAAACCGGATGCCTCAGTGACATCAGCAAACGTGCCATCGCCATTGTTTCGAAAGACGCGCGTCTGACCAGAGACGTCCCACGTACACGTCACGATGTCGAGGTCGCCATCGGAGTCGAAGTCGTCAATCACGACGCTGCCGCAGAGGTTGAACGTATCAAGCCCGAGATGCGGCATGACGTTCACAAAGCGCGGGAACTCAATCGACGAACGAAAGAACTCAGTCGGGACACGATGAGGTTGCGGCACCGAGTCGGGGTATTCATTGAGAGTCATCGCCGCGATGTTCAACAACCAACGGGCTGCTTCGTCGAACTCAAGCCGTTCTTCTTCGGCGCCCTCAGCAGCGGGATGCTCCAGCACTTTGAGAAAGAACGACATCGCCATGCGCGAGCCTTCTTTCTTCGTATGCAACCCGGCTCCTTGAATGGGAACGATGCAACTCTCAGAGGAATGCTTGAGGCAGCAGTTCTGAGTCTCGCCCAATCTCAAGGCCGCGATGCCCAGCTCAAACCAAGTCTTCTTTCGCAGCTTGATCGGACTGTCTGCAGGCAGCAGTTCGTCGGCTCGGCGCAGCAGATCCAATGCTTTCTGCTCGTGCCCCAACTTGAGTTCCGCTCGTCCGAGTTCGAAGTTCGCTTCCCAGCGTTTGAACGGCGACGCATCTTCAATCTGAGCGAGATCCGACAAAGCCCGACGCAGGCGTCGTGCATTGCGATCACCGACGAACGCATTGTCGTCACGACTCTCTGCCGACAGCAGCGCTAGCGCAGCACGCATCTGCTCGTGAGGAGACATCTCACGCTGCTGAGTCGTCGCGGGAGATGCAGGAGCAGCAGGCTCAACTCGCTGCTGTTCAACGGTCGGCGGCGGTGTCGCGTCATCCGAGCAGCCGAGCACAAGCAGGCATGCACATGCCATCGCGCAGTTGGCGAGCAGGTAATTGAGACCTCGAACGCAGCAAGCTCTTCTCATCATTGCACCGCTCCTGTCACGGCCCGACCAGTGCCTTCAACCAGCACATACTCACGATCGACTGTTGGCACCTCGAAGTCTTCCTTTACGCCTGACGGCCATCTTACGCGCACCGGTTCGGCAGAGGTGCGATCCCCGATGCCGACAACAACTCGCCGCTGATTAGAGGCCATGTAACCGTTTCCTCCCAGCAGGTGCTTATGCCACTCGCGCCCCGCAGACCTAACCGTGATCCGAGCGCCGATCGCATCTCGATCGCTCTGCACTCCCACCAAGCGGAACGCCAACCAATGTCCGACTTCGGTGGTGCCATTCATCACCAGCGCCGCATTGGTGCCGATATGCGAGACCGCGAAGTCCTCGCGTCCGTCTCGATTGAAATCGAGTACCGCCAGTCCTCGACCTAGCTGCTCTGTTTGAAAGTAGTCGCCCAGCGCAGATCGAGGCACTTCCTGAAACCGCCCGCCGCCAAGATTCCCAATGAACTGCGGCGGTTGCTGATACTTGCGCTTCGGATTCACCGTCGAGAAATCGACGACATCGCCGTTCGTCAGCACGATGTCGGGATTGCCATCCAAGTTGGCATCGAGCGATTGCGTCCCAAAGCCCAAATAGAAATAGCTCGTCTCGTGCAGGCCGCGTTCGCTCGTCTCATCGCGAAAGAGCCCATCGGGCAACGAGCGATAGAACGTGTTGTAGTCCGCGAAAAAGTTGGTCACGAACAAGTCGACTCGTCCTTGCCCCATGAAGTCGTCCGCCGCGATTCCCATGCAAGCCTGCGCTCGTCCGGTTGCACTCAATGCGACGCCGCGCAGCACGGCCTCTTCCGAGTAGCTCAAGGGATTCAACGACTGGTTCATAAAGAGGAAGTTCGGCTTCGCGTCATTGGCAACAAAGACATCGAGCGAGCCGTTGTCGTCCCAGTCAGCGATGATCAACCCCAGTGCCAATCCGTCGGGGCGAACGATTCCCGTTGCTGCCGTCACGTTCGCGAACGTGCCATCGCCTTGATTGAGCAAGATCTGATCTTGAGCAGCGATCGGATGCGTTCCCTTGCGACAAGGCACGGAAGCGTCTCCCGAGCGACACATTTGAGTCCGCGCATCGGCCAGCGACACATAGTTGCAGTCGTAAAGATCGGGCAGGCCATCGCGATTCAGATCGACCATCGCGCAACTTGTTGTCCAACTTGCGGACGCCATGAAAACCGAGTCACTCAGCGAACTCAATGTGCCATCGCCATTGTTTTGGTAGAGGACGTTTCGCCCCGCATTCGCCACATACAAGTCGGGCCATCCATCCGAGTTGAAGTCGCCGATCGTCGCTCCTTGCCCGTAGTCAGCGTCTTGCAGTCCGATCAAGCGCGTGACGTCGACGCAAAGCGCGCCCTCAATGTTGCGGTAAAGCGTGTCCGACGAGCGCGCGACCAACGCCGTTGCGGCCGGTTCAATTGCCGGCGCAGGTCCTCCCTGAGGAAAGAACAAATCGGGCCATCCATCGAGGTCGTAATCCCAAACCGCAACACCGCCGCCCGTGAACTCAAACAGCGCAGTCTCCTCATCAGAAGGATCGGCCCCGTCTTCAAACACGAACTTGATTCCGGCCGCGCTTGCGATGTTCTCAAAACGAAACGCCGGCATCGCCGTGCTCAACTCCCGGATGGGCTGCCCCTTCGAATGCAAAACCGGTAACGGCTCAGCACTCAGATCAATGCGGCCTCTGAGATCGAACTCCGGTTGCGAGCGATCAATGGGAGGACGCAACTTCGACCGGTGCTCGCCGAGCCTCTCTCGCGGCCAGTCCGCCGACGGCAACGCGACCTTCGCCAACTGGCACCAACCGAAGGCATCTCGATAGCAACCCAATCGAGCGGCACCTTCTTCAGCTCGCTGTAACAATTGCTCCACAACATCGTGCGAGACATGCACTCTCCGGCAGCGATCCGCGTACTCGGCAATCAGTCTGGCGCGCTCCTTCAATGCTGCGGCATCGTCGGCTCTCCCCAACTCCTGCAAGCAGTGGCCCAATCCGGCGACCGCTTCGTAGTGCAATGTGTTCCGCCGAAACGCTTCCCAATAACAACGAGCCGCCGACCGCACTTCGTCCTGATGACGCCAAACATGCCCGCACAAGACCCAGTACTCGCTCGATTCACGAGCTGCATCCGGCATCCCCGATAAGCGAGCCCGCAAGCCCGGCATGTCTCCCCGTTGATAGTTCAACTCAGCGGCACACAACTGAGCCTGCAAGAGAGCCGGAGCCAATTCCAATGCCCGCCGAACATGCACTCCGCACTTCTCGAAGTCATGTTCCCGCAAAGCCCGATCAGCCACTCCGAGAGCAACCAATGGATCGTCTGGCCGCTCGTCATTGGCAGTGCTCAAGGCACGATCGATATCCGGCGATCTCAAGCCCGCATGACCGATGAGCGGAATGGTGAGTAAATCCATTCCGCCGTAACTCAGCAGGTGTAGCCAGTGCTCGCGAGCAAGCTCTTGCCGACCGGTGTGATGCTGCAAGATCGCAAGCTGCCGACGAAATGCTGATACCTTTGGGTAAGTCGCCAGCGCCGAAGTTAATACCGTATCAGCCGCCGAGAAGTATCCATTGTCGACAAACTCCCGCGCCAATGACTCCAATTCACTTTCCGTCAATTGTCGAACAACATCAACACTCGGAAGCAATTTCGACATATCCGCCGTGCGATGAGCGAGACGAGCCGCTTGAAATTGCTCCCAGTCGGCCTCGGGAGACTCACTGCGACGCGGCTTCTCGGTGCGCAGAAAAATCAAAGCAATCGCCACAATGACGGCGACGACAATTCCTGCGACGGCTCGATGAGAAATTCGCTTCATGGAGTTGACGAAACTCCCTTTGCCGCGCGCAACCAGAAGGCTGCCAATTCAGGGAGCCCAATTTCAGCATACGACCGAGCAAGCTCCTCGCGAACTTTCGAGTTCTGCGGTTCTCTCGCCGCCTGTTGTTCAAGGCCGTAGAGCTTCACCTTCGCGTTCAGCAATTTCTTATGCTGCTCTAAATACTCAGCCGCTAGTTCCGGCCTTCCCGCTCGAGCGTGAGTTTGCCCCAACTGGTAATAAGCCTGCTCGTCCGCAGGATCAACCGCCTGAATTCTCTCAAAAGACTCGATCGCCGCTTTGTACTCGCCTCGCACAAACTGCAGCTTGCCGAGCATCAGCAGTGCTTCGGTATCATCCGGATCAGCACTCAGATATTTGCGAATAATCTTCTCGGAATCTTGATGCTTTCCTTCCAGTAGTAGCAATCTCGCATGAGTCACTGGAGCCATCGCAATCAGGTCCGGCCGCGACTCTTGGATTTGATCAAATCCGCGCCGAGCATCTTCCGTCCGCCCCAATTGCGTGTATCCATCGACGAGATCAACCTGCAAGACCCAATCAACGGGCGTTGTTAGTCGCGCGGCGTTCTCAGCCGAGATGATAAAATTATCCCAGCGCCCGTGATTGCGATGCACCATCAACTGGACCCGGTAGGGTCGAGGATTCTGCGGTTCGAGCTTGATCCATTCCTCGGTGTGTCGCATCACGTCGGCATCGCGTCCGAGTTCCATTCGAACGGCAATAGCAACTTGAAGCACTTCCGCTCGCTTCTCGGTCTGCTGCATCAAGACATCAACCAATTGATCTGCTGGCCCGATTCGACGCGTGGTAAATAGCAACCGGGTAATGAGCAGTAAGTCGGACGTATCAATCTCGAAGAGATCTTTCGCCGGAGGGATCTTGGCGATGGATAGGTCTGCCCCGCAAATCGGCGCCGCACCAATGTAGTAGAGCATTGCGGCGCTCCCGACCGGAGACGGCTTTTCCAGCAGTGGCTTTGCTTGATCGGTAAGTTCCCGAGCCAATTCATCCTGCTGAACTCGGCTCGTCAATAATGTCTCCGCCGTGATCCGCAGAGATTCCAAAGACGGATCTCGGGGCAACAAGATCGCAACAAGCGCGACAACGCTGGCGGTGATCGCAGCAAGGCCGAGGCGACTTCTATTACTCCATCGCATACGCATCTGCCCCTTCGACGATGGTGTAATTTCCCGGCGTCAGTCGGTGAACCTGCTTAGCTCCGCCCAGCCAAGTGACGGTAACCTTCACCGCGTCAGCATCCGGGAGTGCAAACAACAAACGGCGATCGCTGCTTGAGAGGTAGCTTCCCCCGCCGATGACCCACTGATGCATTGATCGTTGGGAAGTATTGACCGCAATTTTTGCACCCGTTGCGGTCCGCTCGGTTTGAGTTCCGACAAGCCGAACTCGCAGCCATGACTTTGGTATCTGTCGATTCTCTAGGAGCGCTACGGGCTCATTCTGATGAACTACCAATAAATCCAATGCCCCATCGTTATTCATATCGCAGGTTGCAGAACCGCGTGCCGAGCGTGAATGCTCAAAATACGGCCCGCCTTGCGACGAGACTTCGACATACCGTTTCCCCGCGTCATTTCGGAAGAGTTGTGGCGGCTGAAAATAAGGCGCATCCAATCGCTCGTAGGCGACGTGACCATTCACCACATACAGATCGAGCCATCCATCGTTGTCGAAATCGCCGAACCCAGTGCCGAAGCCGACCCACTGTCGTGAGACCCCCGCCAGGCCCATGACATCCGCTTGATGAATAAACCCGCCCGCGCCGGCGTTCCGCAGCAGGGAATTATCCTGATGGCTATAATTCGCATACCACAAATCGGGCAGGCCATCACCGTCGAAGTCGCCCAGATCAACGCCCATCGAGCCTTCTCGCTGCCCCGTATTGGAATAGGCAACCCCGGCCAGCACACCATTTTCGGTCAGCGGCATCACTCCGTGATTCATATAGAGTTGATTCGCTTCGACGTCATTCACCACGAAAACATCGAGTCGCCCATTTCCGTCAACGTCCGCAGCGACCGCGCCGAGTCCGCGATTCCCTTCGACTAACCCCGCAGTCGACGTCACATCGCGCCAACCAACTCCGTCGTTCTGAAAGCAGCGGTCGCGTTCGCCGAGATACTTTGTCGGACCGCAGATATCCTGCAATTGTTGGTCATTGACACAAATCTCACCGATCCCCGGTTGCCATTGCGCGTAAGTCAGCACATACAAATCAATGAGGGCGTCATTATTGAGGTCGCCCGCTATGGCCGTGACATTCCAACGATCCGCCGCAACGCTCAATCTGTGGCTGGTATCCTCGAAGGATCCGTCGCCGCAATTGAGCCAGCACTGCAAACTGCCGTATCCGGCAACTACAAGATCCGGAAATCCGTCACTATTGAGATCAGCGGCGGTGACTCCGTGCGAATACAACATTGCGGTATCAAGAGTGGCAACTCCATTGATCAGATCAAAGTGGCCCAACGCACTTTGGCGAAACAGTCCGGAGTCTCGGCCATGCACGGTCACGCTGTTCTCGGCTCTTGAAATGTTTCCGCCGCCGGCGACGCAGACATCCATAACCCCATCAAGATCCAGATCCAACACAGCAGCGCCGCCGCCGACTGACTCAATGAGTTGGTAGCAACCCGACTCACTTCCGTCGCGATACAAGAAGCCGAGTCCCTGCTTCGACGCCGTATCTTCAAACCAGTCGTCCGCGCGCAATGGTCGAGGAAGCCGGATAACCGGCTCCTGAAACGGCAGTCGCGCCGTCGTTCGGCGTTCTGCGGTTTGGTCGGCAACACCCGACGGCCCAGTTCCGCTATCAGGCCCCTGCTTTCCGGGTATTGCCGGGTCGCAGCCAATTGCGAATAATACAACGAAAAAGCCCACTACGATCGAGTGGGCTTTAACGCAGAAACGGGCGGCAGTCATCTATTCCGCCTTATCTACTTTCAAATTGTAATCCCCAGGAACCGTCAAGCTGAGGCCAGACTTCGTTGGGTCGCCATACTGATCCTTAATCAGCGACTTTGGCGGCGGTGTCTTCGACGGAATGTAGTTTCCTTTATCGTCGTAATTCATTCCCAAATCCGGTTCGCCATTTAGCGCCCCGATAATCGCGACGTCATACTTGCCGCTCTTGACGTTCTCGATCGAATACTTCCCGTCCGCCCCAATGACTCCCTGATAGCTCCCTGCTTTGCTGGTGATTGACACGGTTCCCTTTGGAAGCGGACCGCCGCTCGAATAGGAAACGGTTCCAGTGACCGAATTTCCCGATGAGCCACAACCGCACGCAAATAACACGACAAGTGACGCAATGAGTTTTGTGCTGTTAATTCTAGTATCCTTAGCTTTTTATGAGATAAAGAATCTGTCACTCTTTGCCCCGAGTGTCAAGTCGGCGGGCAGGCTGCCGCAACCGGGGCAAACTACTTCTGAGAACACATTCGCATTTGACGAATGCAGGTATCTTCACGGCAATGAAAAGACCTCTCCTTCTTAGGGAGAGGCCGGGAAGTCACTCTATTCGGACTGAGGCTGAGACAGCAACTCAATTGCCATTTTCTGCATACAACTACGCTGCCACTCGACCACAATTCTTACTGCTAGTCTACTTTGCTCTAGGGGCACCTTGTCATTGGGCATTAACACGCTGAGCCCTATTCGCTTTCGACGCTAACAGCCTCGCCATCACTCTTGTCGCCAAGGCGATATCGGACGCTGTTATCAATGTTTTCAGTGAGTCCCACGACGCGACCGTCGCCCATGACGAATTGAACAATGCCCCCGTGAAAGCTGCCGAAGCCATGAGCACGTGCCGCGCTCGTGGCTGCGGGATTGTCCCAAGCGTCCCCGCCGTCAAGGCGTGCTCCAGTTCGCAGCGGCATGCGGATATTTCGTGCGACCATGTATTCCATCCAATTTCCGTCTTGGATGAAAATCGACTTGTCGGTGTCGTTGTGGTTCGCGTTATTTCCAGCGCCTCTCGCAATCTCAGGCTGAGTCCACCACTTCTCTCCGACCATCAAGGTGTTGCTAGAGCCGTCGGTAATCGTTGCAAGCGTGTGTTGGAACTTCGCTCGTTCACGGCGATTTCCAGCTTGTCCGTCAATGCCGCCGTCATTTGGCACGTCAGTTCCGTCAGCAGTGATAATCATGCCTTTCTGGCGGCCAATTGAACCAGAATTGCCGGAGTCGTGGTGTCCCCACCAGTCGTTTTCGGTGGCTGAGTTTGTGGGATTTGGGTCGAAGCCGCGTCCTTGCATAAAAACGATTGCGTAGTCGCCCCGAGGGCCTCGGCAGTTACCGCCAGTTTGAACGGACGGACTGCGATATGTCGGGCAGAACATCGCAGGATTGCCGACGACTTCTCCTTGCTTTCCAGCATCCACGATAATTTGATAATTCGTATTCATATGCCGGCGAATATCAGTCGGGCCGGCCGTGCTTGATGCTCCGCCGGTGTAAAGGTCATACAGCGCTTGCTGATCCATGAACGGCAGGAGATGGAAGAAGAATGTCGGGCCGCCAGAGTGGGAAACCAGCGGCGGGAGAGCCTGCCGCGTTTCTACAAAGTTATGAACCGCAAGACCGATGTTCTTGAGGTTGTTCTTGCACTGAGACCGACGAGCAGCTTCGCGGGCCTGCTGTACGGCGGGGAGCAGCAGCGCAACCAGCACGGCGATAATTGCAATTACCACGAGCAGTTCGATCAGCGTAAAACCGCGTCGAGCGTTTGTGTCTCGCCGTATCCAACGGTGAATAATCATCTGATAAAATCCTTCTTTTCTAGGGCAAATGAAAACTTGAAGCGACACTAGTCCAAGCTGAATCGAGGGCTCTACGGATTGCCCAGCGCGGGACGGGAAGGCTCCACTCTCGATCTTTGCATCAAGGGCCACTGACGGAATCCGTAGCCAACCGACCCTGGCGCATCGCACTTCGTGCAATTGCGTTTGCAGACGCAAATCGGACGCGCCAGTTTCCGAGAAACAGAGTCGGCCAGAAAGCCGGTACGGTCAACCCTAGCTTCGCCTAAACCGTGAACGCGGGAAGTCTCATCGCTATCGGCTAGGTGATGGGGTTTCACAGCGGGTTTCTCGTTGTGGGCGAGACGCATGAACTGACCAAAATGCAGGTTGAGTTCGGCAGTCTCGCTGCGCCAAGCGGCGGGGAACTCGGGCAACCACTCGCTATTGCTTTCGTCTCGCTGTTCACCGCCAACCTACTTTCGTTCGACTGTGACCGAAAAACCGTCGTTCTGAATCTGACGTGTGATAGAGGCACGAACTGACTCAGCAGGAAATCACGGTCGGTCCTTTCGAGAGCCTCAACATCTGCGTTTGCCGCGGTTCGTCAGGCAGTTCAAAACGGTGAAGCAAGACCGTATGACAGAGGATTCTGTCGCATCCGGCATGTTGGGCTTACGTGAATGGTTGCAACACAAACCCCCGCCTTCGCGAACCTCGATCTCGGAATTCGACGTTGAACACTCGCAAAACCTCTGCACTCTTTGGTCGTAACGCTTTCAACTCACTTTCACGCTCGCGCCGGAAGACTGCTCGCTTCAGGATGCGGCAGCCGGTTAGTTCGACGATTGGCCGCTTTGAGACGCTCGAAGAACGCGTCGTGATGGCGGCTTATGACCTCTTCAACTTTGCGAAGACGGTTGCGCCCCGAGTTAGCCCGCTGACGCAGAACGTCTATGCCGAAGCGGATTCACAACCGTGGGCGAAAGGACCGGGGGGATCGACGTCGGTGTTCGTCACCGAGCAACCGGTGCGGTTCAATCAGGGGAATCCGTCGGACGTGCTTAGGCCGGCTCAGCTTTATGCGCCGGCGGGGGCTTCTTATAGCGCTCCTGATAACAAAGTCTTCGTCGAGAATGGGCTCGTCTATTTGCTGCCCAATATGTCCGAGGCGGATATGACGAAGACCTTCGAGTCGCTGATAGATGTTCGTGTCCCACTGCGGACACTCGGGGTTGCTCCGATCGCCGACAATTACGACCCCTATACCGATCTCGTTATCAATAAGAACTCGCTTCCGCCTAATCTCTCCGCGAACCGCTATTTAGCAGCACGGCCCACTCAGTCGAATCGGCAGGTGCTCGATCTTCGGAACATACCGACGTATCGCTTCAATTTATACTGGGGCAATTCCATCTCGACCGAGATCACGAAGGATGCCACTGCTGAAGAGGTCGAGAATGCGCTGAATCAACTTCCGAGCCTGCGAAATGTCGGCGGGTTTGTGACGGTTGCGGATCTCGACTCCGCTGAAGGACGCGGATCGAATCCGGGAACCTTTATTGTCACCTTCGGCGGCGGTAGTTGGTTCAACCCCGAACCCGTGCAACTCTACATTTCGCGCATTCGGACGGACGTTACAATTTCCTCGCCGGCGAAATCGTTACTACTTTCGACGCAGAACTCCGGCACGGTCACCGTCGATTTAGCTTCGTCGAAAGTGGCGATCTCAAACGGCTTTGCCTCGCCGCTGTATAACGTCGAGTCCTTCATCCCGACCGAAGTCGATTACTCGTCGACATATTACCCATCACACAATGGCAAGACGCTCGGCACTCGGGTGATGAAGGGACTCATCGAGACATCGGCAGTTGCCGGGCAGTTTCGCTCGACATCTAATTTCAATGCCGTCGAATCGCTGCTCGGGTATCGCGTCGTTGACATCGGCAGCGAGTATCAATTGCAGCCCGTGATTGATCCAAGCGGGAATCCTCAGCCGATTTCGGCCTTTCAATTGAACGGCCTCAACTTCGAACTCAAGGGCGGGACGCCATTCCTACTGAAGTCGTTCGATAAAGCGCAATCCGAACTCTACTTCGACTCGAAGAATAGCAGTGTCGAAGCGACCGCCGAGTTTGAAGGCGGCAGTCTGACAATTCGCATTGAGGGCGGGAATAATCAACCGGCAATGCGCGTCAATTTACGACAGCGCACTGTCGACATCTCTCGATTTATCAGTTTCGTGTCGGCGGAAATTGGCGGAGTGAAATTCACATCCGCAGACGGAGTCTCGTTCGGCACTGATACGATTAATTCGCAATTCGTGATCGGATTGAACAACTTCACAACAACGCCCGACGCCCTTACCGGCATCGCGTTGAGTGAGTCCTTCGAGAATCTGACGCAGATTCTCACGCCTCAATCGGATCGCGGCATTTTTTCTGCCGAAGTCTTCAACGAACAGGGCGTCGCTCCCGTCTATCGGCTTGCTCAAAAGAAGTCGGTTCCATTCCTGTTCACGACACGATTGATTGACGATCCCAATGGGCTCATTGATCGCGCCGCGTTTGCGACGAATTTGCAGAGCGAACTGCGGCGATTCGTGAGCGCGGCAGCGAACATGCTACCGTCGGCGATTACTCGACTGACCGTCGAAGAGCGTCAGGCGATCGCGAGCAAGATCACCGTCGAGTATCAACCGAACGCAGTCGGTTCACGATTCGGGCAATATCTCGTCAGAGGCCTGCCGGCGCGATTGCAACTCTCGATCAATAACACGGTGCAACCGAAAGAGTATCGCGGCGTTGCGGCGAGTCCCGTGCAATTTACCGTGCCGAGTATGACGATCACGATCGCCAACGGCGTCTTGCAACCGATTGAGAATGTCTCCGTAAGCTCCGTGCAGATTGGCGAGGCGCGCGTTGATAATGCCGGCCAATACGTCACGACGTTTGAGACAATCGAACTCGGAGCGGGTAGTGATCTTAAATTGAAATACTATCCGCGCTATTCCTTCGACCCACAGACCGGTGCCGAAGTGCCGGGTAACACGTTCGGCTTCTACGGGGCTCAAGTGAAGCTTGCGTTGAGGGTGCAGGGCGCGACGATTGGCGGAACGGCATCAACGGCTTCGCTCGGAACAGTGACCGCTCCGGGACTGCAAGTACTCAACGGGCAATTCCATTTGTTGACTGTGCCGGTTCCCGAAGTGACTGTTGATAATCTCAAATTCACAACAACGAGCTTCGACGGCTTTCGCGGATTGACACTCAATCGACGACCGCGTTTCGGGGACGTACCGCGAACCTATACCGTCGAGGGAGCGGCGACTCTGAAGGGCGGCGTCGGTCTGATTAAGACGGATCTCGACGTGCTCTTCGGAGAGGACGGCACAAAGGGATTGCAGCTTTTCCCGGATAGCAATTCTTACTCGACGAGCTTCGGTATTCGGAAAGGCTTCCTAGTTGGGGCGGGAATGCAACTCCTGTCGCGCGGTCTCTATGTCGAACAAGATCCGACGACGCGGAAGTTGCTGCTCAAGGGGACGGCGATTCTTGAATATAACAACTTTCGGCCGCAGCAAATTGCCGGGTATGACGGACGCAAACCGTCGCTCGTCGGCAACATTGTGAGTGCTCGTCTTGATTTGCCGTATGCGACGAGCATCGCCGCGAACACCCTCGACGGCACGTCGTTGAATGTCTTTGTGACCGATTTTGAGCAGGGCGTAACGAACCAATTGCCCTCGCTGCGAATAAATGGAGTATCAATCGAGGGACGGCATCCGTCGCAGAATCCGCTGCGCGTGACGGTGACTGGTAGCAATGAAACATTTCAAGGCGCGTTCGTTGCTCCGCTCGGTGCGAGTGAATTGAGGGGCGTCGTCGAGCCATTCACGAGCATCGGCGGAGTGTTCCCAACTCCGAATGTGATTGCGAATTTTGGTGACTTACCGGGCGAAGAAAATGGCTTTGTGGCCGCCGGTGTGACGTTGTCCGGCGGCGGGCGGCAAGTGCTCAACGAGAGACTGACGCTTAACTACAGCAAGGCGAGTCTTGATGGAGCCGTCATCGCCGAGGGGACGGCATCGAGTCCCGTTGCGTCGTTCCAACTTTCGGGTCGGCATCTCGTGAAGGCTGAAGTGACGTCGGCGACGACGCGCGTTGTCGGGGACGTGCAATTCAGTCGGTACACCGCGACTTACGATCCGAAAGTCGTGCCGACTCAGTGGCAGTTCGTCGGTGCCGGGACTTATGCCGGTCGGCAAGTGACCGTCGGGCCGGCGGCTTCTGACGGGATCAATGTCACGATCGGGGGCGATGCGCGATCGGGATTGCAACTGCGGACGGTTGATCGGCTCGCAGAGATTCCGCCGACTCCCGACTTCCCCGCTCCGCCGTCGATCAAAGTGGCGGGACTGCAGTTCGATCTCAGCAAACTCAACCTCAAGAGCACGCTGCTGAGTAGCGACTCGAAGACCTACACCTATGCCGCACCGGACTTCCGAGTGAAGCTCGGCGGGACCGAGTTGCAACTCACTCTTGAAATGGCGGTGAGGGTCTCGATCACCGGTGCTCAAGTCGCGAGCTTCAGTGGCACAGTGAAGCAGAACTCGGAGATTCGGCTCGGCAGCGCGACTCTGAAAGTGACTTCGTTGAGCGTTGCGTATGACCTCGGCGAGAAGGCGCTGAAGATCAACGGCTCAGCGACGTTCGGCTTCAAGGCCGGGAAGAACGGCGTGCAAATGACGGTCACGCTCGGCTCGGCAACGAGCGACGGTCTCGTCATCAAGGACGGAGCGATCGACTCGTTCCTCGCGACCGTCGACGGCCGGTTCGAGATCCTCAAGCTGTCCGCTCAAGCGCGCGGCCTGACGATCGGCTACGACAAAGCAAAGGCCGAGTTCGTCATCTACGGAGCCGTCGTGCTGTCGACTCCGATGCAGGGCGGCGTGCAAGTTCTCAAGAACCTTGAAGTGAGCCTCGGTAACTCGAAGACGCCCGGCATCGTGATCGAAGGCGGCAGCCTTAAGTCGCTCAACTTCAAGATCAACGGCGAGATCAACCTCTTCAAGATCACTGCGACACCGGAAGATCTCGAAGTCAGCTACGACGCTGCCGAAAACGAACTGCGCATCACCGGCAAGCTGACGGTCACGCTCGCTCCGAAGCTGACGCTGACCGCCGGACTGCCGGGCGACGGGCTCGTCATCAATACCGAGACGGGCAAAGTCGAAGTGCGCGGACTGAGTCTCGAATCTGCTGAGGACATCAAGTTCGGCGTGCTCAACATTCACGGCTTGCACGTCGACTATCAGGAAGAGGCCAACGGTGATGTAACAATTAGTGCAGCCGCCGAATTGAAGCTGCCGAGCGGTCTCTCGGTCGGTGCGGACTTCAAGATCATCAACGGCAAGCTCGACACGATTGGCATCGTCTTCGAGAAGAACCCCGGCATTCTCGTCGCGCAGGGGCTGATCAACATCTTCCGCATCGAGGCCCGCGTTGAGGGCTTGAGCGATCTCGCCAATTTCAAACTGACGGGCTCGGTGACGGCGTCGGTCGGGCCGCTCGTGAAGTTCGGTCGCAAGTCGTTCGCGCTCGCAACCGTGCAAGGCACGATCGAAATCACTCCCGAAAGCCTAACGATTAAGGGCGATGTGAAACTGGTCGGCGGGCAATTGGGGAACGGCTCGTTCACGGGCACTCTGAAATGGAGCGGTACTCCGAGCGTCACGTTCAACGCCACTGTTGAGCTTGCTCGCGGAGTGGCGCGCGGTTCGATCTCGGCGTCGATCGATCTCAAAGGGAACATCGACTTCAAGGCGACGCTCGGCGTCTACGTGCCGAAAGGCGTGCCGATTGCCGGTAATAAATCGCTCGGCAATTTGTCGGTTGAACTGCGCGTGCGGCCGGCTGAGCCGCCGAGTGCGAGCTATGTCCGCTTCGCGTTCAACAACATCGCCGTGACTCCGTTCGGCATCCCGACGATCTTCGGCAGTGCGCGGATCGACTTCGATCGCAATGTCGGTTTTGAGTTCGGCGCTCGCTTCTTCATCAAGCTTCCATGGCCGTTGAAGAACATCAACAAGCGAGTCAGCGTGCGCGGCAACTTCAAGTTGTTCGACGGCGAACGGCCCGAGATCGAGATCCTCGCGGCCGCCGGTTTGCCCGGATCGCCGCATGGTCAGATCGTCTTTAACACGATGACCGCATACCCCGCCGGCACGACGATCGACCTCTATGCTGATCACGACAATCTCGGCAACGACGGTCTCTTGATCGCGGGCGGCATTCCCTATCAGCAGGGCTCGCAGATCTTCGAATGGAAAGACATGACGACGTTCGCCGCGCCCGGCGAGCCCGTCTATGTCTATGCCGTTGTCTCAGACAGCAAGCACGCGCGGGTTTATTCGGATTACTCGCCGCGCTTCGACGTCAGTCCCGGCTTCGTGCCGTCGCTCAATCATCCGCTCTCGGTCACATCATCGTTCGGTCAGCCGATCGAATTCTCAACGACGTTGAGTCGACCGATCGTCGTCGGCGATCCGCGCTCGTCGCACGATCCCGAGAGCCGACTTGAAGTCACGCTCTCAGCGGGTCAAGGCACGCTCGCGTTGTCGCGCGTCATTGATGGCCTCATCGACGACGGGCAAGCGACCGACACTCTGAAGCTCATCGGAACTGTTGCCGACATCAACGCCGCTCTTGAAGGACTGCGTTACGAGCAGCAGTCATCGCTCAACGTTGAATCGGACAAGATTCAGATCAGCGTGCGTGCTCTGCCGCTTGAACTCGCTCCATCAGTGACGGGCACAATCGACGTCAAGTTCGAGAGCGTGCTGCTCGGCGTCGACGGCTTCTTGAACTCGCTCAACCTGCCGGGTCTGCAATCGTCATCGCTCGACACGATCACGATCGTTGCCGGACAAGACGATCAAACGCCGCTCGATCGACTCTCCATCGGCGATCTCAGCACGCAGTTCGTGTCCGGTGCGCGAGTCACCATCAATGGATTTGAAGCCGGGCAAGAGTTCCTCGAACTCCCGATGAATGTTGCGGTCGCGAACGGCATTCACGGCAGCTTCGATCATGAGACCGGCGTGCTGAGCCTCACTGGCACAGCGCGGCTTGCGGACTACGAAGTCGCGCTGAGCGAAGTCATCTTCGACACGATGAGCGTCGCGAACGGCAAGAGCTTGAGCCTCAATCTCATCGACCATGAAGGCGATCGCGGTGTCATCGTTGTTCCACTCGACGTCGTCGCCGCTCCGCCGCAACCGTCGTTGCAAGTCGGCTCGAACGGGCAGTTGTATGTCGCTGACGGCGCACCGCTGTCGATTGCAACGACTCCGACAATCACCGTGCCGACGGGTGCAACAATTCAAACGCTGCAAGTCGCGATCAACGACGGCTATGTCAAAGACGAAGACTACTTGAGCTTCAGTGACTCGGACTTCAATCCGTCGTTCGGCAGCGACATCACATCGAGCTTCGATCCGGATCTCGGCATCCTCACGTTGACGGGTACGGCGACGAACGATGTCTGGCGCGAGGCGCTCGGTCAGATTCATTACTACTCGGTCGGCGGCCTGCTGCCTGATGTGCCGCTGACGGTCGGTCCGCGCACGCTCTATGTCGTTGCGACCGATGATGTCGGCAACGAGCTTGAAGACTTCGTTGTCATCAACGTGACCGACACTCCCGAGCCGCTGCCTGTAGCAGAACTGACACTCTCAACGCGCAATCGTCGGCTCGAACCCGACGTTGAACTGCTGCCGGTTGATCCCGATTTGACGCTCACTCACGACGCCGCGCCGCTCGTGCGAGCAACGGTCACGATCGTCGACGGTCACGTGCCCGGCGTTTGGGAATTGGCTGTTGGTACGAGCTTGCAGAACTTAGACGCCGACTTCGATCCGCTGACCGGCGTGCTCACGATTACTGGCCCGGCGAGTGCGATCGACTACGAGACGATTCTTCGCAGCGTCAGCCTCTTGAGCCTCGAAGGTCATCGCGACAACACCAATGTCGCGATCGTCTTCAGTGTCACGGACGGCATGAACTCGGCAGAAACCGATCCGCTCAACGTGCGAGTGGTCGCCGCTCCGTTCCTCGCGGCAACGCTCGATAACGTCGTCAGCTACCAACATGGCCGCGAGAAGATTCGCGTGCATGACGGCTTTGTTCTCGACTTCGATTCGACGGTCACGGGGGCAGTAGTTTCGATTACAGAAGGCTATCACCCGGATCAGGACGAACTGCTCTTCACGCCGCAACCGGGCATCAGCGGTTCGTTCGACACGACGACCGGCACGCTCACTCTGTCGGGCCGAGCGACGGTCGCGAAGTATCAGCGCATTCTCGATTCGATTGGTTATCGCAACAGTCGCTTCAATCCGGCTGCCGGAGATCGCGTCATCTCGTATCAAGTTCTGCGCGGCGGCTTAGAGAGCAACGTCATCAACGCAATTGTTGCCGTTGAGCCCGAGACAGTCCCGCCGCAAGTCGACATCGGCCCGACCGCCGCGTTCACCGAAGACGGTTCAGCGGTCGCGCTCGTGCCGAATGTCAGCATCACCTCGCGCGACGCGACGGCTTCGTTCGGTGCTGCTCCCGACATGCTCTATGCCGTTGAACTCGACGTTGTGAATTGGATCGCGGGCGAAGACGAACTGACGGTGACGGGCACCGAAGCCATTTCCGCCAGCTACGACGCGAGCATTGGCCGTGTCGTCTTCAATGGCTCCGGCACGTTCGATGAATACGAAGCGATCCTGCGCGGCATCACCTATCGCAACCGCAGTCAGGCTCCGACAACAACGCCGCGCACGGTCAACATCCGAGTGCAAGAGAGCGGCCTGCACGGCATGCAGAACTTGACGCTCAGCACGCAGACGATCGTCGCCGCGCCCGATCCGGTCTCGGTGACAACTGGCGCCGTCGAGCCGATCAACGTGCTCATGAATGCGAGCGGCGGTTCGCTCGGTCTCGATGATTTGCAGTTCGCGTCGTCGGCCTTGAGTGACACTTCCGCCGAGTTGCGTTTCATTCCGACTCAACTGCCGGACGAGATGCTCGGGCAAGTCGTGCTGACCGACGGCGCGCCGGTTGAAGTCGATGTGCCGTATCCGATCAGCCAATTGGGCGATCTGCGTTTCGAGCCGACCGAAGGCGGAATGGGCACCGCGACCTTTAGTTACTCGGTCGTTGTGTATGACGCCGCGACCGGTCACTCCGAGTCCGAAGGTTTTTCTCAATCAGTCAACGTCGACATCGAAGGCGTTGTCACGAGCACGATCGAGCAAGCCTTTGCCGCTCAGATCTACCGCGCGTTGCTTGAACGAAATCCTGACAGCGCAACGCTCGCAGACCTCTCGTCGAGAGTGAGCCTCGCGCTGTCGAAGGTCGGTCGAGAGAACGGCTTCAACACCGACACCGATGCCCGAGCGAGCGTCATCAACGAACTCGTCAGCAGCGACTATCGCGAGACGGCGATCAACTCGCTGTATCAAGACTTACTCGGACGCGATCCGACAACCGACGAACTCGCGAGCACCGCGACGACCGCTGAACTCCAGCGCGACTTGCTGATCTCGTCCGAGTACTTCTTCTTGCACAACGCGGACGGCTTCACGAGCTACGTCGCAGCGGTCTATCTCGATCTCTTCGACCGCGACGCTTCCGACACCGAGATCACAAACGGAGTTGATCAACTCACGGACAATTCATCGCGAGCAGACTTCGTCGATTCACTGAGTCCGCTGACGATCTCGAACAACGACCGAGACGCACTCTTCCTCGAACTCGTGAACCGCGAGCCGACGTTTCGCGAATCGCTCTCGCTGGCCGGACTCAGTCGCGAAGAGTTGCTCGCTGCGATTCTTTCGACCGACGACTACTTCGTGAGGTACTCGATCCCGACGAACTCGCCGCGCATTCGCACGCAGGTGACGAACGGGTTCGAGTCGGTCGGCACCGTCGGCGATATCACTGGCGGACATGCAACCGGCACGCTGATCGCGCCGCAGTTTGTGCTCGTCGCTGCTCATACCGTTGCCGAAACGCCGCCGGGGCAAGTCACGTTCATGCTCGGAGGTCAGACGTATTACATGGAGCGGGTCTTCGTGCATCCGAACTACGACCCCGCGCAAACTGACAGCGACGCCGCGAACGACATCGCGATTCTGAAGCTCCGCGAGCCGGTAACAACAATCACACCGAGCCGCCTTTCGGGCCGCGCTCCGAAGTTGGGCGACATCCTCAATCTCGTCGGTTTCGGGCAAGAGAAGGGCGCGGTCTTCGGCACGAAGCGCGAAGGCTCGACGCCGCCAGTCTTCGATGTCGGCCAAAACGTTTTCCACTGGCAGCATCTGAGCCCGATTCAGAACGACTCCGATCCCGGCGATTCCGGTGCCCCGCTGTTCGCGACGATCAATGGCGAGCAGCAGATCATCGGCATCGTCTCCGGCGGCACATCGGACTCCGACCTGCTCGGCGAGATCGGCACGAACACTCGCGTCGATTCGTATCTCGATTGGATCCAGTCGCTGACGGGGAATCTCAACGTCACGAACGAAGCCGACGCTCCGTCGCTGATCTTCGAAACCGATCGTCTCGTCATCGACGAGAACTCCGGCGAGCACCGCGTCGCGTTCCTCACGAACACCGCGCCGGGTCTCACGTTCTCGGTCACGACAAACCGCCCGACGTTCTTCAAGACGCTCTTCATCGATCAAGACGGACGCCCCGATGGCGATCTTGTCTTTGAACCCGATCTCAACAGACGCGGTTCGGCAAAGGTCTTCGCCACCGTGACCTCAGGCAACTTGAGCGTCACGCGCATGCTTACCGTCGTCTCCGCCGAGCGGAACGACGCCCCGACGATCGACCCGATTGAAGAACTCGTGCTGCCGCGCGGACCTGCGGGAGCGTCGACCACTCAAACAACACTGCTGACGGGCATCAGTCCCGGCACGGGTGAAACCGGCGACGTACGCGTGCGACTCGCCGATGTCACGCCGTCGAACTTCTTCGAGTCGATCAGTCTGAATCTGACGACCGACCAGAAAGCGGCCGCACTGAGCTTCACTCCGGCCGCAACCGCGACGGGATTCGTGCAACTCACCGTCGAAGTCAGCGACTTCGACAGCAGCGGCAACATCGCGCGGACAACGACGCAGCAGATCAAACTGCAACTGACCGACGCCCCGCTAACCGGTCGAGTGATCGACGGCGAACTCACACTCGAAGCAGCGGCTGATAGCGCCGTTGATTGGCTTCTCGATTCCGATCCCGCGCTCGAACAACCGAATGGCAGCGCGGGCATCTCGCTGACTTCAAACCCGAGCAGCGCGACTCCCGTGACGATCAACTTGCAGAGCGTCATTCGCGAGATCACCGCGCTGCTCAGTCCTCTTGCCGACAGCGTTGACGCGCGCGGCGTGAACGTCCCACTGACGGCCATTGGTTACAAAGGCAACGACACGTTGATCGGCGGCAGCGGGGATGACTTGCTGCTCGGCGGAGCGGGACAAGATCAACTCGGCGGTTCCCTCGGTAACGATCGACTGATGGGGCAGGGCGGCGTCGACACACTCGACGGAGGAGCGGGGATCGACGATCTCAACGGCGGAGTCTCCGCGACCGCGATCAGTGACGAAGTCGCGGGCGAACTGACGCTGAGTAATACCGGTTACACCAGTTCGCGCGGTGATCGAGCCATCGCAACAGCGATCACTCAAGCAACGCTCTTCGGCAGCGACGGTCCCGACGCGATCTCGACGATCGGCTTCACCTCGGGACTCGCAACGATCTACGGCGGAGCCGGCAACGACACGCTACGCGGCGGCGGTACTCGCGACACCTTCTACGGAGAAGACGGCGACGACATCCTCAACGGAGGCGGCAATCGCGACTCGCTCTATGGCGGAGCGGGCAACGACACGATCAACGGAGTCGGTGCATCCGACCTCTTAAGTGGCGGCACCGGCGACGACTTCATCATCGGCGGCGAAACGAACAGCACGCTCTTCGAGTCCGTCGACGGAGCCATCACCGTCAGCACGGACTCAAAGGGAGTGGTCACGATGACCGGCGTCGGCAACGACACGATCCGAGGCCACTTCAACGCCGTGCAACTCGAAGGCGGCGACGGCAACGACCTGCTCGACGCCCGCAACTTCCTCGGCCAGACGACCCTTAGAGGCGGAGCCGGCAACGACACTCTGCTCGGCAGTTCGTTCGCTGACCTGTTGCTCGGCCAGTCCGGCAATGACTCGGTGCAAGGCAACGCCGGTCGAGACACCTTAGACGGGGGTAACAACTCCGACACCCTCGACGGCGGAGCCGGGCACGCCGACGAAATCCGCTACGACCTGCTCGACACCGTGCTCACCGACAACCTCGACCTGCTCACGCTGATCTAATTCTGCAGCGCCCGATGTCGCTGAAATCGTGAGATTTCAGGCATTTCAAGCGTCCGAGATCTGATGATCTCGGCGACGGAAACGCGAAGGTGCGCTGTCGATCTAATTCGGGTATGTCCGGCACTCCGGCGCCGAATTTGAGTCGTCTCCGTCCGGTTCGCCCGCTGGAGTGCCGGTCACACCCAATTCGAATTACTTCACTAAGCGGCTGCCGGGACTTTGAATGATCTTCTTGAAGATCTTTGTGAGTTCTTGCTCGTACTGCGCCGGGTTCTCAGCACCGCGCGGACTCAGGCCGCCGTCGTCGGTTTCACTCATGCGAGCGAGTCGGTCCATGAAGTTGAGATCCACTCCCATTCCCATTCCAACGGGGAAGAGTTTGCCGTGATCGAGCCTTTGAAACTGGCTCGTCTGCATCAGCGGCGCGTTGTACCAAAGGTAAGCCGGGTCGTAGTAATCGGCTGATGGATTCGCAGCCGCTTCCTTTGTGATGTCGTTGTTCGCCGAGAACCAAACATTGGGCACGCCGTCCGTCACGAGCACGATGACTTTGCTCGCGAACGGTCGCCCGGCTCCTCCGTCCTTCGGTGCTTTCAGATGATCGCGAGCGAGCTTGATGCCGTACTCGGTCGCAGTCGTTCGACCGACGTCCCACACGCTTTGCAGGCGCGTGCATGACGTCATCGCCGCCATGAAGTCCGATGTCAGAGGCTGCACGATCTTCGGAGCATGCGTGCTGTCGATCGCATCGAACGTCACGACCGAGACCCAGTCGCCAACATTTGCCGGCACTCCAGCATTCATCTCCTTCACCACTTGCATTGCCGCAATCAGTGCTCGACGAGCGGCATGCATCGGCTGCTCGCGCGGCGGGAACGAGAACGATCCGCCGGCAGTGGTCTCGTTATGGAAGGGGCAGTCTTTGTTAGTGACAGCAAGCGGTGTCGACGCCTTGCCGGAGTCAGCAAGTTGAGTTGTCTCCTCGCGACCGAGATCCATCATGAATTGCATGTAGGTGAGGTACCCGATCTTGTTCATGTTGGCGCTGACCGCTGAGGAACTCGCAGACGGGAATGTGCTCTTATTCGGGTTATTCCATGAGGTCATTCCCGAGATGCGCAAGTTCGAGGGAACCGTGATGTAGGGGCGACCTCCGCGACGCGGGCAGCCTCCGGAATACGTCACCTTCATCCCACATGTAATCGGCGCGCCGAGCACCGAGTTCGCGACAGCACTCAACGTTGACGTCGAGACGCGGCCAGCAATGTCATCGGTCCTCAAGTCATTTTCAGGCTGAGGCTCCAATGGCGGCTCAGCAGCAAACTGCGCCTGCAATTTTGATGACAGGGGGCGTCCTGCTGGCGGTGACGGACCTCCTCCGCCTCCCCCTCCTCCTCCGCCGCCCCCTCCTCCGCCACCACCGCCTGATGGAGGCGGAGGCGGCGGGGGATCACCGACCTTTGCAGTCAACATCACATAGTCGATGTAGCGCTGCCAGTAGTCGTAGTTGACGCGCGAGTTCGGCGTCGGCTTCGCCATCGGCATCACTTCTTTGATCTGATTGTCGATGATCCAGCGATAGCACTTCAGCCGACGAGTGGCTTCATCGTCGGTGTTGAGGATGCGATACCAAACATCGAGCTTCGAGCACGACAGCGGTCCGTCGTCCTTCGTCATTTCGGCATAGGCGAACTTGCTTTGCTGCACGCCGAGCGGCTGTCCGAGGTACTGCAACGTGCCGGGATACGCACCGAATCCAAAGTCGGAATACACCGCCGTCATCATGTCGGTCGCGACGGTCGGAGACGCCTTCATCGCCTTGAGCTTTGCCTCAATGAGACTGGTTGCCCATCCGGGCTCAGTGTCATCGTTCATTGAACCCGAGAGATCGACGACAAACACAATGTCGCGCGGATTGAGCATCGCGATCGCCGTTGTCGCCATATCGAACTTCTGCCGCTTGATGACCGGCGCGAAGAAGAGCGGCTGATCCTTAACCCGAGTGGTCACCTTCACGGCGTTCGGGTTTTGAGTGGTCGGCACGAAGTTTCGGGTCTGCAGATTGAAGAGTCCGAGTTCGACGTCTCCTGCAGTGAGCGCCACTGGCTTGCCGGCTGCCTTATTGAGTCCGGCCATCGTCTGAGCGGTGCTGTTGACGACCGTCGATCCGCCGCCGAGATCCGTCACAGACGCCAATGCCGCCGAGTCTGCCGCCGCTTGCAATTGGTTCTTCGTCACGGCGATGTAGCCCGTGTCGACCGTGAAGGCGACGAACGCAAACACGACGACCATCATCATGGCTGCAAGCACGACGATCGAACCGCGGCGCCATCGACTTTGCTGAGTCGACTGAGCACTGAGGCTTTCTGGCAACAGTTTCCACATGGCAACAACTCCGGTGAAAAGCGTCTGCTTCTGCAATCCGGTGACTCCACAACTCACTCAGCGTTAAGGCGAGCGGCGGGTGAGTTCATACAAGTCCGTCGTACAGAAGATCGCCGGTCACTTCTCATCTGCCGCTCGCCTAAGCGGTAACTTGCGAGCAAAGATCGCCGCACGGGGCCGATCGCTGCATTTTCGAAGTCGTCGCTCAAGGCATCGCAAGCCTGCCGTGATTGCACTGACAGCGACGGATCTCGGCCCGAGAGACAGCACGTCAGATTCACCGTAGTTCGCGTTCTGGAATGCGGTCGGAAGTTGTTCGCTCGGAGAAGAATTGCTTTGCAGAAACGAAACGCGCGGTCGGAATTGGGAGCAGTTGCGAGGATGTATTTCTTCTGCCCTTAACGGATTGAGCGGACTCGCTCTCCACTGACCCCGCGTCTAATGGCACGAAGTTAAGCCACAAGTCCTTTGCTGGCTTCGGTTCTAGAAGCTTGTCCGAGTAGCCGTAGCATGGGCTTCCAGCCCGTGCTGTATTTACTCCTACAAACAGCTTCGAACCGCCAGTCAGACTGCACGGGCTGGAAGCTCATGCGACTGGGACAGACTCCTCGGCTTTGTGAGGGCCGGGGTTTTCATCGGGCGTTTCTTGACGGCTCGCGGTTCTTTGCGGCTCGGGGGCTACTGCAAAATGTTGTCGGCGATCGCCGCTAAGAGGGCGGCTTCGAGGTCCGCGAAACTCGCTGGCGAGGCGACGCTCAGCAGAGGGCCGAAGTTGTGAACGTGATTCCGAGCTGCGGTGAAGCTCAGACGTCGCAGTTGCACGCCGTGCCGAGCGGTGCGGATACCTGCGACTCGAGCAATTCTTTGGTGATCTGAGCCATCCGTGGCCCCCGTTGTTTATGAGTAGGATTGGTTACACCCTACATCTAACAACGGAGGCCACTTGCTTTAGCGAGATCATTTAGTGGGAAGCACGCTCTGCACTACTTCGAACTGGCTTGCTGCGCCGCGACCGCGTGATTGATCGCTTTCAAGTAAGCATTCGCACTTGCGGCAACAACGTCCGTGCTGAGCCCGCGACCGTGATAGGTGCGGCCATCAACTTCGAGCGCGACCGTCGCTTCTCCTTGAGCATCTTTCCCGCTCGACACATTGCGCACGACGTACTCCGCGAGTTTGCCGGAGACTCCGCAGACACGTTCGATCGCACAGAAAACCGCATCGACGGGACCGTCTCCGCTTGATTCGCCGCGAATGACTTCGTCGCTGCCAGTGCGTTTCATCTCGATCGTCGCCGTCGGCACGACATCCGTGCCAGCGTTCGTATGAAACTTGATCAACTCCCACTCGTCGCGCGACCCGCCGGTCAAGTTCTCGATCAACGCGACGATGTCCGAATCGAAGATCTCTTTCTTCTTGTCGGCGAGCGTCATCAAGTCGTTGTAGATGCGCTCGAAGTCTCCGTCGGTGACTGTGAAGCCGAGATGTCTTACGCGGTCGCGCAAGGCATGCCGACCACTGTGCTTGCCGAGCACCAAATTCGCACCGACGTAGCCGACGTCTTCGGGGCGCATGATCTCGTAAGTGCTGCGTTCTTGCAGAATGCCGTGCTGATGAATGCCGGCTTCGTGAGCGAACGCGTTCTGACCGACGATCGCCTTATTGCGCTGTACCATCATGCCCGTGATGCGCGACACCAATCGGCTCATCGAGAACAGCTTCGGAGTATTGATCTTCGTCTCGACTTTGTAGTGGTCGGCGCGCGTCCTCAACGCCATCACGATCTCTTCGAGCGCCGCATTGCCCGCACGTTCGCCGAGTCCATTGATCGTGCATTCGATCTGTCGCGCCCCGGCTTCGACTCCGGCCAAACTGTTCGCGACCGCCAATCCCAAATCGTTGTGACAGTGCGTGCTGATGACGGCCTTCTCGATATTCGGCACATGCGTCTTCAAGTGACGAATGACGTTGTAGAACTGCTGAGGCGTCGCATAGCCGACAGTGTCGGGAATGTTGATCGTCGTCGCGCCGGCATCGATCGCCTTCTCGACGACTTCGCATAAGAAGTTGAGTTCGGTGCGAGCGGCATCTTCCGGCGAGAACTCGACGTTCGGAATGTGATCGACAGCGCGTTTCACCATCTCGACCGCGACCGCGACGATCTCCGACGGAGTCATCTTCAGCTTGTGCTCCATATGGATCTTGCTGGTCGCCAAGAAGACGTGCATGCGAGCTTTCTCGGCATGCTTGAGCGCTTCCGCGGCGCGATCGATGTCATCTTTCCGACACCGTGCGAGTCCGCAAATCATTGTCCGCGATCCGAACTCTTGAGCGATCCGCTTCACGGCTTCGAAGTCGCCGGGAGAGGCAATCGGAAAGCCGGCTTCAATGACGTCGACCCCGAGTTCGACGAGTGCCCGAGCGACTTCGAGCTTCTCGTCGGTTGTCATCGAGCAACCGGGAGATTGTTCGCCGTCGCGCAACGTCGTATCGAAAATGGTGATCGTGTTACCGGACATAACGCAGCCTCCTTGAGATAGAGCTGACCGCTAAACAGGGGCGATAAAAAACAAAAAACCCTGAGGTCGGGAGACCTCAGGGTTGTGTGTAACAATCATAACACGCATGCAACCTCGGTCCTCCCTCACTGATGGGGCAGTAGAAGCAGAAGGCCGAGGTTCAGAGTGTTCATTGCAAGACTCATTTAAAAAGGGTTGCGAAACGCGGCGGACTCTATGAATGACATCAAAGAGCGTCAAGGAGTTCATTTCAGGCTCATCGCGAAACAGTGGGGGTAAGTGGTATCAGCCGACGAGTCTTGA
>CAZNMS010000056.1:0-27881 GCA_964573505.1 uncultured Planctomycetaceae bacterium | reverse complement strand
CGACGGACTACAAGTCCGTCGTACCAGTGTTCCTCACCCATTGTGCCGGTCCGCCGGGCGAGGAACTTTTCTCCGTCACTTCGTAGTGGGTTTGAGAATGGGCAGCTCAACTCCTTCCTCATGCGGTTCGAGCACTCTTAAGGCGACTCGAACGCAGATCGCGCCTCGTTATTCGGCTCTCCTCACGAACTGAAACATTTCATGCAGGCCAAACTCATCTCACTTGATGGCGACCGCCCCATCGTCCTGTCGAAGGACGTGACGGTCGTTGGCCGCAAACGAGGAGTGTGCGACGTCTTCATTGATCGTTCGAGTATTTCGAAGCTGCATTGCGTGATCGTGAAGACGGACGGGCTGCTGTTTATTCGCGACCTCGGCAGCACCAATGGCACGAAGGTGAATGGTCAACGAGTCGTGCGCGGCGCATTGCTTCCCGGTGATGAATTGGCTTTTGCTAACGCGCGGTTCCGAGTGCATCTCGGTCCTGACGGAGAACCGGTTGAAGAGAGACGCGATCACACAGAAGTGATGGATTCGTACTCACCGCGCAAGGAACGTCGCCGTGAATCATTCGACAGCGAGAACGATGAGGATGCGGGACTCGGCAGCGCCAGTGATGTCCGACTGCTTGATGACTCCGCCGGCTAGCGTGCAGTGTGGCGCGACGCTCCGCGTCGCGACTCCCGACGCGGAGCGTCGGGCTACAGTGGGTGCGGCCTCGCCGCATCGTTCGAGTCGCTTTGACGAACGCAGTGCTCGACTCGGTGAGTCGAGCTACGAGGGACGATCTAGATCAGTCCCGCGATCGGCTCGCCGTAGTAGATCTGATGCGGACGATTGAGTTCGTCGTGCCATGCGGCCGTGCGCGGGATGCCCAGTGCGCTGTAGATCGTCGCCGCCATGTTCTCCGGAGTTTGCGGACTGCTTGCGGGATAGCCGCCGATCTTGTCTGACGCGCCAATGACCGTGCCGCCATTCACTCCGCCGCCGGCGAAGAAGACGCTTTGCACTGCTCCCCAATGGTCGCGCCCCGCAGCATGGAATGAATCTGACAGGGTCGAGAGCTTCGGCGTCCGACCGAACTCGCTCGCCATGACGACGAGCGTGCTGTCGAGCAAACCGGTTGCTTTGAGGTCATCGAGAAAGGCAGACAACGCTCGGTCTGTCGGCGGGAAGAGGCGGTTCTTGAAACGGAAGAATGCGTCGCCGTGAGTGTCCCATGTTTCGTTATTGCCGAGATTCACTTGCACGAAATTGACCCCGGCTTGCACCAATCGAAACGCCATCAGCAGCGACCATCCAAAACTGTTCTTGCCGTAGCGGCGTGCGGTCTCGTCATCGGCGTTCGTAACGTCGAAGGCATTTCGTACCTTTGCGTCAGAGAGCAACGAGATCACCGACTCGCTGTATTGGTCGTACTTGCGAACGACAGCGGACTCTTCGAGTGCTCGGCGTTGTGAATCGAGGTCTTGCAGCAAGCTCATCCGCGCATCGAGTCGCCCGCGCGTGAGGCCGGGACTCAGAGTGAGTTGCGGAGCTTGATAGACCCGCGAGTCCGGTTGCTGGGGCGGCTTCTTCGATTGATTGGGAAAGGTGTATTCGGGGTACGCGCCGCGCCACATCGGATCGCCATAGGGCGACGCTTCGATGAAGAACGGATCGCGCTGCTGTCCCATCAACCCGCCGTAGTTGCCGGGGATGACTCCGCCGGACCAATGCACCAATCGCTCGGGCAACACGACTGACGGCGGCAAATTGTTGCGCGTCTTAACGGCGTCTCCGACGGTTGAAGCAATCGAAGGCCAGTCGCTCGGACGCGGCTTGCGGTCGCCGAGAAACCCAATCGACTTCGTGCTGCGGCCCGTCAGCATGAAGTAGTGACCCAATGTGTGATCGTTCGTCGGATGCGTCAGCGAGCGGCAGATCGCCCAATCGTTGCTGCGTTCAGCAAGCAGCGGCAGATGCTCGCAGATCTGAATTCCGGGCGTCTGAGTGTCGATCGGCATGAACTCGCCGCGAATCCCATCGGGCGCTTTCGGCTTCAAATCCAGCGAGTCTTGCTGCGCTAATCCTCCGCTTAAAAACACATAGACGCAGGACTTCGCAGTGGCCGGAGTCGGCTGATCAATATGGTCTGCAGCTTGCAAAGCGCTGTGCTGACTCATCCCCAGTCCGAGCAAACCGATCGCACCGGCTTGCACAGCAGTACGACGCGAGAGCTGCGGATGACGAAACGACGAAGCGCTGAAGGTCGAGAGCATGTGCCCCTCGCAAGGAAGAAGAGTGAGTTTCGGACAGCAGCCACTCAAAGTGTTGTCAGCACGCTAGCCAACAGCATCGAAGGCAAACAACGATCATCGTCGTCAGAGCAGAGACGCTCAGCGAATAGCGATCGCGGCGGCTCTAACCCATTCGCTTCCTCAAACGGTACCCGCAGCAACATGATCGGCTTGCCCATTCAATTCCCGAGCGAACTTGATCGCGTGCGTCGCAATCTCGAGATGACGAAGGACCTCACTCCGACTCAGCGCGTGCAGTTGATGGATGACTTCAATCAGACGTTGTTTGAACTCGCGGGCGGTCGCGACAAAGTCTTGAAGAGCGAAGCTCGGCTGAGAGAACGCGAAGAGTGGCGACGCATCATGATTGAGTTCATGCAGCGCCAGTCCGGCAGAGAGGGAGCTGATGCCTAACGAGATTCATGAGACTCTGAAGACCGTTGTCGCGGCGCTGGAACAGCACCGCATTCGGTACTGCCTCATCGGCGGATTGGCAGTGGGTATGCGCGGGAGTTCGCGTTCGACGTTTGATGTCGCACTCCTGCTGACAATTCCGCAAGTGACGTTGCCCGGCTTTTTGAGCAGGCTGGCGGAATGCGGCTTTGAGTTTGATCCGCTGAGCGCAATTCAAACTTGGCAGCGCAATGGCATGCTGCCGTTGACCGCTGCGAATGCGAGTGGCTGCAACAGCAATGGGCGCCGCTTGCTGCGCTAGCACCGGAACGATGGGCGGAATTTGAAGCGATGCTGCGTCAATTCATTCCGAGTTGAACGACCGCCGCTTTGTAAGAACGTGCTGCGTGAAGGCCGCGACTCATCATTGCTTCATGCAAAATTGCATGAAGTGTTTGCGGACCCGACGAATGAATTCTCAAAGGACTCAACATGAGAAATCGAATCTGTGCCACTCTCTGCATACTGCTAACGCTGACTGTAATGCTCACGACATCGGTGCTGGCGCAGGAACTCAGTCGAACAGCGACGCTCGAGAAGCTGCGTGAGTTGCAGCGCGAACGAAAGTGGCAAGCGATCGTTGAGCAGTTCGGTCAGACCGACTTCGCCGCATGGCCGCAGGAGCATGCGAACGAGGCGGCGGAAGCCCTTGCACTGCGCGGTCAGAGTTACGGAGTTCTGAAGAAGGGAACTGAGGCCGAAGCGGACTTCAAAGCTGCAACGAAGCTCGCGCCGAAGAACGCCTCGCACTGGCTCTCGCTTGCTGACAACTACGCGATGGTGTTGCAGGACGACGACAAAGCGCTCGCCGCCTATCGCGAAACATTCGTCATTACGGGCCGTAATGTCGGATGGCAGTCGGTCTACTCGACCGTTTCGATCGCGCGCGTCCTCACCGACAAAGTGCAGAGTGAAGAGGCGCTGAAGGTGCTCGATCAGTTCGGCGATCTGCCGGGAATGGCGCCCGTTTGGAAGATCCGCATGCTGCGAGCTTATGGTGCGGCCTATGCGTCGCTCGGACGAGAGGCCGAGTCGCTCGCGAAGTATCGAGAAGCTCTTGAACTCGAATCGCCTCAGTCCGCGCGACCGGTCATTGCGACGCCTGCGAACAACGACTCGAAGCCGCCGCGAGCTGCGAACGCTGAAGCGAAGTCCGAGTTGTTCGCGGGAACGGCGAAGATCGACATCACTCCGGCTGCCGGGTCAGCCATCAATTTGGTCGGGCAGCCACTCAAGCCGAACGAACCTCTTTATGCACGCGTGCTTGTGCTCAAGGATCAACGCACCTCTGTAGCAATTGTGACACTCGATCTGATCGTCTTCGCGTCGAAGAAGGTCATTGAGAACGCAAAGGCGAAGTGGGGCGTCGAGCATGTCATCCTCAGTGCGACGCATACGCATGCCGCAGCGGCGCCGCAGGGCTTAGTCATCAAGCCGCCGATGGCGCCCGATTGGACGCGCAACGGAAAGGATCCCGGTAGCGTCATTGATTGGGACTCGCTGTCCTCTGACGTTTGGTACGCGTCGACCGAGCAGAAGGTCATCGAGGCGATTGGCCGCGCGACGCAGAATCTCTTTCCGGCACGGCTCGTTGCGGGCAAAGGTCCGTTCGAGAGCGCCTATATGGCTCACAATCGCCGACTCGTTCGCGACGGTCGCGGCACCGCCTTTTGGGAGAACCCCGATCGTCGACCGACTCAGCCGGTTGACCCAACCATCGGCGTCATTCGCGTTGAAGATCTCGCGGGCAAGCCGCGCGCGTTCGCGGTGCATTACGCCTGCCATCCAGTGGCGATGATGGGCGCCGGAGTCGTCTCGCGCGACTTCCCCGGAGCGACCGTAGATCATCTCGAAGAGCAATTGGGCAAAGACTGTTTGGCGATGTTCCTGCAAGGGGCTCAAGGCGACATCGACCCCTATGACTTGCACAACCTGCGCGGCGAGAACCGCTCGAACATGATGCGTCAGTCGGGCATCTCATTGGCAAAAGGAGCACTGCGCATCGCGGCTGATCTCAAGACAGAGTCCGCTCCGCGGACCTCGCTACGAGTGACCGAGAGCTTGCTCTCGATCCCGTATCGCAACGGCAATCAAACGACGGACATCGGCATTGCGACGATCATGCTCAGTCCCGATTTGGCGCTCGTCGCGATTCCCGGTGAGCCTTTCATTCAGCATCAGCTTGATCTGCGAGCGAAGTCACCGATCGCGAACACGTTCCTGTTGGGTATCGCGTATCACGGCAAAGGCAGCCCGTTCGTCGTCTACATCCCGACGGTGCAAGCCGTGAAAGAAGGCGGCTACGGAGCAACCGAATGCAGCTTCGTCGCGGCTGATGCCGGCGAGCGAATGGTCGCAGAAGCCGTCGCTCGGTTGCGCGAACTCACGAGCAAACTGCAATGAGCGTGAGAGTCATCACAACTCACTGAGGTCGGCTCGTGCCATTCGAAGAGTCAGCAAGCAGCCGCAATGCACGCTGACTGCAATCACGAACGTGCCGCTGACGTCGAGCCAACACTCAGCAAGCGGCGCTTTTCCATTCGGTCAATCTGCACGATGCGACCGTCCTGAACGATGAGTGTGACCTGACCGAATTGCAGATCACGCAGTGCCTTGATGATTTCTTGAAGGACGACATCAGGATGGTTGTCCTCTGATAGCGCGTCGGCTGACGGTCTCAAATCCATGATCGGGGTTCCTGTCGCTGAATTGGGATTCGGAGCATTCCGTGAAACTTTTGTTACAGCGTCCAAACGAAGGGGATGACAGCAATCGTGATCAACCAGCAAATCACATCTAAAGGAACTCCGACTCGCAGATAGTCCGCAAAGCGATAGCCGCCGGGACCGAGCACCATCAGATTTGTTTGGTAGCCAATCGGCGTCGCGAAGCCGTAACTCGAAGTGACTGCAACAGCGACGAGCAGCGGTCGTGCATCCATTCCGACTTGTTTCGCGGTCGCTAAAGCCAGCACGCTCATTAGCGCGGCGCAGGCGTTGTTGCTCAGCAGTTCCGTCAGCAAGCCCGTCAGCACAACGATCACTGCGAGCACCGCGACTTTGCCGTACGGCTGCGCGATCGCGAGCAAGTGCCCTGCGATCCACTCTGCTGCACCGCTCGTGTCGAGCGCCTTGCTGACTCCGAGCGCTGCGGCGATCAACAACAACACCGGAATCTCGATCGCTCTTTGGGCTTCCTGCGCCGAGATGCAGCCCGTCAGCACGGTGAGAGTCGCTCCGATCAGTGCGACCAATGTTGCTTGCTCGGTGAAGGCCGTCATGCCGATGACAACACTCACGAAGATGGTCAGCGCTAGCCATGCGCGGCTGTGCTCAACGGGTGCTGAGTCTTCCAATCCCGAAACCAAAATGAAGTCGCGCGAGTTGCGCCAACGCTTCACAAAGTCGTCGGGAGCATCGACCAACAACGTATCGCCGGGCTGCAAGACAATCTGTCCGATCTTCTGCTGCAACTTCTCACCGCTGCGATGCACAGCAACGATCGGTGCTCCGTACTGCGATCGAAAATTGGACTTCTTGACGCTGTGCCCAATGAGCGGCGACGTCGGTGAGATAACCATTTCGCACAATTGATGGCCACTGCGCGGGACTGCCTGCGGAGTCCGCTCATCAGCAACATCGCTCGTCACCGAGTCGGCATGATCGACGGGCTCAAGTCCGCGAATCTTCTGCGCATCAATGATCGTTCCGACGACTCCCGAAAAGCAGAGGATGTCACCGACATGAATTCGCTCATCGGGAGACACCGGCAAGAGCCGCTCGCCGTTGCGTTCAATTGCATAGACATAAAGACCGGGCAGATCTCGAAGGCCCGACCTGCGAATCGTTTTTCCAATCAGTGGGCACTCGGCTCGGGCAACCAGTTCAAGCGTGTATTCGCGCGGATGAGCTTCCGCGTACTCAAGCAAGTCGGTGCGATTCGGCAGCAGCTTCTGACCGATTGTCGTCAGATAGATCAGTCCAACAACGGTGACCGGGATCCCGATCCATCCCAATTCCCACATGCCGAGTCCCGGCATGTTTCCGGCTCGCAATGCGCCATCAACGACGAAGTTCGTGCTCGTGCCAATCAGCGTGCAGGTGCCGCCGAGCACCGCTGCATACGACAACGGGATCAATAACTTCGATGGCGAGACCCGCAGCTTCTTCGCGACATGCACGAAGATCGGCAGGAAGAAAGCCACAAGCGGCGTGTTGTTCATGAAGGACGACAACCCGGCGACCGGGCCGATGAGTCGCAACAGTGGCGTGCCTTCCTTCGGTCGACCGAGCAACAGCCGGCTGATGAATTCGATCGCGCCCGTCGACTGGAGTCCGGCGCCGACGACGAACAAAGCCGCAATCGTGATCATCGCCGCGTTTGAAAATCCTTTG
This sequence comes from uncultured Planctomycetaceae bacterium, assembly GCA_964573505.1. GTDB lineage: Bacteria > Planctomycetota > Planctomycetia > Planctomycetales > Planctomycetaceae > AM-0621. Next base: position 20,755 of record CAZNMS010000056.1, on the reverse strand, counting down.
AGGGCGTCGTCCAGCTTGATGACCCCGCAGCACACCAACACCAACAACGCCGCCAACATCACGAGTTCTGCCGGCCACTTTTCAAGCGCGAGAGCCACAACCAATGCGACCAACACAACCATTGTCACAACCATAACGTCCTCCGATTAAAACTAATCACGACTAAATAGGTAGTCTTTAATGCTTCAAAAAAAGAGAGAGGATCAGATCCCCTCTCCATGCAGATAACTGGCTTCGAAAACCTCTTCCTTGAGAACTGGCTGACCCTTCAAGACGGTCGCCAAACTGGCCCGGTCCATCAGCTTTGTCGTGTGATTTCGGATCTCCAACAGCACTCGCCGAAAGCGACACCGGCCTTCTTGAGTACAAGGCTCATAAGCACTTACGGAAACACAACCGATCGGCGCCAACAGCCCATCAAACCGGCGGACGACTTGCCCCATCGTCAATTTCTCAGGCGTGACTGCCAGTTCAAAACCGCCGACCCGTCCGGCAACGCTGTTGACCCAACCAGCTTCGCGCATCTCGATCATGATCTGCTCAAGGAACCGTCGGGGTATGTCGTTCCGTGCCGCTAATTCTCGAATTGGAATTGGCCCGTGCCCAAAGTGGTCCGCAAGGTCGAACAAAGCTCGCAACGCATAATCCGATCTTCGCGACAACCTCATCGTCAGCGCCTCCGGGCAAACTTCAAAAATAATCACGACTAAGTTGGTCGTAGTTTTGCACGCCCGCTGAGAATCGCAACGGCAATCTTCCCAATCTCTCTCAAGCGACGCCGCATCTCCCGTCCGGCAGCGGCAGAACGGGACTTATCAGTACCTTCAATCCCGACCGGTCGCGCCTGAAGTTGCAGGACTCATTCAGAGGGCGACACTCGCCGCACGAAGTCGACTTCCTTTGTAGTTTTTCACACACAACGAGCACTCGATGAGCAACACCTTCGGCCTCTTTCTCTTGTCGCTGACCTTCTTACTGGTTGGCCCTCTCAATGCTGCTGATGAAGCACGACGTCCATTGATCGTCGCGCATCGCGGTCTGCTGAAGCATGCTCCCGAGAATACGCTCGCGAACTTTCGCGCGTGTCTCGAACTGCGAATGGGGTTTGAGTTCGACGTGCAGCGCACGCGAGAAGGCGCGCTGGTTTGCTTGCATGACGACACTGTTGATCGCACGACAAACGGCACAGGCAAGATCGCGGAGCTTTCATTGGGAGCCGTGCGGGGGCTCGATGCCGGAAGTTGGTTCGATCCGATGTTTGCGGGCGAGAAGGTTCCGACGATCGTCGAAGTGATGCAGTTGCTGTCGCAGTATCAACAGCATGACGTACTCGTAGCGGCGGACCTCAAAGCAGGAGATGCGCGGCAAGCTCAAGAGGTTGCGACACTGGCCATAAAGGCGAACGTGCTGCATCGCGTGCTCTTCATTGGCAGCACGATTTCGAGCCCTCAAGTTCGCGACGCGATTCTCAAGACCGCTCCTCGCGCTCAAGTAGCAGTACTTGCCAATAACGCGGACGAGTTCCCCGCTGCAGTCGCTGATTCGAAAGCCGGATGGGTCTATGTCCGCTTCATCCCGACGCGCCAGCACATCGCGACCGCACGCGCCGCTCGCAAGAAAGTGTTTATCGCCGGAGTGACGGTCGCGGGCCTCTTGCCGGACAACTGGAAGCAAGCGGCTGACGCCGGAGTCGACGGCATCCTGACAGACTACGCGCTCGACTTACGCAACGAGCTGAAGTCGAAGGCCGAAGCAGAATGGCAGTCGCTCTTCGACGGCAAGACGCTCGCCGGATGGGACGCGGGCGATGTGCCTCAGAGCTTCAAAGCCGAAGGCGGAGCGATCGTCGCGGGCGGCGGTCCACTCGCTCGATTGAGCTATGTCGGACCAGTCAACAAGCACGACTTCAAAGACTTCGAATTGAAGATCGAGATCAAGACGAAGCCGGGATCGAATGGCGGCGTCTTCTTTCACACTGGGCCGCAGAAGGACGCACTCAAGAAGGGCTACGAGGTGCAGGTCTGCAATTCATGCCCCGACACTCGTAAGAGCGGCAGCTTGCTGGTCGTTGACGATCATGCGATCTCGCCCGTCAAAGACGACGAGTGGTTTACGTATCACATCACCGTCATCGGCAAGCGGATCGTCGTGAAAGTGAACGGCAAGACGACGGTCGACTACACCGAGCCCGCTCAGCCGACGCGTCCCGAAAGTTGGGAGCAGCGAGTCCTCTCGCACGGTCTCATTGCCGTGCAGGCGCACGACGCCGACAGCACGGTCTACTACCGCAACATCCGCGTGAAGGTGCTGAAGTAAAGCTTCGGTCTATCGCGACTAAGCCGCGTTCGACCGTAGCCGAAACCGTGAGATTTCGGGGCCGCAGTGACTGCGTCCGAAGTCTCACGACTTCGGCTACCAATGAGGCGCGAGCAGCCGCCCGTCACAGTGCATGACCGAGAACAAAGCCACTTCGACGACAAAGTCGGGAGCAAACATGACAACAAACGCGATGCGAAGACCGGTCGGCGTACTCATGCAATTTTGCATGAGCGTTGCATTGAGTAGCGCTGCGTTCGCTCAAGCGCCGAATGCAAAGCTCGCCGGTCGCTATCCGCTTCCCTATCCGCCGCAATTGCCGGACGGCAAGCAGGTTGTCACGGAAACTACAGCCGAGTTCCTCAAGCCCGGTCCGAACCTGCGCGAGGGAGTGACGATTGCTCGCACTCCGCCGGTCGTCGACTTCATGTACTACCCCGAGCAGAACTATCCGGGAAATCCATGGTCGCATCGCTCAGACGGGATCGTTGTCGGCAATAGTTATTACTCGTCCTCGAACGATCATCTCGCCCCGCGCGGGACGGCTCATTTGTGGGAGTACAACGCCGAGACAAAGAAGTTCCGCTTGCTGTGCGATACGACGAAGTACTTAGAGTCGATCAACGCCTTTCCCGACTCGATGAACTATCGCCCCGGCGAGATGCAAAGCCGCATCGATCTCGGCAGCGACGGATGGCTCTATTACGCAACCGATCGCGGATCGCCGACGGTGACTCATGACAAGAATGGGTATCTCGGCGAGTGGGTCTTGAGGACGCATCCTCAAACGCTGAAGACAGAAGTCGTCTCGCAGTTCCCGGTGCCGAAGCACACTCTGCCGGCGAGCGTCCTCGATCCCAAGAGGATGCTCTACTACGGAGGCACAGCACCGGGTAAGGACGCAGCGAATCAGAAGGTGCAATTTTTCGTACTCGACGTGCGCACGAAGAAAGTGAAGCTCATCGCTGATGACGGCCCGACTCGCACGCTCATTTTCTCGCCGAGCACCGGTCGCGTCTTTTGGGAGGGCAAGATGTACGACCCCGAGACGAACACGATCTCGCCGTCTGCCGTGCCGCATGTGAGATCGGCGACGAAAGAGACGCCGCAAGGGATCGTCTACGGAACGTCGGGGACGAAGGCCGATCTTTGGGCGTTTCACGTAAAGACCGGCGAGCTTAAGCAACTCGGCACCGCAGCCGTCGCGACGCAGGAATACATCGCGTCGATCGAAGCCGACCCGACGGGCCGCTTCCTCTACTACGTGCCGGGAGCGCACGGCGGAGCCGTCAGCGACGGCACGCCGATCGTGCAATTTGACTTACATACTAGCCGCAGAAAGGTGCTCGCCTTCTTGCATGCTCACTTCTGGGAAAAGTACGGCTTCGCCCTCGACGGATCATTCGGCAACGCACTGGACGAGCGCGGCGAGAGGTTCTTCATCTCATGGGACGGCTACCGCAAAGGACAGCCGCGCGGGACAGAGTGCGCCGCCATCACCGTGCTGCATATTCCGAAGGAGGAGCGCGTCGTCGACTCGAAATGAGGTCGTCACAACGAGAATTCCTTCGGAGATACGCAGCTCGCAGATTGAATTGAGAGCATCGTCCTCTTCGAGTCTCACACTACTTCGCGACGGCCCAGTCGATCGCGTTCTTGAGCAGCGTTTGAAACGCAGGCTGCTCGAAGTCGCCGATGTGTCCGAGCGAGGTGTAAAACGACTTACCCCCGAACTTGTTGGTGTTCGTCCATGCGATCGGCTCAGCGGCTTTGTTGGGGATCGCACCAAACAGCAGTGGCTGAGTCGTCTTCGCAAGCGGACTGACGACGTACAACGAACCGATGCCCTCCAGTTTGCTGAGGTCGACTCCCTCCAAGATCGCATGCGCGGCGGCTCCTTCTGCCACTGAGATCGCGACCTTCGGCCCTGCTCCGTAATGGTTCGAGTAATTGCCGCCGAAGACATCGGCGTCGAACGACTCCCATGCAACGAGCCCATCCGGCGGAGTCGCGCCGCGCAGACCGAACGAATGGCTCGCCGTTCGAATGCCGACGACGGGCTTACCGCTTTCGATGTGCTTGCGAATGATCGCCATTTGAGCCGGCGGCAAGACTTGCCGACGCGCACTTAGCAACAAGACGTCCGCTGATTCGAGCACCTCAATGCCCGGCAGGTTGTTCCAATTGGCTTCGTCGCCAAACACCGTGCTGACGCGATAGCTCTTGCCGAGTTGCGATAACGCAAAGGCCGGTAGCGTTTCGTTCGTGCGGTACTCCTTCTCCAAAATCACCGCGACGACGTGCGGGCGTTTGTCGGTCGAGAAGACATAAGGCTTCCCGCCAATGAATTGATCGCTCGTGATTGTCGGACAAACCCACTTCTCGATGTGCTCGACAATGAGATCCGTGCCGGTGAAGTGGCTGACGAACGGCTTGCGCTCGGGGTTGTACATCGTGTCGGTGAGATCGCGCATGAGGACGACATGCTTGCCGTTCTTTGCCATCTGCCTAAGCCCGAACGGTCTGCCGAGCACGCACATATTGGTATGCACTCCGAGCAGCACGACATTCTGACGATCGTTGCGTTCGAGGATGCTCCAAATCTCTTCGCCATTATCGCTGATGAAATCTTTCGCGCCGTCGATCTCCAGCAAGTCCATCTGCGACTTCCAGGGAGCCTTCGGATTGCGTCCCATCTCCGCGAGCTTCTTGTGCCATGCGCCATGCTCGGCGCGATCGTCGTCCTCACCGCCATCCGTTTGATCGATCGGATACTGGCCGCGCTCTTCGGACGGGATCTTGTAGCACCACTTGCCGATCTCGTTCGGCAGCTTGTCGACCTTCGCCACTGCTTGAGCACGCTGACGAGCGGGATGCGCGTTGTAAGTTTCCATACAACTGCTCGGAGCATGAATGATGATCGCTCCGCGCTCGCGCGCGTTCTTGAGGACCTCATTCATTCGCGGCGCCATCTCGGTCCCGCGTCGCACGGCATTGAGGCAGTGATGCAGGTCCCACATATCGCAGACGATGAACGCCGTTTGCTTCGCGTCCCATGTTTCCTCTTTGAAGACCGCGTTGTAACGCCCGCTCTCCGGCTTTGATTCGATGCGCGTCCGCAGCTTGAGATTGACCTTTGAGTCTGCTGCGTCAGTCATCCCGACGAGTAATAAGAAGCACACACCCGCGATTTGCAATGCCCGACTCAGCATGACTGACGCTCCTCAAAGGCGAAGAAAACGACTGCAACAACGCGGTCAGATTCTGAGAGCGGAGGAGCAAAGCACAACTCAGGATTGCGTCGCGTGAAATGAGCGACTCCATGAGCATTCAACGTACAAACAGGCTGACCGTCAGCACGCTGCCCATCGAAGTCTTCGAACAGACGCTGCCTCAGTTCATCGCTGAGGTCGAAGCACTCAGCGAAACCGACTCGATGCGCTGGCACGACTTGAAGCGCTTCGTCTTGTCATGGTGCGTCAAGCTTCGAGATGCTTCCGAACGACAGCGCGTCTTTCAGATCGCCCGTAAGACTGAGCAAACCCTTCATCAACCGGAGTTAAAAGTCATGCCTTCCATCGCCGACAGTCTGATCGAAGAAGGATTTACGAAAGGGATCGAGCAGGGGATCGAGCAGGGACGCCGTGAAGCGACGATGCGCTGGCGGAATGAGCGTCGCGAGTTATTGGAGGACATGCTCCAAACGCAGTTCGGCGAACTGCCGGCAGACATTCGAGACTGGATCGTGCAACACGAAGACTCAGAGGTGCTTCGCAACGCGATCTTGCGAGTTGGGCGCATGACGTCGATTGACGAATTCCGCAATTCGATCATTCACGGGTCGTAAGCGTTTCGATGCCGTTTCATCACCGTCAAGAGGCCGCTAAGTCTGCTCGATGCGAGCAAACTTGACGGCCTCAGTTCGTTTCATCGGCACTCAGGCGAGCCGTTTGCTTGTGCAACCTGACCTAAGACCTGAATCGCAATCCCCGTCCTGCACTCACGCCTCGAAGCGGTCGCGATGCGAACTACACTCAACTTCTCAATCTTCAGACCGCTTCACTGACAGACCGCCGTATGCCGCTCTTCGACTCCCAATTCCTGCAGAAGCTCGAATACCTCTCGCTCGTTTCGCGGCGAGTGTTTCGCGGCGAACTCTTAGCTCAGAAGCGGACGAAGCAGCTCGGCGGCGGAATCGAGTTCGCTGATCATCGCGAGTACGCGCCCGGCGATGACTTCCGGCACGTCGATTGGAATCTCTACGCCCGGCACGGCGAGCTTCTGCTCAAGCGATTTCAGGAGGAACAAGACTTACATGTCTATGTCCTTCTGGATTGCTCGCGCAGCATGAGCATCGGGAACCCGAGCAAGTTCGATCTCGCTCGGCGCATCGCAGCCGCATTGGCTTACATCGCGCTCGCGGATCTTGATCGAGTGGCGATTGTGGCCTTCGCGAACGGAGTCATCGGCGACTTCCCCTTAACGCGCGGCAAGTCGCGCGTGCTCTCGTTGCTCGACTTCCTTGAAGCCCAATCAGCAAACGGAGACGCAACGAATCTCAGCGATCTTGTGAACGCGTTCGTGCATCGCACTCAGCGAGCGGGCCTTGCGATCGTGATCAGCGACTTCTTCGATCCGAACGGCTTCGAGTCAGCGATCGACAAACTGAGGCATCACCAATTCGAGCCGCGACTCGTGCAAGTTCACGATGTCGCTGAAGCCGATCCGCAGATGCTCGGTGATGTTGAGTTGCTCGACGTCGAATCGAATGAGCTTCGCAAGCTGACCGTGACTGAACGCAACCTCGCGCAGTACCGGCAAGCGTTCGACAACTTTCTCGCGTCGATCCGAACGTACTGCGGTCGCTACGGAGTGCATGAAACGATCGCTCGCACGGACATGCCCTTTGACGAGCTGATTCTCGGCATGATGCGGCACCGCGCGTAGATTGGGATTCCATCCCGATCTTCAGCGGGTGCGTTGCCACTTCAACTCAACGAGTTGCCGTCAGATACGACCTCATTCGACCCCGAGTAATAAAAATCACTCATCCCCGACCGATCCCCAAAATCTGGCTGAGCCCCGTGATCGGAATGCGAGCCCACTCGGGGCGGTTATTGAGTTCATACCGCAGTTCGTAGAGCGCCTTCTCCAACAAGAAGAGATCGAGCAGTTGCTGAGCGGTACTCGGATCCGTCGGCAGCACTCCCGCGCCGGCGACTCCGACGGAGTAACTCTTCAAGAACTCTAGCGCCACGCGTGAGTACCAATACTCTTGCCATCCGATGCAATCGGTCTGAGCGGGCAAGTCTTGCAGTCCGTCGAGCGAGCGCGGATCAACGAAGTTCGCGGCGTAATGGAAAGAGCGCAGCATGCCCGCAACATCTTTCATGGCCGGTCGTTTCTCGCGCCGTTCCGCCAGTGGCCGATCCGGCTCGCCTTCGAAGTCGACGATGAAGAAGTCGCCGTTCGCGCGCAGCACTTGCCCGAGGTGATAGTCGCCGTGCACTCGAATCATGTTCGCATCCGGGACCGTCGGGCTTGCAACTAAGCGGTTCAAGAAACGCGTTGATTGCGGAGCAAGCTCGGCCGCAAACCGAGTGGCTCCGACGCGCGTCACGACTTCTTGCTGCGTCGCTAACAGCGACTCGGTCACGCCAATCTCATGACGCACGAGTTCAACGAGTCCCGCGAGCTTCGCGCTCGTGAGAGCTTCCGGAGCAAAGGCCGATTCCGTGCCGAGTGAAAGCGTGCGATGCATCTCTGCCGTGCGTTGTCCGAGCAGTGCTGCTGTCGCCAGTGACTCGCGAACGAGGCCATCCACTTTTTCATCAACCGGCAGTGAGACTGCAGTGCGATTCAATCGCCAATCAACGGGCTGAGGAGCCGCTGCGAGTTGCTCGGGTTGCTGAGCCAGTCTTTGCCAGAAGTCACAAACCTGACGGGTGCAGAACGACCATGCTTCGGATTCGGCAGCAAGTCGTTGACTCAATGTCGCGACGCAACGCGGTTCGTCGACGTTGCTGGCCGAAGAAGCCGCCGCAGGCTGATAGCTCAGCGTTGCCGCTATCGCCGGCGTGTTTGCGAAGCCGTGCTCCGCCAGAAAGATGCCGAGTTCAGCATCGGGATTGAGCCCGCATTGAGGCCGTCGAAACAGCTTCAAGAAGTACGACTTGCCGATCGAGACCGACGTATTGGTCTGCTGCCCGGCATGCACCTGCACTTCATCCAGCGAGCAAGCCGTGATGTGCCGAGCGTCGAACGCACGCGTCACTGAACCTTCAAACGCTCCGCCGCAAAGCGTCGGCAACGAGCGGTCATCAACGAGCAATCTTCGCAGCAGTTCGAGCCACAAGTCGGGCTCAAGACATTCTTCGATCGTCGGGCCCTCTGCGGTCTGAGTGACCTGCAACGGAGCGGCATAGAGTTCCGCAGGACCGCTGACGAACTCGATACGAAACAGTGCCAACAGTCGCACAGCAGTCGCCGACTGCGAGAGCACAGCCGCGTCTGCGATTGAAACCTGCGCAACCTCGCGCGACTTACTGGCGAACCAGCGCTGCTGCGGGAGCCATTGAGTCAACGACTGGCGAACGTGAGGAGCCTCTTGCAACGCGGCGAAATCAAACTGCATGTCTCATCCTGAAATCATGTCGGGGCATGGCTGAGCCTTTCGCGAAGGAACGTTGGTTCGAGCGACGGTCGCTCGCGACCTATTCCACTGAGGCCATTCGGTTACGGCTGCACTGTCGCGCGAGGAACGCCAATCGCACCAATGTGGGACGGTCATAGTAGGGTAATCGTTGTGACACCTCAGGTGCGAGGTGCGGTAAGTCGGCTCGGCGAATGACGTCCGCGAGCGCGGCATGTTCGAGCGTCTCAATGGCGTCGTTCGAGAGAATCGGCAGTTCAAAGTCGGATCGCGTCGGAATCATGGCAAGGCCCCTAATAGAAGACTGATCGAAGAACAAAATCCGAGCCGCGCAGCAGATGTGAAGACGTCTTTTCTGGCACAAGGCGGCTCGACTCAGCAGGCTCATCACGTTGCTCAGACACTCCGCAATCGAGTCGCAGCGCCGAAAGCCGCAAACTGCTTCTCGATGCTTCGGCAGCAGAGTCGTGATGGCTGCAAGCGTTGTCTCAAACCTAGATGAAGAAACGCCTCAGCCTGCGAGGAAGTCTTGATGTCCTCGAAATGCAACGTGTCACGATCAAACCGGCGCCATGTCGTAACGATTGCACCATCCTACGACGTTGCGCACATCGCGAGCGGTCGAGACTCAGACGGCCGCCGATGCATGATCGGCTCATGCAGGCCGAAACGAATAACCGTCGCAATCGCTATGCGGCTCGCGGTCTGAATGGACCTCAATTCGTCTAACGGCAAGCCGAAGGCGACCGAGTAGGACGGCTTGCGATCAAGACGAGCGCCCCAATTCTGAAGGAGTTGCGTCTCATAGCCCGAAGTTGCCGCGCTTAGCGGCTATTTCGGGAAAGCAGCGTGACGTTTTTATTACCCCTAAAAGGTAACGTCAGTCGCAACTCATCGACCATCATGCAAATCTCAAGCGATGAGGGCTATCCTCGGCCCGAACGCTTCGAAGGCGTCGTTGATTCTCCGTGTCTCGCCTTTCTTTCAAGGAGCCCAGCATGTTGCGTCGTCGTTTCTTGTTGTCGTGTTTCGCGGGTTTGATGGCTGCCCTTTCGATCGGGCGAGCGAACGCCGACGCACCCGGCTTTGCAATTCAGCAAACGGAGAAAGGCGTCTCCGTCAAAGTCGGCGGTCAGCCTTTTGCTGACTACGTCGTCAACGATTCGGTGACCAATAAAACCTATTTGTGGCCGGTCTACGGTCCGACGGGCAAGCCGATGACCCGCGCGTTTCCTTCAGCCAATGTCGAAGGCGAAGTGCAAGATCATCCGCACCATCGAGGTATCAATTTTGGTCATGAAGATATCGGCGGATGGGATACATGGACCGAGCGACTGACGTTCGATATGGGCGAGAAGACCAATGAGACGCAGAAGAAGCGTCTTGCCGCTATTGGAACGCAGAAGCATCGCTGTTTTACTCAATTATTAGTCTGCCCCGACAAAGCGGTCGTCGCGAGCGAATTGGATTATCTCGCTCCCGACGGCAAGCGCACGATGATCGAGCAACGCACGCTGACCTTTCGCGTCGAAGGCGGGCAACGACTGATCGACTTTGATCAACAATTTATTGCCTCAGACGGCGACGTGACTTTCGGTGACGAGAAAGATGCCGGGCTTAGCATCCGCGTCCCGACAACAGTGGCGGTCGACTCGAAAAAAGGCGGCAAAATCATCAACAGCGAAGGACTGACGGATGCCGCTGCATGGGGCAAGAAAGCAAAGTGGGTTGATTATTTCGGCCCCGTCGGCGACGAGCAGCTCGGTGTCGCAATCCTCAATCACCCGTCAAGCTTCCGTTACCCGACAACATGGCACGTTCGCACCTACGGCCTCTTTACCGCCAATCCTTTTGGCACATTGGATAAAGAACATCCGAACGGACCTCATACCGTCAAAGCGGGCGAGCGACTAATGCTTAAACATCGTTTTGTACTACATCAAGGCGACGAAAAATCCGCAAAGGTCGCCGAAGCGTATGAGAAATATGCAAAAGAGTAATTACTTGCATGAACGGGGCGGCGGATTGCTCTACTGGCAGTAGCAAGTTGTTATTGGCTTTCGCATTCTTGAATGCAGTTGATAGTCGCCTTTCGCTCCGCGAAAGGCAGCTTTTGCGGAGCAAAAGCCGACGCTCCCTTTCGCGGAGCGTAAGGCGACTATCAGCTGCGACTTCGCCGCGCGGTTAAGCGGCTCACTGAGGCCGGCGAGAGACTCGATCTCCTCAGAAGCACGCTGTGCGAATAGCTTCCCGCCCTCTTCTCACCGCAACTGGATCGAATACCGCAGGCATTAAGCACGATGGCGAAAGACTACTACGAAACATTGGGCGTCTCGAAAACGGCAAGCGCTGACGAGATCAAGAAGGCTTATCGCAAGCTCTCGCGCCAGTATCACCCCGACACAAAGCCGGGAGACAAAGCTGCCGAAGCAAAGTTCAAAGAGGTGCAGCAGGCGTATGACGTCGTCGGCGATGCCGACAAACGCAAGAAGTACGACCAGTTCGGACATACGTTCGATCAAGGAGCTGGTCCGGGCGGCGGCCCATTTAATTGGCAAGGCGGTCCCGGCGGCGGAGTGCAGTTCGACTTCGCAGATCTCTTCGGTCAAGGCGGCATTGATCTCGGCGACATCTTCGGCGGAGGCGGCGGAGCACGCGGACGCAGCGGGCCAAAAGGCCGAGGCCGCTCGCGCAAAGGGCAAGACGTTCAAGCAACGATTCAAGTGCCGTTTCATGTCGCGGCTCAAGGCGGCGAGCACGTTGTCACGATGGCCGTCGGCGATCGCAGCGAGCGGCTGACGGTCAAAATTCCGGCGGGCGTCGATAACGGCAGCGTCATTCGCTTAGCCGGTCAGGGGCAGCCGGGTGCCGGGAACGGGGCTGCCGGAGATCTGCTCGTCACGATTCAAGTCGCACCGCATCCGTACTTCCGGCGCGAGGGCAACAACTTGCTCGTCGACATCCCGGTGACGATCACAGAAGCAGCGCTCGGTGCGAAAGTGGATGTGCCGACTCTCAGCGAAGGCATCGTTTCAATGTCGATCCCCGCCGGTTCCGCAAGCGGCATGAAGCTGCGTCTGCGCGGTAAGGGCATCGTTGATCTGAAGACAAAGGAACGCGGCGACCAATACGCCGTCTTGAAGATTGTGGCTCCGAAGAAGCTCGATGATGCGAGCCAAGAATTGCTGAGGAAGTTTGCGGAGCTGAATCCGCAAGACCCGCGCGCGGGGTTATGGGGGTAATTTTAGTTGCCGACCTTCGTTGCGGTCGCGCGGCTGAGGTCAGCCGAAATCAGATAGGACGAATAGGACCGATAAGACCAATAGGACTCATAGGACAAACACCATTGCTGCATTGAACCTATTAGTCCTATCGGCCCTATCAACAGCCGCGCAACTTCGAATGTGCCCCGACCCAATCAGGAGGATGACGTCATGTCGAAAATGTGGCATCACGCAGAGACGATCGACGGCATCTTGCGAGTCTCGATCAATCGACTCGAAAAACCGGTCAACGCTCTTTCGAAAGCGGCACTGGAGGAACTGCGAGACCTCATTCGCCGAGTCAAAGCCGACAGCAACGTGCGCGGCATCCTCTTTCAGTCGGCAAAGCCCGGCACGTTTATCGCCGGTGCGGACATCTCTGAGTTCGAGAACCTCACTGATCAAGCGGCCGCACGCGAAGTCTCGCAGTTCGGGCAGTCGGTCTTTCAAGAACTCGAAAGCCTGCGCGTGCCGACCGTCGCGTTGATCTCCGGAGCGTGCCTCGGCGGCGGTCTTGAGTTCTCGCTCGCGTGCCAGTACCGCATCGCCGACGACTCCGAGAAGACAAAGATCGGCTTGCCCGAGGTGCAATTAGGATTACTCCCCGGCTGGGGCGGGACCGTCAGACTGCCGCAGTTAATCGGCTTCATCGACTCGCTGCCGCTGATCTTGAGCGGGCAGCAGCTCAACGGCTTTCAAGCCCGCTCGCGCGGCATCGTGCATGACACAGTGCCGACCGAAGCACTCGACTCGGTCGGCGAGAAGATCTTGAAGACGCACTTCGAACTCGGCTCAGCACGCTCGCTCTTTCGCGGTACCAAAAAGCCGCGCTGGCAGCGGTTCATCGAGAATCGTTCGATCGTCAAGAAGTACGCGCTCAAGAAGGCTCGCGGCGAAGTGATGTCGAAGACCGGCGGTCATTACCCGGCGCCGCTCGCGATTCTTGATTTGATGGCGCGACATCTCTCAACGTCGCGCGAGCAGCGCTTTGCGAATGAAGCGGCAGCGATCGCATCACTCGCCGGCAGCCCTGTCACGCGCGAGTGCATTCGGCTCTTCTTCCTCTCTGAAGACGCAAAGAAGCCGCCTCAAGAGATCGCCGCCGAGTGCGATGCGAAGAGCTTGCAGCAAGCCGCCGTCATCGGAGCCGGTGCAATGGGCGCGGGAATCGCGCTCTTGCTCGCTCGCAAAGGCATTGCCACTCGTTTGAAGGACATCAAACCCGAGTACGTCGCGCGCGGCATGAAGACCGCGAACGACCTCTTGCAGAAGGATGTGCAACGCAAGCGACTGACCGAACGCGAAGCCGCGCATGTGCTCGACAAACTCAGTCCGACGACGGACTACCGAGGACTCAAGCACGCCGACATCGTCATCGAAGCGGTGCTCGAACAGATGCCGATCAAGCGGCAGGTGTTTGCGGAACTCGCGGCGGCAACGAGTCCCTCAACAGTGCTCGCGACCAATACGAGTTCGCTGCTCGTCGCCGACATCGCGCGAGACGTGCCGCATCCCGAACGAGTTGTCGGACTGCACTTCTTCAATCCGCCGCATCAGATGCCGCTCGTCGAAGTGATTCACACTCCGCAGACGAGTCCCGCTGCGCTCGCGAAAGCGTTCGCCGTCGTGCAACGAATGGGCAAGACGCCCGTTGTCGTCGGCGACTGCGCGGGCTTTCTCGTGAACCGTTTGCTCGGCCCCTACATGAACGAAGCCGGCTTCTTATTGACCGAGCTTGCGGACCCAATGGAACTCGACCGCGCTGCCGTTGAGTTCGGCATGCCAATGGGGCCAATCACGTTAAGCGATCTCGTCGGACTCGAAGTCGCCGCGCACGTTGCTGAGAACCTGCATGCCGCTTACGGAGATCGCATGCGGCCCGCGCCGTTATGGGGACGCCTCAAAGAGTTGAACGCAGACGGCAAAGAGAAACCGAAGCTGCTCGACAAGACCGGCAAAGCTTTGCGGCCTCAAGTCGCGAGCATCGTCAGCGAGCTGCGGCGCGCGTCGTCAACAAAGTCCGCTGCAGCACCGAATCGAGAAGCGATCATCGAGCGACTCGTCTATCCGATCGTGAATGAAGCGGCGTTGTGTCTCGCCGAAGGCATCGCGCGTCGTCCCGAAGACGTTGATCTCGCAATGGTGTTCGGAACCGGCTTCGCGCCTTTTCGAGGCGGCCCGTTGCGCTACGCCGAGTCGATCGGTCTCAACAAAGTGGTCGAAGCACTGCGTCGCATGTGCGCGACGCATCCGCATCTCGCGCCGTCGCAAGCTTTGATCGACTTCGCGCAAGCGGGTCGCTTCAGCGGTCGAGTGCAGAGCAACTCGTGACGTCACAGCAGAAGGGGGCGGGTCTACGAGATTTTGAAATTTCGTAGACCCGACCCAGGTGTGTGAGAGGCTGCTATTCGTCGCGACCCTTTTGGCCCTTCGTCAGTCGGATGTTGCCCGAGTCTTGAGCCGGAGCGACCGAGTCAAACGTGACGGTGTAAGGCAACTGAGCGTTGCGGTGATATGTGCCACCATTCATGCCCGATGTGATTTCTTGCGGAACCGTGCCGCTCTTGTACGGACCGACGCCCATGAAGTTCCATGAATTCAAATCGGACACTGCTAACGAGACGCCGCCCGCTCCGAGCATGCGATGCGTCTTCGCGTCATAAGCAACGATGCCGATCTTCGCCGTGCCTCGTTGTTGGCTGCGAGTAATCAACTTCATCTCGGGCAAGCTCAGCATGCCCGGCAAGACAACCTCGGGAACGCCGTAGAACGTTTCTGAGTTGTCCGTACCGACGGCACCACTGCGGGCTTCGAGAATGATGTCAGCCTCTTTCGCATCAGAGACGACGGTCGCTCCGTAGTAAGCGAGCCGATGCCGAATCGACGACATCAAGTAGCTCTTATCAACGGCATCGAGGTACTTCTCTTCGAGAGCGATTTTCTCGCCGGAGAACGCACCGAAGTCGACCTTATCGAGCGCTTGATCGATCGCGTTCGAGATCAAGAGCTGCTCGGTACCCGTGCGAGCGGTATTCGACGTCACGTTCTTCGCGCAACCGGAGGAGCAAGCAGAGACGACAACGAATCCCAATACGCAGAGGGAGCGAATGCGCATGAGCGGGCCTTGAGCAGAAAGGAGGGGAGAGGGCTGCAACAGGCAAGACGCTCAGAACGAGCGCCGAAAAGGAAGGGGCCGGAATCTAGCGCTGACTTTTGAAATCGGTGAAGAGCAGTTCTCACCGTCAAACGGCGTTGCCGACCGCTCTGCATGACGACGTCTCAGCCTCTCTGATGTGACCACTCGCTGAGACCGACAAGACCTGCATTGCCCGAACTCGCAGCGGCATTTCCCGCACCGACTTACTGTGACTTGCCTCCAATTCGCCTCCTTCAGAATTCGGCGACCTAAATTCAAGTGGGCCGGGTGCGGCACCTGCGACCGGGCCACGCAGGTGCCAACACTCACTTCGAGCCGGTCAAACCATTCACTTTGGCGTCAGCTTCTGCGACGTCCCCTACACCTTCAGAGAGGAGCTGCCATGTCGCCTTTCTTACACAGCGTGAAGCGATTCATTGTCTCAGAAGATGGACCGACTTCGGTCGAGTACGCCTTCATGGCGGCCTTCATCATCGCTGTCTGCGTCGCCGCGATCGGCAACGTCGGCACGACGACCAATGAGTACTTTCAACGAGTGCCCTAACCGATCGCTTTCGATCTGCTGATTCGCACCGACGTCGAACAACAAGAACCGCGCGAGCCACTCGCGCGGTTCTTTCGTTTTGGGATGCTCCGCAGAACAACGACCGCCCGACAACGACCGTTCGTCATCAGAACGAAGTCCCGAGCGCTCCCGATATGTAGCCCTCTGCCTATCCTTGCTCGCTCTTCCGGAGCGCACTCGATTACGGCGTCGCACCACTCAGCCGCGCAGGCCGCTCCGATGTGAAGAACGAACGATCGCTTCCCTGCATCGAGAGCCGAACTATGAGAATCGCGAGCGGCGGCATTCAGCACGAAACCAATACCTTCACCAATCGGCCGACGCGGTTTGAGGACTTTGTTCGCGACAGCAACTGCGGACCGGAGATCTCCGGCGGAGCAACGATCTTCGAACGCTATCGCGGCACCGGAGCCATTCACGGCGGCTACATCTCGGGAGCAGAGGCGGCCGGCGCCGAACTCGTGCCTTTGCTGTGCTCGAAAGCGCAACCGTCGGGCATCGTCGAGCAAGCGGCGTTCGATCGATTGCTCGAGATGTTCTTGCAGCGACTGAAGCAAGCCGGACCGGTTGATGGGCTGCTGCTCGATCTGCATGGAGCAATGGTTACAGAGCAGCATGACGATGCCGAAGGCGCGTTTCTGGAAGCCGTGCGAGCAGCAGTTGGTCCCGAGATGCCGATCGTCACAACGCTCGATTTGCACGCCAACATCACGGCGAAGATGGCGGCGCTCAGCAACGTCATCATCGGCTTCGACACTTACCCGCACGTCGATATGGGCGAACGCGGTCACGAAGCCGCTCTACTGTTGGCGCGAATGATTCGCGGCGAAGTGAGACCCATGCAGGCTTATCGCCAGTTGCCGCTGCTCACGATGCCGCCGATGCAATGCACGTTGCGCGAACCGATGCAGTCGTTGATGCAGCGCGTTTTCGAGATGGAGCGCGAACCGGGAGTGCTGACCGCAACGGTCTCAATGGGCTTTCCCTTTGCCGACATCGCCGACGCCGGAGTGTCGATTCTCGTCACGACCGACGGCGACCGCGCATTGGCCGACAAGAAAGCTGACGAACTCGCGCAATGGTTATGGGACATCCGCGACGACTTGCAGCCGAAGCTCACAAAGATCGAAGACGTCATTGCGTTCGCGCGGCAGCATCCGAATGACGGACTGATCGTCTTCGCCGACGGATCCGACAATCCCGGCGGCGGAGCACCGGCAGACGGGACGGTCGCGCTGCGAGCGTTGATCGACTCGCACTTCGAAGGCGCGGTTGTCGGAGTGTTGTTCGATCCCGAAACGGCGGCTCAAGCACATGCTGCGGGAGTCGGTGCAACGATCAATGCGCGGATCGGAGCGAAGTGCGATCGTCTGCACGGCGAGCCGGTCGAGACTCCGGCTTACGTCAAAGCTTTGTGCGACGGTCGTTTTTATTACAGAGGCTCAATGAATCACGGAGTCGCGGACAATCTCGGCCCGACAGCAACATTGGTCGTCGGCGGAGTTGAGATCGTCGTTTCAACTCAGCGGCGCCAAACATGGGACACCGAACTGCTGAAGATCGCCGGCGTAGATCCTGCTGATCGCAAACTCGCAGTGCTGAAGAGCGCGGTTCACTTCCGCGCTCACTTCGGTCTAATCGCCGCGCACATCTTTGATGCGGACACTCCCGGGATTCACCGCCCGGACTTCGCGTGCTTTGACTACCGCAAGGTGCGCCGGCCGATTTATCCGCTCGACCGAGCGGTGCGGTTCGGGCGCGGCGACCGATAGGACCTATACGACCTATAGGACGAATGGGACTCATAGGCCTGATAGGAATTGGGCCGTCGTCCTATCGGTCCTCTAAGTCCTATCCGTCCTATCGCACTCGACTGACCGCGCTACTTCATCCCGAGCACGAGCTTCTTGAATTCATCGTTGCCGTGCAGCGACTTGAGGTCGGGGTCTTCTTTCGCCCAGTTGCGGTTGTCTTCGTCGAGCCCGACTTCAATCGCGCCTTTGATGTCGTCGAGTGCTCGGCGTTCGTAAGTCTTGAGTCTCTCGTCGCGCTTCGGCGCGTCTTCGTGAGCCTTCACATACTCAAGAGCGCGGCCGTAGACGCAGGCGGCGTTGTAGAGAAACAGATTCTCGCGCTTGAACTTCTCGCGAGCGTCTTCAACGAGCTTCTCGGCTTCTTCGAGCTTGCCCTGCCGCGCGAGGATGATCGCGAGATTCGTCGGGCCTTGAGAGTTCGTCGCATCGAGTTCGATCACTTTGCGAAAGTCTTCGGCGGCCTTCTCGAGCTTCTCTTGTTTCAGCAAGAGGTTGCCGCGTGCGAGTCGTGCTTCAGCACTGTCGGGATCGAGCTTCACGGCGTGCTCGAAGTTCTTCATCGCTTCGGCCAGTTGCTTACCTTCTTCTTGCTGCCGACCGACCATCACGAAGTGCCGCGCTGGCGAACGCAGTTGCATATTCGAGAGCGCCTGACGCACGGCGTTTGCGCGATTGTTGTTGCCCGCGACTTGCGATTGAGCAGCTTCTTGAAGAGCAGCCTTTGCTTCCGGCGTTGCGAGATTGCCGAGCGCATTTGCGAGTTGCATGAAGCGGTTGTCGTCGCCGCTGCCTTGCTTGAAGGCTGCAATCAAAATTGCAGCCGACTGAGGCGTGCCGTCCTGCTGCAAGATGTTGATCGCCTGAAACATCAAGTTGTAATCGGACGTCGCCAGTGCCTTCTCAGCGACTGTTCGAAACGCCGGAGACTGCAAGCGTTGCAGAGCCTGCAACACCACTCGCTTCTCGTTGCTGTCAGCTTTGTCGAAGACGGCGACGAAACGCTCAATCACCGTCTGATCGCCGATTTGTGCGAGCGTCTCGAAGCACATCAACCGCTGCTGTCCGGGGCGATCAAGATGCTTGAGCAGCAGCGGTACGGCGCGCTGCTCTTTCGTGCGAATCAAGAGATCGCGCATCTGCACTGTCGGCGGGCTCTTCTCTAAATGCTTCAGCGTCCATACAACGGCGATCTGCTCGCACTGAGCGTCCTCTCGGGTCGCGAGATAGCCGAACGCGAGATCGCTCAATGGCTTCTCATTGTCGTTGAGGCACTCTTCAAGCACCTCGACCATTTTCGGATGCCCGATGGTGTGCAGAGCCGCGAGAGCTTCCGCTCGGACTCCGCTCTCTTTGTCTTTGACGAAGCCGAAGAGTGACTCGGACCAAATGGGTCGCGCATGCTGACCGAGACTTTGCACGATGGCTTTGCGCGAGGCTTTCGGTTCGTTCTTCAAGAGTTCGAGCAGCGCGTCGTGCGCCTTCGTAAAGCGCGAGCCGGCGAGACTCTCAATCGCAACTTCGGTGACTGGCCCCGAGTTCTTTCGAGCTTGCTCAACGAGCATCGCAATCGCGGCGTCCTCACCGAAGTGACGGAGCGCTCGCAATGCCGCCTTTTGAACCTCGATCTTGTCGTCGTTCGCGAGCTTGAGGAGCAGCGGCAGATCGTCCGCCGTCAGTCGTCCGCCGCCATTGGCCAATGCCGCAATGCGCGTCTGCGGAGTGCCGTTCGAAATCTCTTCGAGCAATTCATTGCGCGGCAGCACTTGATAGATCGAAGCGAGCGCCTCGCTGACTGCGTCATCAAAGGAAAAATGCACGTGCCGATTCTGAGCCCGCGTCTGCATCGGAAACGTCTGAGCGACTCCGTTGATGATGCGGATGCGATTGCCCGGAGTGCTCTGCTGAGCTTGCACATTGGCTCGCTGAGACTGCGGAGTGACGACATGAAACTCAGGAATCGCAGACGAGATTAGCGGGAAGTTTTGGTCGGGATACTCATTGATCCCGGCGTTCATCGCCGAGTTCTGCAGCCAGTTCCAAATGCGGTAATCGGGCTGAGGAGCACCTTCTCCGAACTTCACGATCACGCGAGCGACTTTCTCAGTCACGAGTTCATCAAGCTTCGCTGCGAGCGCCCATCCGCCGAGACCGACAAGCTGCCCATTCACAGTTACAACCGCGAGCGCATTGCGCGGACCAATTCGCTCGACTTTGATCTGCGCTTGTCGTGCCGCTTGTTCGAGCAAGTCGATCCGCCCGATCTGTCCGTCGGTCCCGCGCACGGTCAGCACGAGCGGCTTCATGGAAGATTGGCCGCCAGCAAGACCACTGAAGACGACCGCTGTTTGACCGGTCTCTCCGGGCTCAATCTTCAACGGCAGCGTCTTGAGAGTTGCGTATTGAACTGAGGACTGACCGTCGTTGATCGACATGTTCGCGATCGACTGAGGAACGCCGACCTTCAACTCAGCACCGTTGACCGAAAGTGTGTAGAGGTCTGCCGGAACTTCGATTGTCTTATTCGTCATGTTGAAGAGCATGACTTTCGCCGCCAGCACGCGCAGTTGGTCGCCGCCGTTGCGCCACTGCGCATCGAGGCGAATATCGCTCGCGACAATCGCGACCTTCGAGAACTGCGGATCGACCGCTTGCCCCTTCTGCTGCTTGAGTTGAATCAGTTCGCGTTCGAGCTTCTCAAGCCGATCAAGCACGGCATTCATCGACGGTGCTTCGGTCTTCAGCGGCGGTTGCGGCTCATCCTTTGAGAACGCCGGACTCACACAAGAAGTCGCGACGAGCAACGACGCACCGACGGTACGCAGGAGAGATGTCTTCATAGTGGGCGGTCTCCGTATGAGTCCGGTGTGACGCAGGAAAGTGTGGCGCGTTCATGCTCGCGCGGGATGAACTGCTTTGTTTAACGACGCAGCGAAGCCGCGTCCGATAGTCGCCTTTCGCTCTGCGAAAGGAAGCTTCTGGGGAGCAAAG
>CAZNMS010000055.1:0-28045 GCA_964573505.1 uncultured Planctomycetaceae bacterium | reverse complement strand
CTTCGCCCTGAAGGGGCCTCGCATATCAGCCTAGGGCAAGCGACCAACGGGAGCGCCGCCCTAGGAAAAAGACCGTTGCGAAAACGTGCCCTGTAGGGGCACCCGAAGGTCTCGACACATTCGGGTGCCCCTTCAGGGCACGACATGAATTGCCTGTTTTCCTAGGGCGGCGCTCGCTAGCGCGAGCTTGCCCTAGGCTGATATCGGAAGCCCCTTCAGGGCGAAGACAAGAACTTGCACGACTTCCAAACTGAAGCGTTTGGCCGATTGCGGAAGCCGGGTATTCGTTGCTCGACGAATCTTTCCGCAACGACGGCTACTTCTCGCCGAGATGCTCGATCGGGCGACGATCAACCGGCGGGTCGGTCGTTAGCGGCTTCAAGATGCCGACCGGTGCGGGACCGTCGAGTAATAATAAATGCCGACGTCCGGCAAGCTGCGGGTCGATGATTGTCAGCGGTCGCGGCATCAACGACTCGACAACGCGCTGCCAATAAAGCTGCTGCCGAGTCAACGCCGGGTGCTCGCGATGTGAGGCGAGCAAGCTTTCGAAACGCTGCACTCCCGATGTCGCTTGAGACGTGCGTTTCAGCTTCTCTTCTTGAGCGGACAACAACCGCGCGGCCGCATCGCCGGAGAGCGTCATCGAGTCGCCTGCGTCACCGACGATCTTGCGCCATAGCTCGTCGCTCAGTGTCCAATCAACGACTTCGCCGGTTGTTGTTTCGCTGCGCCGGCCTTTGTGTTCGATCGACGCGCTAAGTTCGCGAATCGCGCGCTCGCCCGCCGCACTCAACAGCTTGCGCGAGTAATAAGCCTGCGCTTCGTTGATGAATTGCTCGCGTTGTTCGAGAGCATCGGCTGCTTGTCGATAGGCCGGAACAACCTGCTTCGGCGGATGCACCTCTAAGAGATTGACTCCGACAATCGTCACGCCGAGCGAATAGTCCTGCGCCACCGTTCGCAACTTCGCGAGCGTGCGACGTTCGATCTCCGGCCGCGCGGTCGTCAGCACATCGTCGAGAGCGATCGTTGCAATGACTTGCCGCAATGCACTCTCGGCGGCGGAACGGAGTACGGCATCCGGTGCCGAGCTTTGAAAGACGAACTGCTCGATGTCCGCAATGACGTATTGAACTTCGGCAGTCAGTTCGATCGGAACTTCATCGCCCGTGACAGTCAGCGATTCGGGAGCGACTGCTTCATGAGACTCGTCCGAATGCTGCGTCGTCCATTCGATCGGAGCCGACTGCGCCGCGAGCAGTGCGTTGCCTTTCAACTCCGGCGCTGCTGTCGCTTTTGTTACAACCGGCGCGCGATAGCCGATTGGGACTGACTTCAATTCAGCAACGCGCACTCGTCGCACTTGCTCGAACGGAGCCGGCCAGCGCCAGTGCCATCCGGGTTCGAGCCGCTGAGCAAACTTGCCGAAGCGAGTGACTACCGCTCGCTCGTCTTCGCTCAGCATCACGATGCCCGAGCACAGCCAAACAAACGCCAGCAACGTCGCAGTCAGCCGCGCGAGCAGTGCTCCATTTTCGATGACGCGAAACACCACTCGTGACGGAGAGAGTGCAGTGAGCAAGGCATCGACCGACGTCGCAACGCGCGTAAGCACGCGACCGAAGGCAGTGCCGTCCCATCGTTCAAACGCGAGCAGTCTCAGTGAGTTGAGCATCACCGCGAGCGACGCGATCTCGTGAAAGATCGCCGCAGCTCCGGGGGACATCACGCCCGTTGCGCCGAGCACCAATCCGCAGCCATTCACTCCGAAGGCAAAGAGATAAACGCTCTGCCGCACGGTTCTCACAAACTGGCGCGACAAACGCACGAGTCCCGGCAGCGGCTTCAGCGGATCGCCCATCAAGATGAGATCGCCGGCTTCGGCGGTGATGTCGCAGCCGACTCCGCCGAGCGCGATGCCGACCGTCGCCGTTGCTAATGCCGGAGCGTCGTTCACTCCGTCGCCGACCATTGCGACGCGATGCCCGTCCGCTTGCCGTGCTCGCACCCAGTTCGCTTTATCAATGGGCAAGAGCGACGCCTCGATCGACTCGAACAGTCCGAGCTCACCGGCAACGCGCCGCGCGGGAGCGGGCCGATCTCCCGTCAGCAACGCCAGTGATGCGAGACCCAGTCGCTTGAGCGTCGGCAGCACGTCCATTGCTGACTCGCGTAACGAATCTTGCACCCCGACAACTCCGAGCACTTGCCCGGCATACGCAACGACGAGCGACGATTGCCCGAGTGCGTCGAGTTCATCCAGCGCCGCTTGCAGCTCGGATGTAATCGTAATTCCTTGCTCTTCCAGCAAGCGGCGATTGCCGACGAGCAGCGGTAAGCGACGAGCATTGTTCGTCGAACTCTCGGCACGCGCGGCGTCGAGCTTGCGATCAGCTCCGAGCGAACTCGTCACCGGGAAGATGCCGGGACTGTGCGACGACGATGGCTGCTCGGCATCAAACGCGAGTTCAACCGCCCACTCACCGAGCTGCTCGGGCGAGATCATCACTGTCACGCCGCAACCCGGATGCGATTGAAATTCATAGACGCCGGGAATGACGCAGTCTCGGGCTTCGGCTTCGCGACAGATCAACCGCGCGATCGGATGCTCGCTGCGTCGTTCGGCTATCGCAGCGGTGCGCAAGAGATCGACGTCATCCAGTTCGATGAGCGGCTTGATGCAGCCGAGCTCCAGTTCGCCGCGCGTCAGCGTGCCCGTCTTGTCGAAAGCAAAAATGTCGACGTCAGCCAGTCGTTCGAGTGCGGCTGAGCCTTTCACGACGATGCCTGCTCGCGCGAGCCATGCGAGCGATGCCATCACCGCGCAGGGCGTCGCCAACACGAGCGGACACGGACATGCAACAACTAGTACACTCAAGGCCGGCAAGAATCCCGGCTGCCATTGTCCCGACGCAATGCGCCAACCAATCAGCGTGCAGAGCGAAACGCCGAGCACGATCGGCAGAAACATCTTCGCATAGCGGTCGGCAGCACGTTCGATTGCGGCTTTGCGATCGGTCGCTTCGGCAACGAGCCCGACAACTTGAGCGAGCGTTGTCTCACTGCCGATGCGAGTCGCTCGAACTTCGAGTGCTCCGAACTGATTGACGGTCCCGGCGAAGACGGCATCGCCCGCGCGCTTCTCGACCGGCAAGCTTTCGCCGGTAAGCCCGCGCTCGTCGACTGAAGTGGTGCCATTCAGCACCACTCCGTCAACGGGCAATCGTTCGCCCGGTCGCACGAGCACCGTCTGTCCGACAACGACTTGCCCGGCTTCGACCGCTCGCTGCTCGCCATCAATCAGCACGATCGCAGTCGGCGGACAAAGCTGAAACGCCCCGCGTATCGCTCGCTGCGCACAGTCGACGGTGTAGCCCTCAATGCTTTCTCCGCAGAGAGCGATGAAGACAACGAGCGCAGCCGTCTGATGCTCGCGCAGCACGATCGCCGCGAGACATGCCAATGCGAGCGCGAGATCCGCTCCGATGTTGCCGTCAAAGAGTCGCTCGATCGTCTGATAGAGAATCCGCGCTCCGCCGAGCACCGCTGCGAGCAGCGCCAATCGCATGCCGAACAGCGAGCGATAACTCGTCCATTGCGAGATGCCCCAGTCTTGCATCCAGCCGATGCCGATATCGGCGGCGAAGAGCAGTCCGACGATGAGCGTCAGCAGATAGATCGGGGCCGAGCGGTAATGAAAGCTCTTCCCCGCATTGGCAGCCGAGCCGCCAATGGGCTGATCGTCGAGAAACTCGCGGCAGGATTCGGGGCAGTAGTGCATGCGCGGCGCAGATCAGTGAGCGTGAAGAAAGCGGAACTCGCAGGGCCGAGGAGTGTGCTCGACGACTCGCGGCAGACTCCATCAAGACGTTTCGAGACTTCTTCTCCCGCCACAGACTCAATCCTCAACGCCCGCGCGACATCCCAAATCGTCAACGCGATGACCGTGCAGAGGTCGCGTCGCGACTCCCGACGCGGAGCGTCGGGCCACAATGGTTGCGGCTTCGCCGCGTCGTTTAACCGCGTGCCCAACGGGCCGCGCTTTTCGAGCAACTCAAACGTTGGAACACGACCGCGAGAACCAATCTCGCATTGCTCGTGAGCGATGTCTTGTCGGCGTGCGCATTGTAGGACGCGTTACACAGTTGCCTTTCGCTCTGCGAAAGCGATTGTCGGCTTTTGCTCCGCAAAAGCTTCCTTTCGCAGAGCGAAAGGCGACTATCGGTTTGCGGCGCAGCCGCTTTTTGTTTTTTCTGTCGAGTCGACGGGCGCGTTAGAGGCGAAGAGAAAGAAAGACAAAGACGGCTCCGCCGAATGGGAAAGCGGTGATAAATCACCGCACTCCATAGAACTGCGCTTCTTCGAAAAGCGCATTTGCGGTCGGTTCCTGTGCTCCCAAAAGAACAAAGCCCGGCAGGCTGAGAATCAGCTTGCCGGGCTTTGTTCGTGAAGAGTCGTCGCGTCCGAAGACGCATTACTCGGGCAACGGTTGTCCGTTCGTCTCGGGCAAGAATGGCAGCACGCAGAGACCGACAAGGAAGACCGCGCACATCGTCACTCCGGCATAACGCAGCGGTTCGGGAGTGCTTGCGAAGGCTTGCTCCAGCATGCCTTTGACGATCGGGCCCAGTGCCGCAACGAAGCGACCGACGTTGTAACAAAAGCTCGTGCCCGTCGTTCGCAGGCGAGTCGGGAACAGTTCCGGGAAGTAGATCGCATAGCCGGCAAACAACGACAACTGGCAGAAGCCCATCACCGGGACCATCACCCAAATCTGCCAGAAGTCTTGCAGGAACCAAAAGACGCTGACCGTACTCGCGAACGCAGCCAGCAGCGCGATCGTGAATGTCTTCTTGCGGCCAATCCTTTGAGAGAGCGCGCCGAAGCCGAACATCCCCAGAAACGCACCGCAGTTAATCGCGATCGAGGTGTAGCTCGCCCAGCGCGACAGGCGGCCGTTGATCGTCGCGTCGACCTTGCCTTTCACTTCCTTCGCAGCGTCGCTGAGCGAAGCCTTTGAGTCGGTGACGGCCGTCTTGACCTCTTCCAAAAGCTTCAATCGCTCCTCGTCGTTCGCGGCTTTGGCCGATGCGAATTGCTCTTCATAGACCTTTGCCGTCACCTCTTTCTTTTGCACCGAGCGGATCAAGTCCGGCGCGAAGAAGCCGACCGACCAAAGTCCGATCACTCCCGAGCAACCGAGTACCAATCCCAATAACGCATGCTTCCGCCAACGAGGATCGCGGAACAACTCGGCGTAAGAGCCCATCGGTTTTGTTGCGGTGCCGGCAACTTGCTCGGCCTTTGCCTTCGTCCATGCTTCGGGCTCTTTCAGTCGACGACGAATGATGAGCGCGAGCAACGCCGGTAATGCGCCGATCAAGAACATCAGGCGCCACGGACTCGTGACGAGTCCTTCTTCTTCAGCGATGCCCAATCCCAAATTGATGAAGGCCGCGCTGATGTTGCCGAAGGCCGACAACGCTTGCAGCAGCGAGAGGCAATAAGGCCGTGCTCGTTGCGGCATCACTTCCGCCACAAGAGCAACACCGACAGCGAACTCGCCGCCGACACCGAGTCCCGTCAGGAAGCGATAGATCGAGAAGTCGATCCATGTTTTGGAGATCGCACTCAGACCGGTGAACCCCGAGTACAACAAGATCGTGATGAGCATCGTCTTCGCGCGACCAATACGGTCACCCAGCATGCCAAACACCAATCCGCCCGTTGCCCAACCGGCAATGAAGATCGACGTCGCGTAGTTACCGGCATTGCTGCGAGCGAGGTCGATCGCCTTCTGATCCATTCCGTCGACGATCTGCACGAGATCCTTCATCGCTGCCGGTCGAGCAAGAATGAAGAGTTGCTGATCGAGGCAATCAAACAGCCAACCTAAAGCCGAGACCACTAACACAAACCAGTGATAGCCATTGAGCGACTTGTACCACGGAGTGGAGTTGTCCTGCGGTTCTGAGGACGACTCAGACGGTTCGAAGGTGTGCATTGTGAAAAAGCTCTCTGACAGAGGAGCGGCAATAGAAATCAGGCCCGAGCAGATCTTGCAGCACAAGCTCATCGGGCCGACGAAGCGGGGCGGAACTATGGTCGCTGCCCCAAACAGCCTCAACCGCTCCTCGGCAACTGTTTCCGACAAGTAGCTTGGGATTCCATCCCGAGCCGCAGCGGGGTGAGGCTCTCAAGCTAGAGACAAGAACGCCGTCAACATCCGGTGTGCAGCACGCGGTATGGTTCAGGATGAGGTTGCAGTGCCGCGCCCGTCAGGAAGCGGAATTCGTTACCAAATTGCCAAAATCCCGCTTCCTGACGGGCGCGGCTCTGCGACCTCACTTTGAACCATGCCTGAAAGTCGCGTTACGGCACTCGCAGAGTTTGTGGTAAGGCAAGCTTGTGCCTCGGTTCTCGAACGAGTTCGTTTCAGCTCGGTCGAGATGAGTTCGAAGAATTGCAGCCCCCGATGACGACTCATCAAGGATGGTGTTCATGAGCAGCGTTTTCTTTTCATCGACCGCATTCGCCTCACGCAAGGCTCGACTGGATTGGATCGAGCGGGCGAATCAATTGACTCATGGATTGGGCGCGGGACTCAGTGTGATCGCCGCAGTGGCTTTAGTGCTCGCCGCTTTGCCGGTCGGGAATAGCACGCTGACGACAGGCTGCGTCGTGTATGGCATCTCAACGGTGCTCGTGTATTCGGCGTCAGCGTTGTCGCACTCGTTTCGCCGAGGGCGCTGGAAGCATTGGTTCCGCACGCTCGATCAAATCAGCATCTTTTTGGTGATGGCCGGCACGTTTACGCCGGTCGGTCTGACTGTCTGCCGAGATTGGTGGCCCGTCCTTGCAACCATGTGGATGCTGGCGCTGATTGGCATTGCGGCGAAGTTGTTTGTGACGGGCATCCGAAACGTCCCCGTTTGGTTCTACATGATCGTCGGCTGGATGCCGCTGCTCGCGATGAAGCCCGTCATCGAAGTTTTTCCGATTTCGGGCCTCTGTTGGATCTTCGTCGGCGGAGCGTTCTACACCTGCGGCACGTACTTCTTGTCGAACGAAGAGCGAGCGCCGGTCTATCACCCGATCTGGCATGTAATGGTGATTGCAGGCACCGGCTGCCACTTCGTTGTCATGCATCAGTACTTAGTGCCGCTGATTCAAGCTGCGTAATCGAGCCGCAGTCCCAAACGGTTTGCAAGGGTGAGCTCTCCACTGACCCTGCGTCGGTGGGAGCACGACTGGTTGGCTAGCTAGCAACGCCAATCTGCGTCGGGTCTTTCGCTCTCCACTGACCCTGCGTCAGTGGAAGCAGCGACTGGGCTGCTACGGATGGTTCACGTAACCCCTTCGTCCGCGAACGACGCCCTTCGTCCGCTCTGCGCGAACTTTGATTTCGAGTTCGTTAGCAAATCAGTCGTTGCTCCCACCGACACGGGGTCGGTGGAGAGCGAGAGCAATGAGGTTTGTGTTCTCCGTTGTTAGCTCGCCAGTCGTTGCTTCCACTGACGCGGGGTCAGTGGAGAGCTTGCCGATGCAATTTCGATAGAGCCGGAATGCCCGAACGGCATGCTGCCATAAAAATGACAGCGAGCAGTAGGCTCTCAGTTCTCGCGCCATGCTTGCCGCATGAAGCCCGAAGCGCCATCAAGCGTGCTTCGGGCTTTTTTCATCACTCGTCACGAACAACAACAGCAGGAGCACTTCATGAGCACTCAAAGCACGATCTTGGAGATCTACGACTTCAACCGTCTTCGGACCAATGTGACGCTCGATGCCATTGCAGCATTGCCGGATCCTCAAAGCGTTCTCGGCTGGCGCCCGGGACAAGGCCGAGCGCATATCGCATGGCAGTTCATGCACGTCGCCATCACCGAAGAACTCTTCGCGACGGAGCGCATCTTTGGAGAACCGGCTGCCTTCAGTGATCTCATCCCGCGATTCAAAGGCGGCAGCGTTCCCGACGACAACATCCCGACGGTGGAGCAAATTCGTCAGACGCTCGAACAAAGCCGAGACCACTTGCGCAAGGCGATTGCTCGATTGACCGACGCTGACCTCGGACGCATCCCGGAAGCCTTCAAAGAGCGCGGCTGGACGATCGGTATGGCTCTAAAGGTGCTCAGTTGGCATGAAGCTCATCATCAAGGGCAAGCGCATATCACGCTCAATTTGTGGAAGAACCGCTGATGAATTGTTGCGCGTAGGATGGCCGCTCTCGGCCGTCTGTATTTTGAAAGCAAGCACGTCGCCCACATTGCGACATTGCTGGGGACAAACCTGATTCAGCCAGTCTTGTCCGTGTGGGACAGATCCGTGTGCGAAGTCTTGCGACAGTTCGACTCTCACACGGATGTGTCACACGCTGATGAAGAACTCGGAATTCAAGCTGAGTTCCCAACTCGCATTCCAACGTTGCGTCGAGTCGAACAATTGAAAGCAAGAGACGGCCGAGAGCGGCCATCCTACGACGTGCTCCGAGTCTCGATCCTTTGCGAGGCGCCGCTGACAACTGGATGTCATTGAAACTCCACTCGCACTGGCGCGGTATTGCTGCCGCTTCGAGTCGCGGATTGGGACTCATCTCTGACTGCTTGAGGAAGCGTCATCATGCTGCATTCAACGAACCTCTCGCGCCGCTCATGGCTGCAAGTTGCTGCGGGACTCGGGCTCTCATTCACGTTGCCGACGCTCGACGCGCGAGCGGCTGAACGACGCGGGGCCGAGCGGCAGAAGTCACTTTTGGTCGTCTGGCTTGCCGGTGGCGCGTCTCAATTAGAAACGTGGGATCCGCATCCTGATTCACCGACCGGCGGCCGCGTGAAGGCCATCAAGACGACTCTCGGCGATGCACGAATCGCGGACCTCTATCCGCAAGTCGCAGAGCAACTCGGTGAGTTGAACGTCATTCGTTCGTTGACGTCGAAAGAAGGCGATCACGAGCGCGGCACTACCTTCATGAAGACCGGCTATCGACCGGATCCGATCCTCACTTATCCGTCGCTCTCGGCGATCGTTACGCACGAGTTACCGGCTCCCGGCATCGAGATCCCCAATCACATCTCGTTAGGCGACGGCAACACGCCGGCGCGCGGCGGGTATTTAGGCGATGCCTTCGACGCGTTCCGTGTCACTGATCCCGGTCGGTATCTGCACAACATGAAGATGCACGTTGCGGAAGAACGGCGCGAGCGTCGCGTTGCGGGTCTTGATGTGCTCTCAAAGTCATTCGCGCAGGGACGACAAGCTCAGGCGGAGAAGACGCTGCATCAACTCACTGTCGAGCGAGCGTTGACGATGATGAGTTCCGCGCAACTCAAAGCCTTCGAACTCGACGACGAACCGGCAGCACTCAAAGCGGCTTATGGCGATAACCGTTTTGGGCGAGGCTGCCTCGTTGCCCGGCGACTGCTTGAAACCGGAGTTCGCGCGGTCGAGATCACGCTCACCGGATGGGACTCGCACGCGAGCAATCATGAAGGGCACGTCACTCAGGCAGGGGTTCTTGATCCGGCACTGGCGATGCTGTTGAAGGACCTCAAAGAACGCGACCTGCTGCAATCAACGGTCGTGCTGTGTGCGAGCGAATTCGGACGCACTCCGACGATCAATCCGCTCGAAGGCCGCGACCATTGGCCGAAGTGGTTTTCATGTTTGGTCGGCGGCGGCGGGATGAAGAAGGGACTCGCGATCGGTGAAACGGACCCCGCCGGAAAGGCCGACCCGCGCGATCCCATTCAAGTGGAGGATCTCTACGCAACGCTGCTTAAGGTGCTCGGCGTCGACTTCGCGAAAGAGTTCATCACGCGCATCGGTCGCCCCATCAAGTTCAGCGACGGCAAGCCAATTGAACGTTTGATGGCGTAAGCGGAACAGCTCTCTGCGAAAGGGATTTTCCATTGTGGCTTTTGCTCCGCAAAAGCTTCCTTTTGCAGAGCGAAAGGCGACGATCGACTGCGGCTTTGAAGCGTCTTCAAACCGCGTATCGCATGAGCCCCGACGATCGCTCAAGCCGGCTTCGTTGCCTCTCGCGAGCGAGTCGGGAGCGTCACTCGGAACGTTGCTCCGACGGTGACTTCTGGCACCAGTTCAATGCGCCCGCCGTGATCCGCGATGATCGACCGGCTGATCGCAAGACCCATTCCGAGACCGTTTGCCTTTGTCGATGCAAACGCGTCGAAGATCCGCGACTGAAACGCCGGCGCGATGCCGCAACCGGTATCCGCAAACAGCATCTCGTACTCATCGGCGTTTGATGCCCGGAGCGAGATGTTGAGGGCGCGGCGATCGAGAGCGATGTCATGCATCGCGTCGCACGCATTGCGAATCAGATTCACGAAGACCTGCTGAATCTGAATTGGGTCGATCTCTGCGATGCAAGCTGCTTCATGAAGGTCTTGCTGAACTCGAACTCCGGTATGCCGCACGTCGGTTGCAGTCAGTTCCAGCGCATCTCGCAGCACGTCCTTCAAATCGATCTCAGTGCGAACTCGAGGACCGCGACGCACAAAGTTCTGCAGGCGGCGAATGGTCGAGGCACTCTGCTGAGTAAGACCGACAATTCGCTCGCTCAACTCTTGCAACCGCTTGCTGTCAGCAGGTTGCTCAAGCTTCGTCACTGCAGCGAGCGCTTCGGCAAACATCGACGTCGCATGCAACGGCTGCCGCAGTTCGTGAGCGATGCCGGCAACGAGTTCACCCATTGTCGAGAGGCGGCTGACATGCAGCAGTTGCTCGCGCTGCTCTTGCAGACGCTGCTGACTCTCACGACGCAGAGCCGTCTCTGTCGTGAGCTGATGCAGAGCCGCTTCGAGTTCGCGGCGTCGTTCATCGGTCTCGCGCTGCAAGCGAAAGGAACGGCTCAAGCTCGATCGCTGACTCTCAAACAGAATGAAGCCGACTCCCGGCATCGCGACGAAGAACAACATGAAATCGTCGATGCCATATTCACGCCCGGAGAAGGACCAAGCGGCAACGGAGGCTACTGCCTGCGCGACTTGCAAAGCGGCGAGTGACGTCCTCGAAAAGCAATAAGTACTACATGCTAAGCCGACAACAACAATCGCGCGGCCAGCTTCGTCATCTGGACGCAAGGCCGTGCCCGTCGCTGCCGGTATGAGATACAGCACCGACATCGCAAACGTCAGCCAATTGGAAAAGCGATGCTCCTTGAGGCAACGCCGTAAGACGACCTTAATGAGGATCGCAGCGATCGCAGTCGCCAAAAGCACGTAGCCCAGTTGAGGACCATTCGGTGCGTCATAAGACAAGATGGCGACCGGTCCCGAGACCAACATGATCGAGTTCGCGATGATCGAATACGCAACCAGTCGCTGAACTTGCAGCCGCGCAAAGTACGTCTCTTCGGTCTCAGAAGCGTCGATCCGATCATTGTGAGTCTGAGGTGCAAACCAGCGCATCTTGCGGCCTTCTCAGTTCGATCCATCCATCAGCCCGAACGGTGAGACTCTCGTCAACTCAACGGTCAATACAACGTTGTCACGAAGGCCCGCAAACAACTGTCAGAAGAATTGCACGGGGACGCTGCCGATGCCACTCAGCGGTTTGAACTAGAGCTCGAAGCAATTTTTGTTACTCGCACTCTGCAGTGCATCGCGCTGCGTTCGCGATCTACGTCTTCGACTTCAAGCCGCCGGTTTCGCCCATTGAGTCGTCCGGTTGAGCCTCTTCGGCTTTCGGTTTGATGTGCAGCAACATGTTCGTACCGAACTTCTGCTTGCACTTCGGGCACGGGGCTTTCGCGATCGACTTGCCGGCGGGGCCGCCCAACTTCTCTTTCTTGCGACCGTCTTCGCTGACAACGAGTCCGCATGCCTGACACTTATAGCCGCTCGTCTCGAGTTCGATTCCGGGATCGACTTTGTGATACGGCGTGACTTCGAGCGAGATGACCGGCTTATCGAGATAGTGGCATTTGTACTTAGTCTCGGAGTCCGTCATCGGGACGCCTTCCATTTGGCCGAGATCCTTCACCTCGAACAAATCGGCGGCGCGCTTTGCGAAGTCGCGGAACTCAGACAAGTAGAACGAGACGAACAAGATGTCGGTCACGTTCTTGTCTTGATCGGTCACGGGCATACGCACCGCAATGCGTCCCTCACCGAAGACCGGGACTCCGGCGAACATCGACTCATGCGCATAAGCTGCAGGTTGCACGACCTGCACCTTGCCCAATTGAGCCTTCTCATAGAACCGATAGCCCGAAGCCGGCAGATCGAGCAGCGGCTTTTCGACACGCAGGTATTCGAGCACTTCGGCGCGCAGTTCCTCTTTCCGCTTCTTGTTCTTCTCGCCTTTGAAGAGCCCCTGCCCCTGCTTGCCGTGCGCGATGATCAAAAGGCCGGTCGGTTCGAATCCGAGATCGATCTCGACAAAGTCCTTCTCGAGGCTGCCCGGCTTCAGCTTCAGCTTCGTCGGGTCCAATGAGTGCAGATGCGCGTCGATGGTCCAATGCAGGTACTTGCTCGACTTCGCTTTCTCTTCGGCGGCGCGGCGAGCTTCTTCGGCTTGCTTCTGACGATCGACAGCGGGCACGTGAAAGAAGGTTTTGCACTTCGGGCAGCGGCCCGTCATGCCGCGATAACGCTCTTCAACTTGAATCTGATGCCCTTCAGGACAGAACACCAAAACGTAACCGGGCAGAGCGACGCGCGGTCCGCTCTTCTTTGCTTTCATGCGATCTTTGCGGCGCTGATCGGCTTCGTTGCTCTCTTGCAGAGCGATGTCGAGCAGCGGATCTCCGGTCGATTCGAATGCGGGCTTCGGTGCCGGCTTTTCAGCGGGCTTCTCGACAGGTTTCTCGATCGGCGCAGCAACTGGAGCCTCAGCAGCAGGCGCTGGCGCCGGCTCGGGAGCGGCGACTGGTGCTTGCGCTACCGGAGCACGAACGGGAGCAGGCGCAGCACTCGTTGCCTCAGCCTTTGATGCGCCAATGACGCGCGGGCCGCTTGTTGCGTACTTCGGTTCGGTGCGTGCCGCCGGAGCCGGAACATTGAGTTTGTAAGTTCCCGAATCGTCGTTTGAGTCAGAGGCGAAGTCCGGCAATTGGTCCGCCGTCATGAGGCTCAAGCCGTCAGCAAGCTCGAAGCCGTCTTCGTCATCATCCATCAGTTGCGATGCGGACTCCGGCACTTCGGCCGGCTCTGCTTGCACTTTGCTGTAGATGACTTCGCGCGGAGCCTCTTGCATCTGCTGATACTTCGAAGCGATGTCCTCGCGCAAAAAGCCGCCGCAGCGCCAGCAGCGCACGAGTCCTTTTCGCACCATCTCGCCGCAGTCAGGGCACGCGACGGAGTCAGCCGAAGCGCGTGCGATCGCAGGGAGTTCCGCCGGCAAGACAACTGCAAGCTCTTCTTTAAGAACCTGATTGCAGGACGGGCATTGCATTGTGTCGCTCAAAATCAGCGACTTGCAGTTCGGGCAGGATCGAATGGAAACGCTCATGCCAAACGGTCATCCCAAGAAACGGTCGGCTAGCAAGAACTAGCGACCTCGGTCAGTGGTGCGCATCAAAGCGATGTTCAAAACGAACAAAAGCGGCGGACTCTAGCATAGCCCAAAAACTGAATGCACCCGCCATCACGTGAGTGAAAACGACGCAATCGCGGTCGCAAGCCTCAAACTCCCGAATCGTTACGACATCGCAGCAGTGGCCTGCATGTCGTGCGGATTACATAGGAAGAGAGAGCGAGACTCAGATTGCTTCGTCGCTCACCGACTCTTCGGCAGGCTGCGTATCGCCGCGCATTTAACGATCGCTGCCCGCACGGCGACTGGAGTCGCGATAAGTGCGGCAAACTTTGCCGGTTGCGATGACTTCCCGATTAGGAGCACTTCTCCGATTAGCCGGTCATTTCCGACGAGAACTAGTTGTATGGGTTGCTCCGAACATGCCGTCCGATCTTGAAGTGTCGAATCTCGGGATCGCAGCAATCCCGTAGGGTCGAACGGCGAATTGTCGGCTGCGTCACGGACGACGCTCTCAGACTTCAGGGAAGAATGACAATGGCGAAGTTTTCTTGGCTGAACTCACTCCGTCTCCAACTCCGAAAGCCGTCGGTTCTGCGCAGAGCGTCCCGACGAGCGCATGTCTCAGCGGAAGTGCTTGAGCCGAAATCGTTGTTGTCGGTGAGTTCGTTGATCGTCGACGGCAACCTCACAGTGATCGCTGACGGCGAAGAGGTGATTGCGATTGGGGTCAATCCGACGAACACCGCGCGAGTGCAATTGCTCGTTGACGGGCAACCCAACACAACGCTTCCATCGATTCTCGCCAGTCAGATTCGCTCGATCTCGATCTACGCCGGTCAGGGCAACAACCTCATCGACCTCAATGCCATCACTGCGACGAGCTTCAGTTATCAAGATCCGACGACGCTTGATGGCCTGCAGATTTATGTCGATGGGGGTAATGGAAATGACACTCTGATTGGCAGTCAAAGCTTCGACGACACACTCGAAGGCGGGCACGGCGATGATCAAATCAATGTCGCTCCGGCAGTGCCGATCAACGTTGCTCAAGTCCTCAATGGCGGCGACGGCGACGACACGATCGTCGGCTCGAGTGCCGGCGACACCATCAACGGCGGCGATGGTACCGACAGTTTGAATGGCGGAGCGGGCAACGACGTCATCACTGGCGGTGACGGAAACGACATCATCGACGGCAGCGCTGACGACGACTCGATTGATGGCGGTCAGGGAAGCGACGCGATCTCGGGCGGAGTCGGCAACGACACAATCAGCGGCGCCGCCGGCAATGACTCACTCAACGGTGAAGCTGGAGACGACTCGCTCATTGGAGGCGCCGGGCACGACACGATCAATGGCGACGGCGGGAATGCTGCTGTTCCCGGCAACGACACGCTGTTGGGGAATGGCGGCAATGACACTCTGCTCGGCGGCGGCGGGGCCGATTCGATGAGTGGTGGCGCGGGCAATGACGTTGTCCAAAGCCTGCCGATCGGCATCTTCATCGGCGATGCAAACTCACTCGAAGGTGATGCCGGCGAGACTGTCACGATGAGCTTCGCTGTCGTGCTCTCAACAGCGGTCGGGGCTCCGGTCAGCGTTCAATATGCGACAAGTGTCGGAACCGCTTCGAGCAATGACTTCGTCGCGTCTTCGGGCACAGTGACGTTCGCTCCCGGCCAAACGAGCGCAACGATCAATGTCACGATCACTGGCGACAACACGCGAGAAAGCAACGAGACGTTCTTCGTCACTCTCTCGAACCCGGTCGGTCCTGCCTCAATTGGCGCCGCTCAAGGCACGGGCACGATCTATGACGACGAAGTGAATGGCACCTTCGGAACTCCGATCATCAATGTTGCCGGAACGGGGTTTAATGGCGTCGCGCCTCCGGACACGGTCGGAGATGTCGGCTTAACTCAGTACATCCAACTCACGAACGCGCCGACAAGCACGTCGGTCCGCATCTTCGATAAAACGACAGGTAATCTGTCCTTTGCGCCCTTCTTGCTGTCGACATTGGCGCCGACCAGTCCTTCGGCTCAAAACGGAAGTGGCGATCCAGTTGTGTTGTGGGACGCAATGGCGAATCGATGGCTCCTCGTTGAGTTCTGCGACCGCGCCAGCACGACTCCGACCGACATCAACATCTATCTCTCCGATACTGCAACCGCGACGAACAACCCGGCCGATTGGACTCACTTCAGTTTCACGCTGGCGCAGTTCCCGGACTATCTGAAGTTCGGTGTTTGGCCCGACGGCTACTACATGACGGCGAATGAGTCCGTGCCGGCGATGTATGTCTTCGACCGCACGAGCATGTTGAACGGGACAACGCCTGCTGCTCCGCAACGATTCACAGCAACGCCACTGGCAGGCTTCGCTTTTCAGGCACTGACTCCGGCCGATCTTGATGGCTCGACCGGACCAGCAGCCGGAGAGCCGGGCATTTTCATGCGGCATGTCGACGATGAAGCGCATAGCCCCGGAACGGCGAATCCCAATCAAGACTTCCTTGAGCTGTATGAGTTGTCGGCGAACTTCACGACCCCCGGCCAATCGACGTTCAATTTGGTCGCGACCATTCCGATTGCTGAGTTCGACTCTGATCTAAACGGCCTCGTTTCCTTCAGTGCGATTACTCAACCGAGTGGCCCGCCGCTTGATCCGATTCGTGAAGTGATCATGAACCGGCTCGTGTATCGCAACTTTGGTACTCACGAGGTCTTACTCGGCAACTTCGTCACAGACACGAATGGGCAAGATCATGCCGGCGTGCGCTGGTTCGAGTTGCGACGCCAATCCAGTGGTCAATGGCAGCTCTATCAAGAAGGCACGCACGAGACGCCGAACGACAATCGTTGGATTGGCGCGATCGCGATGGACGGACTGGGCAACATCGCATTGGGCTACAACGTCAGCGGTCAGTCGACGTTCCCGAGCATCCGTTACACCGGTCGGCTTTCGAATGATCCGCTCGGCCAAATGACGCAAGGCGACAACGTCCTCATCAATGGCTCGTCGAGTCACATCATCAACAGTCGTTGGGGCGACTATGCCGCGATGAGCGTTGATCCGGTAGACGATGCGACCTTCTGGTTCACAAGCGAGTACGCAGCCGGCGGCGTTTGGCAGACTCGAGTGGGTGCGTTCCGCTTCGGATCGACTCAGCCTCCAGTTGTTCCGCCTCCGCCAATTCCGCCGAGCAACGATCTCGGTGACACGATCAGTGGCGATGATGGCAACGACATCCTCGTTGGCGCCGGCGGCAGCGACTTCTTCAGCGGCGGCTCAAACGCAGATCAAATCAGTGGCGGCGCGGGCAATGACACTCTGTTAGGCGGAGCCGAGAGCGACACGCTCATCGGCGGTGACGGCAACGACGCGTTACTCGGGCAAGGCGCAGCGGACTTCATCGAAGGCAGTGCCGGTAACGATGTCGTGAATGGCGGCTCGGGCAACAACATCCTTTATGGAGATGACTCGCTCGGACTCGAAACCGGCAACGACACCATTGTTGGCGGAGCGAACAACGATCTCGGGTTCGGCGGAGCGGGCAATGACTTGCTCTATGGCGGAGCCGGTCGCGACACACTCAACGGCGGTGATGGAAACGACACACTCGCCGGGCAAGGCGGCACGGACTCATTGTTGGGGGGTAATGGCGATGACACCCTCATATGGAACGGAGCGCCGGAAGGCACCGATGTTTGGGACGGCAACGACGGCTCGGACGGCATCGTCGTGAGAGGCACTCCGACTGCCGATGTCTTCTCATTGTCGCAGTCCGGTTCGGCGTTGCTGGTGACATCGGGCACCGGGACTCTGACGCTGCCTGTCTTAGGCGAAGGTGAAATCGGAAATACAACCGAGAACGTCACGATCAACACTTTCGGCGGCAATGATCGAGTGCTGATCGGAACTCTGAATTTGATCGGCTTCGCGCAGATCGTCGTGAATGGCGGAGTGGGCAATGACCGCATCGACGGAGCGGGCTCGCCGGTTGGCGGAGTCGTCTTGCTGCTCAACGGCGAAGACGGAAACGACACCATTTTGGGCACGCAGGGCAATGACGTTGTGACGGGCGGGCTCGGTAACGACTTGCTGCGAGGCAACGAAGGATCCGACGACATCTCGGGCGACGCTGATGACGACATCATTGAGGGCGGCACGGGAGACGACTTGCTCTCCGGCGGCGACGGTGCCGACGTCATCACTGGCGGTGACGGTGACGACGGCTTGCTGGGCGATCTCGGTAACGACGTGCTCAGCGGAGACAGCGGCAACGATCACATCATCGGCGGCTTCGGAGACGACGTGATTGGCGGAGCGGATGGCAGCGATCTGCTCGAAGGCAGTAACGGTCAAGACTCGATCACTGGCGGAGCAGGTAACGACACCATTGATGGCGGGCGCAATAACGACGTGCTCAACGGCAGCAGTGGCAACGACAAGATTCGCGGCGATCACGGCGACGACACGATCAAGGGCGGAGTGGGCGACGACACGATCGACGGCGGAGACGGCAATGACTCCATCGACGCCGGCGATGGCAACGACGGCATCGTTGCAGGTAATGGAAATGACACCGTTAGTGGCGGCACTGGCAAAGACACCATTCTCGGCGGCGACGGCAATGACATGCTTAACGGCGGAGCGGAGATCGATCTCATCTTCGGCGGTGACGGCGACGACGTCCTCAACGGAGCTGGCGGCACGGACATCATCGCGGGCAATCAAGGCACGAATCAGTTCAAGGAAACGGGCTACATCAGCGGCGAGACCTTCGTGCTGACGCCCGCAATCCTCGCCGCCCTCGACGCGAGTAACTGAGCGCCGTAGGCGAGTCGCGGAGCGACTCGCATCTCGCACCTTGACTCTCTGAGCCGAGCACTTTCTGCAAAGAAAGCTCGACGCAGAGAGTCAAGCAACGTCTCGGTCGCACCGCCCCTCACTCCTCACTCCCGCCCCTCACCGATGCAGCCGCTCGGCACCATGAGCGGCACGCACGACTTCTTCGCACCACATGGCGGATGACAACAGCTCGCCGTCGCAATGCATTCGGCCGGCGCATTGAATCGCGAGCGGCATGCCGTCTGACGAGAGCCCGATCGGGAATGAGATCGTCGGCAAGCCGGTGTAGCTCCAGGGAGAATTCATCAGCGGGTTGCCGGTCGTCGTGCGATCGGGAGCAGGGCCAATCGTTGCGGGCGTGATCAGCAGGTCGTTGTGAGCGAATGCCTCTTCGATCGTCTGCGACGCGATGCTCTGCTGACTCGTTGCAGCGAGGTAGTCGATCGCCGTTGCTCGCAGACCTTCTTCAATGAGCGAACGAATTGCCGGTCCGTACTCATCGCGATGCTCGTCCCAGTGCGGCCGATGAGTCATCGCAGCCTCTGTCGCCATGATGCAGCGGTGATGCTTGATGATCTCTTCGAAGTCGAGATCGACATGCACGTCTTCAACGATCGCGCCCGCAGCAGCAAAGAGCTTGACCGTTTCGTCGATCAACTTGAGGTAGCCCGAATCCGTCTGCTCTTCGAAGAAGCCGCGCAGGCGGCCAATGCGCGGCGGCATGAATTTCGGGACCGGCGCGACGCTCAGCCAATCGGCATACATGTTGATCGCCCCCAGCATGAGCGCGACGTCAAAGACCGTGCGCGCCATTGGACCGGGATGATCCATTGATGGAGCGAGCGGAAAGACTCCTTCAGCCGGCACGGTGTTGTAAGAAGGCTTACATGTTGCAACACCGCAGAACGAAGCCGGTCGAGTGAGTGAACCGCCGGTCTGCGAACCGATCGCTCCGAGGCACATACCCGCTGCGATGGCTGCTGCCGAGCCGCTCGATGACCCGCCCGGCGTGCGGTCGAGGTTCCATGGATTGCAAGTCGGCGGCGGATCGAAGCTCGCGAACTGAGTCGTGACGGTCTTGCCGATGACGATCGCTCCGGCAGCCTTCAGCAGTTCGACCAGCGCCGCATCTGAGTCAGCGACGTCATTCTCTTCGCTCATCCATTGCGAGCCGCACCCGGTCTTAAAGCCGCTGACATCGACGATGTCCTTGATGCCAATCGGAACGCCGAAGAGTGGGCTGCGCGGCCCGCTCTTCTTCAACTCACGATCGCGCTGAGTTGCTTCTGACAATGCCCCGGCGCGATCGACCGTGACCCATGCTTTGACACTCGCCTCTTGAGCGTCGATCTGCGCCAAACATTGCTCGACGATCTCCTTACAACTGCGCTGACGACTTCGAATCGCGAGGGAGGCTCCGACAAGTGTCTCGTTCAAGTCCGGAAAGAGTTTCATCAATGGGTTCCATCAGGCGACTGCTCGCCGTGCCGAAATGATTGAGGGGACTAAGAGATCGTCGAGGATGAACTACTCGAATTCGTAGCATGGACGCCTACGTCCGTGCTGCGTCGCTGTCGGACGTAGGCATCCGATCTACACGACGCAAATCGGGAACGTTGTCCTCGACGATCCTTAGGTTGAGCTCAATTCGCGACTCGAATTGAGTGACGGTTTCAGAGGCTGCTTGAAGGGCCGATGTTTTGAGTCATCTTCAACGCAACTCGAGCAGCCTCATCGTCGGATCGTAGCCAATTGAGGATGCGAGTCTTCGCATTGACCGAGCATTGTTTGCAGGACGAAGCCCGCAGCGCGGCTCGCTACCGCAGATTGACTTCAAGAGTCACCCACTTATTATCCGGCCCGCTTTCGCAGGACGGTTTGATTGAGTTGTTTGAGCCTCGTCAGATAACCGTCGCAAAGCACTGCTCCGCTCATCCCACCTGCTCTCCGCGGGCGAACCGAGTGGACATCCCCGTCGACAACATTGCGAAGATCGCCTGCCACGGATGTCCCAGATTCGTTGTTTGCCGCATGCAACTGGTTCTGAGAGCCTTCATCAGGTGTGACCGCAAGATGTCGCGGCGATTTTGGCTTGCGAGGAAACGTTATCCGCAAGCGTCCGCGTCGGTCTCAGCGATCTGAGCCCGACGGTTCGATCCGCGTCCCGCATATCGCATCTAGGAGAAAACTCATGCTGCTCGGATTTGGCCTCGGCCCAGAAATCATCGTGTTCCTCGTGATCGTGCTGCTGCTGTTCGGCAACCGCTTACCGGGTGCAATGAAGTCTCTCGGGCAAAGCGTGACTCAGTTCAAGAAGGGCATGAACGACCCTGAAGAAGAAGGCGGTGCAAAGCTGCCTCCGAAGGATGAAGCAAAGCCGA
The DNA here is from genome assembly GCA_964573505.1 of uncultured Planctomycetaceae bacterium. Lineage (GTDB taxonomy): Bacteria > Planctomycetota > Planctomycetia > Planctomycetales > Planctomycetaceae > AM-0621. Next base: position 7,307 of record CAZNMS010000055.1, on the reverse strand, counting down.
GCTAAGTTCGGCGGCTCAAGAATGAGTACTCCATCGGGCTCGTCCCGACGGGCACGCTCTCATCTGCACATTGTCTGAGAAGCACATCAACAAAACCTTTGATGGCGGCAGCCATCTTTTCGATTGGAGTTCCATCATGACTACGAATTTGGTGTTGGGCTTCCTGCCGACAATCGGCGGGCCGGAGTTGATCGTCTTCTGCGTGATTGGCTTGCTGCTGTTCGGTAAGCGATTGCCGGAAGTGGCCCGCAGCCTCGGCAAAGGCATCGTCGAATTCAAAAAGGGAGTGAAGGGCATTGAGGAAGAGATCCATCAATCGTCCTATCAGTCTTCGAGTAATAACTATTCCCGCCCGAGCCCTGCGTCTCGTCCGACGGCAAGCGACGAAGTCAACGAAGTGACCGCGCCAAAGTTTGAGCCCCCGACCTCAGAGCCGACTCAAGCCGAATCAACCCAGCAGGCTTAGGCAACAGCTCGCCATTAAGCACCCGCCCCACCGACCTTGCGTCGGTGGTTATCTGCCTCATGGCTACCGACTGTAGCCATGAGGCAGATAACCATCGGGACAAGCCCGATGGGGACGTACTTATCGAGCGAAGACGAACAACGCGGTTCGTCAGCCGCCTCGATTCGATTCCGACTCACTCCTTCATGCTCTCACAAGGACTTCAACATGCGACGACTTTGGATGGCTTGTCTTGTTGGTTGTTCGGTTTTGGCCGGGGGCGTGCTCAACGCAGCCGATGAGCCGAAGAAGCCCGCTGCTCCGACAAAGGCGGATGATTCGAAAGTCATTCCACTGTTCGACGGCAAGACGCTCAAAGGATGGCAGTCGACGAACTTCGGCGGTGAAGGCGATGTGACGGTCGAAGACGGCAACATCATCATCGACTTCGGCAGCGACCTGAGCGGCATCACATGGCAGAAGGAAGACGTGCTGCCAAAGTCGAATTACGAGATCAGCTTGGAAGCCAAACGCATTGATGGCGGCGACTTCTTTGTGGGCCTCACGTTCCCGGTGAAGGACAGCCACTGCTCGCTGATTATGGGCGGCTGGGGCGGCGGCGTTTGCGGCTTGTCGAGCATTGATGGCAACGACGCGTCCGAGAACGCGACGACGCTCTATCGCGAGTTCAAGACCGGTCAGTGGTACAAGGTCCGCCTCGTCGTGCTCGATGAGCGCATCCGAGTTTGGGTCGACGGCAAAGAGATCATCGACGCGAACATCAAGGGCAAGAAGATCGGCATTCGCGGCGAAGTTGAACTCTCAAAGCCGCTCGGCTTCGCGACCTGGCGCACGAAGGGAGCCATCAAGAGCCCCTCACTGAAGAAACTCGACGCAGCCGAGATCGCAGAAGCCAATAAGAAGTAAGCCCCGCGAGGCTCTGCTCCGAGAAGTAGCCTGGGATTCCATCCCGAGCCGCAGCGGGACGACATTCACATTCACTCGTTGAATTCGCCGTCACGAGCGATCTCACAGTCTCGTTTTCATTCCGCTCAACGTCCTTCGGACATTGGGCTCTGCCTCCGACCGATGCGTTGGACGTCCTACTAGACTTGACACTGAACTCACGATTCTCGGACTCAAGTAACTTCTTTCGTTTCGAGTTCACGGAGTCGCGGATTGACTCGGCCACTTAGCTCAGCCGCTTTGCGACTGAGCCCCCCTGATGCACGGCACGAAGCGCAATACCTGCGACGTGCCGCTGTTATCGTTATTACACAATGCGCCGCATCCTACAGAGAGAACGCAACTGCGGTGCTTCGTCCCCTGCTCTTTACTCACCACTTAGTTCTTCACATCACGAGGCACATCAATGGCGGATCAATCCACTCGGCGCGGATTCATGGAGCGAATGGCGGCCTTCTCAGCACTGGGCGTGTTGGCCGGTTGTGGCGGAGCAGATAACGGCGCGGGCGGCGGCGCATCGCAAGGAAGTGGCAGCAGTGGAGCGGGCCCAAAGAAGCTGCGAGCGGCCTTCTCGAACGCCGGGTTGCAGAGCACATGGTGCTCGCTCGGAAAGACGACTGCCGAGTTGTGGGGCAAGCTGCTTAATGTCGACATCGAATGGTTCGACGGAGAGTTTGACCCGGAGAAGCAACGCAACAAGATCGACGCGATCACTGGCGACGAGTGGGACTTCTGCTGCTTTCAAGCCGTGCAGATCGACTCGCTCGCGGCACCCGTTCGCAAGTTGCAGAAGCGCGGCATCCCCGTGATCTCGATGGATACGTTGCTGGTCGAAATGGACAAGATGCGTGATACCGGCGTCTGGTGCGAAGTCACACCGGATCAAGTCGGAATGGGAATGTCTTCGACTCAACTCTTGATGGACCGCATCGGCGGCAAAGGCAAAGTCATTCACATCGGAGGCTTGAGTGCTCATAGCGGTGCTCAAGGCCGCTTCACCGGATTCGAGAAGGTCCGTGCGAAGTATCCCGACGTCTCAGTCGTCGGCGGCGAAGTGCGCTGGTGCGACTGGAAGAAAGAGAAAGCTGCCGACACGTTCGCATCGCTGCTCGCTCAAGAGACCGAACCGATTGCCGGCGCCTTCTTCCATAGCGACGACATGGCGCTGGCCTGCATCCCGGCTCTCAAGAACACCATTCACGAAAAGATGGTGATCACTGCGGTCGACGGACAACGCGAAGGATTAGAAGCCGTCAAAGCCGGCACGCTCGCCGGCACGACGGTGAACCCCGTTTGTTTGATTCACCGCACGGCGCTGATCGTCGGCCAATTCATCGTCCGCAACAGCGAGAAGCCCGAGAACGTCCCGCTCGAAATCATCACACCGGGCCCGCTCTGTGCGAACGACACTCCCGAGCACCAGCGCGTGCTCGACTCAATGTTCTATCTCGCCGACCCACTGCACTGCTTGACGTAGAGGCGAGACGTTCGAATGCAGAGCGCTCAGCAAGATGGAATCGCGAGACATCAATTGTCAGCAATGGTGTCCCGCGACTCAGCGCGCCGAAGGCGGAGATCTTCCTTTGAAGAAATGGGTTCATGAGCCGATCCAGTGAGCAGCGACAAAAGACGTCGTGCTCAGTGACTTCGAGAAAGGATGCCTCATGTCAGAATCGTTACCCGCAATCGGTGAGCCTGACTTTGAGTCCTTGAAACATCAGAACGAGCACGGCGCTGAGTATTGGAGTGCTCGCGACTTGCAGTCAGTACTGGGCTACTCGCAATGGCGCGGCTTCGAAAAGACCGTTTCGAAAGCGATGACCGCGTGCGAGCAGTCCGGCAATCCGGTTGATCACCATTTTGCGCGCGCGCGCAAAATAGTGACCGTCGGTATCCGTTCGCAGCGAGACGTTGATGACTTCTTGCTGTCGCGCTTCGCGTGTTACTTGATCGCCCAAAACGGCGACTCGCGCAAGCCTGAGATTGCGATGGCTCAGAAGTATTTCGCGATTCAGGCGCGGAAACAGGAGCTATCCGAGCAGCAAGCTGCCGATCGCGAGCGATTGGAACTCCGCAAGCAAGCGTCAGAAGAGTTCAAGATGCTTTCCGGGGCGGCTCGACAAGCGGGCGTGCAAAGTCCGAAGTTCGGCATCTTTCATGATGCGGGCTACAAAGGCTTGTACGGCGGACTGGGGAGCGAGGCGATTCGTGCCCGCAAACGTATTCCCGCTGCGGACAACCTGATGGACCGCATGGACGCGACGGAACTGGCTGCGAATCAGTTTCGCATGACTCAGACGCGAGAAAAGCTGGCGCGCGAGGGAATCAAAGGCGAACAGCGAGCCATTCAAACCCATCAAGATGTTGGTCGAGAGGTGCGCGCCGCGATTCAGCGTATCGGTGGCACACTGCCCGAAAACATTCTGCCGGCTGAGCACATCAAGAACGTCGAGCAACGCGTGCAGAGTCAGCCTCCGAAACTCGTGCTCGATGAGCCGGTCGCTCTCGGTATCAAGCCGCATGCGAGTAACACCGAGAGTGAGAAGTCGTCATGAATAACGACCTCTCAACCAGCAGCACGTTGCTTATGCGGATTCGAGATGTGTCGGACTCAGACGCATGGGGGCAGTTTCTCGAACGATATATGCCGCGCATCTACGCGTGGTGCCGCCGCTATCAACTTCAAGAGTCGGATGCGTCGGATGTCACTCAAGATGTGCTGACGAAACTGCTGCACGCGATGCGATCGTTCGAATACGACGCGTCGCGCGGCAGCTTTCGCGGATGGCTCAAGACGGTGACGAACAATGCCATTCGCGACTTCCTCGGCGAGCAAACCGGGAGTGATCGCGGTTCCGGCGACACGCTCATGCTCGACCGACTAGCGGCGATTCAAGCTCCGGACGCGCTGGCCGATCTCGCTCACACGATTGAAGCTGAAGCTGAGCAAGAATTGTTACATGCTGCCGAAGCAATCGTGCGAGCGCGCGTGCAACCTCAAACATGGCGGGCATACGAGCTGACTTCGAAGCTGCATATGAAGCCTCAAGAAGCCGCCGCCGAGATCGGCATGCCCGTGTCCGAGGTCTACGTCGCTCGCTCCCGAGTCATCAAATGGCTGCGAGAAGAAGTCAGCAAACTCGGTGGAGAAGACGACAGCGCCACAGCTTCACGTTGAGACTGCGTCAGCAACACTCCAACTGACTACGCGTTCGAGAACTCGCGCGAACGGCTCGCCGGCGCTTCGGGCGAGTAGGCGCTAGTGCCGCGACCGCGAAATAACCTTCCAATCAAAATGGCATCCGTAATGTGAGCCGCAAGGCGCTAGCCGCGGGTTCCTGACAGATGCGGCACCCGCAGCTAGCGCTTTGCGGCTCACTTCGATTGGCAGGTCAATTCTCGGTCGTGGCACTAGCCGGAAGTTGTTTAGCGCCAGTTTCTCTGCCTGTAACGACTCGCTGCGGACTACTTCTCCGACATGCTGAAGCTGCCGTCCCAATTGGTCGGGACTTTGTTGTCGTACCGCTTCATCTGTTCGAGCAGGAAGTCTCTGGGCTCCTCTTCCGGAAGCGCATTGAGCAGCGGCAAGGCAATCTCCCAATTACCGGAGATGATCATGTCCAGCACAGTCTCGTAGTCCTGAATGTGGTCGTCTGGGATGTTGTTGGCATCAAGTTGCTCAAGGTTCCGTTCGATCGAAGCGCGATTCAGGTTTCCCATTGTGGGAGCTTGCACGTCGAACGAACCGTCACTGCTCGTGCCGACGTTGCGATACGGCGGCAGCAATTGGCTGACGGTAATCGAGGTATCCATTCCTTTGGGGCGAATGCGAGCCAATCGACGAACCCGCGCTTTCTCGGGCGGGAGCTTGCGAGCGAATTCTGCGGCGCGTTCATCCAAACAGATCGACACGCCAAAGTGTCTTGTGAGCCCTTCGATACGCGATCCTTGATTCACGACCGGACCGAAGACTCCGATCTTGGCTTGTTGTTGCGTACCGATTTGCCCGGCAATCGCACGACCGTGCGCAACTCCGATTCCGACTGTGAAACCGTCTAACCGCCCCGCATGCCGTTCGGGATGTAAGAATTCATCCTGCACGGCCAATGCCGCCAAACATGCCGGAATGGCCCCTTCGGCCAACGATTGGGGCCATCCCCAAAATCCCAGTGCGGCATCGCCTTGGAAGTCGGCGATCGCTCCATCGAATTGGAGAATGCCATCCGTCATGACCCCGAGTGCTTCACGCACACAACTCAGCAGGTACAGCAAGTCGTCCTTGTACTTCTCCGACTTGCGCGAAAAGCCGCGCACATCACAAAACAAGACCGTGATATCTCGCTCGGACGGCGCAAGGATGTCCGCGCTGCCCGTCAAGTTCTCGATAACCTTGGGTGAGAAGAACGAACTCATTTGCGTGTGCTTCTCTTGCAGCACACGAACTTGACGGATCGAACTGATGAATTTCGTGAGCAACTGAGTGAACCGCACATCGGGTTCAAGATCATCCTTGGTGATCAACGCTCCGGATTTAGCCCCTTGACCCGAGATGTAGAGACACCAACCGGCGCAGGCTTCGCCGGACACCGGCACGCAGAAGGCCCAATCCAAATTGTCCGCCATTGTGAAGACGCCGGAATTGCCGCCTCCCGCCCAAATATGGACGGTGGCATCGCCCTGAGCGAAGGCGCGGCCGAGCAAGCGTCGGCTCGGCATGAAGCGTCCGTCGTAGTCGTCGCGAACCTCGACCCGCATCATTTTGGGTTTAATAGGATTCGTCGGAGTGGCGGTGTAATTCTTGAGGACTTCGATGCTGCTGCTGTCGTAGACGCCGACCGCTACCGCCAATGCCTGCGGGATCGCACTGAGTAATAATTTGCACAACATCTGCGCCAGCTCGATGTCAGACTTCGCGGACGAAATCATTTCCGGCAAGTCCCGTAACAACGACATCTGCGTCGCCATATTTTCGAAGTCGAACTTCTGAACGTCGTTCGCCGCGAAGCCCACTTCTTCAAAGCCATCGGGATTATCGAGTGCGGGCGACTCGGAGATTTCAACTTCGGGAAGAGGAGCATCGAATTGAAACTTCGTTTGCCCGATTTGAAACGACTGGCCGCCACGAATCATGAATTCGGTGCCAGCCTCTCCCTGATAAATGAGTGGATTTCGAGTGGTCGGCAGGCAGGCCACTTTGAGTAAGTGCCCCTCCAATCGCGCGACTGCGTGCTCTCTCGAGACTTCTCGATCCCAAACAACAGCGATGGTGTTGCTGGGCAGTCTTCCAATCGTCGCGCGGCCTCCAACGGATAACTCAACGACAAGGTTTTTGGCCCCAGATGGCTCAAAAGCAGTGAGCAAAAATGGTGACGGCATAGTTCGAGCCCTATTCAATCCGTTGAAAGTCGTCTTCTCGAGTGCGCTCGGCGGAGTGTGAGACAACCATTCGATGCCTAAAACGATAAGGCGGCGCGAGCGCGGTCAAGCTTTCCACAATCGTGCCAATGAATCGAGAGCAACAACAAAAAGGGCGAGGTCATTTGACCCCGCCCTTCTGGCTATCACTCAGGCGATGCAACCCGCGTTACTTCGCTTTGTCTTCAACCGCAGCTTGAGCGGCGGCCAGACGCGCGATTGGGACGCGGAATGGGGAGCAGCTCACGTAGTTCAAACCGATGCGATGGCAGAACATCACCGAGCTCGGGTCGCCGCCGTGCTCGCCGCAGATGCCGATCTTCAAGTCAGGACGCGTTGAGCGACCGCCTTGAACACCGGTCTGCATGACCTTTCCGACGCCTTCTTGATCGATCTGTTGGAAGGGGTCGGAACCGATGATGTCGTTCTCTCGGTAGTGACCAATGAACGAGCCGTAGTCGTCGCGGCTGATGCCGAGAGT
>CAZNMS010000054.1:0-28519 GCA_964573505.1 uncultured Planctomycetaceae bacterium | reverse complement strand
AATCGTCAGATTTCGGACGGCTGAAATGCCTGAAATCTCACGATTTCAGCTACACGGTGCGATGTAGAATCAATCCACAAACTGCACCGCGTTGCTTGCGAGTAGCACTTCCACAAACTGCTGCCACAACGCATCTGTCGGAGTCGGCGTTAAGAACTCAACCGACCGCGCGACTTGTTTCGCGCTCGGGTCTTTGCCGTGCAGCAGTTGCAGTGCTCGCACCACTTGAGCGGCAACATCGTTTGAGCGTTCCGCTCGCACGCGATTCGCGAGCACTCTTGCTTGCTGAGCGATGAAGTTGCTGTTGAGCACATAGAGTTGCTGCAAGGGCGTCGTCGTTTCGAGTCGAGCGGGGCTATGTCCCGTCGGGTCCGGGAAATCAAACAGTCGCAAGAGATCATTGAGTTCGCGACGTCGCACCGTGCCATAGACCGTGCGGCGCATGTAATTCGTATCACTCAGCTCTCCCGGTGCGCCGCCGATCCGCCGATCGAGCGCGTCTGACGCGGACAACATGCTGTCGCGCCAAACTTCAACTTCGAGTCGTCTTCGCGGCATGCGGCTCAGCCATAGGTTGTCGGGATCGGCGGCTACTTGCTCGCGGCTTGCAGCACTCGCTTGCTGATACGTTGCCGAAAGCACGATCTCGCGATGCAGCCACTTCAACGACCAATCGGACTCAATGAACCGCGCCGCGAGATCATCCAATAGCTGAGGATGAGACGGCTTCTGACCGAGCACTCCGAAGTTGCTCGGCGTTTCGACGAGCCCGCGTCCGAAGTGGTGCCGCCATACTCGATTCACCATCAGGCGCGCAATCAGCGGCGACGAGTCGCGAAACATCGCACGCGCGAGATCGACTCGCCCGCTGCCCGATTCAAACTTTGCCGGAGTCTGCGACGAGAGCACCGCGAGATACTGTCGCGGCACAACAGTGCCGGCATTCGCCGGGTTGCCTCGAATCTGCAACGCAACGTCTTGCCCCATTCCCATTTTGAAGTCGAGTTTCGTGCGACTCGGGCCATCGGGCAGAACGAACAAACTCGCGTCCTCAACGGCATAAGCTTGCGGCTCATCAATATGCGGAGTCGCCGCCGTCAGCTCCGTTACTTTCATCTGCAAGTCTGCCGCTTGCTGCTTGAGCGACTCTGCTTTCCCCGCATCTGCGGCAGCCATCTTGATGAGCTTGTCGGCTTCCGCTTTCAGTTGCTGAACCCGAGCACGATTCGCGGCAACTCGCTGAGCAACATCGGTCGGCAGTGCATATCGCGGAGCTTGCCGAATGCTCGCGAAGACACCCGCCAATCCGTAGTAGTCCTGCTGCGTGATCGGATCGTATTTGTGGTCATGACATCGAGCGCATGCGACCGTCAGTCCTAAGAACGTTCCCGAGAGCATTGTGATCTGCTCTTCCCATTCTTCGGCCACTACGGACTTGATCACATCGGGCGCGAGCTTGAGTTCCTTCCAATAGGTCGGACTGAGCCCCAGCAAACCGAGCCCCGCAATGTCTTCGGGCCGAGCTTCCGGCATTTGATCCGCAGCGAGCTGTCGCTGAGCAAACTGATCGAACGGGAGATCCTCATTGAGAGCCCGCACAACCCAGTCGCGATAGACCCATGCATTGCCGCCCGCAGGTGCCCATTGCTCAAGCACGTCGGCATACCGCACGAGGTCGAGCCAATAGCGTCCCCATCGTTCGCCATAATGCGGTGACGAAAGTAACCGCTCGACCGCTCGCGCATACGCTTCGGGATCTGAGTCGTTGACAAACTCCTCAACGTCTTCGGGCGACGGCGGAAGACCAATCAAATCGAACGACGCGCGCCGCAAGAGCGTTCGACGATCCGCCCGAACGTTCGGTTTGAGAGCATGCTGCTCCATTTCATTGAGCACATAGGCATCAATGCCGCGCTCGATCCAATGAGGCGCAGTCGTGCCGGGAGATGTCGATCGAGCCACTGGCCGAAAGGCCCAATGTTGCTTCCCGGTCTCGATGTCGATCGTTCTCTTCTTGTTGCCAGTTGCGGGCTCATCGGTCTTCGACGGCGGGAAGTAAGCACCGCGCTGAACCCATAAGGTCAACGTCGCAATGTCACCCGCACTCAACTTGCCTGCCGGCGGCATTTGAGATTCTGAAGCCTCATACCGCACGGCTTTGATGAGTCGGCTCTCGTCCGGCTTACCGGGCACAACGACAACTCCGCTTTCGCCGCCCTTGAGCAAAGCATCTGCATGATCGAGTCGCAGCCCGCCTTGAATTGTTTTGCTCTGCTTCGAATGGCACTCGAAGCAATGCTTGATGAGCAGCGGTCTCACTTTGGCTTCGAAGAACACGACATCTTCTGGACTCGGTTCCGCCGCGCGGCTGATCGTCGCCGCGAACATCACCAGTAAGCTCAAGAGCAAACGCATGAGTGACCTCAACTGAAAACTCAATGTCCCCAAAAGCATCGAAGCCAGACAACTCACTCACAGCAATCGCTGCAAAAGATTTGTCTGGCTTCGGAGTTCTAATCACCGCCTCGACTAAGCGGGCAGCAACTCGGAGATCGGTTCGCCGAACGGCAAGATCGGCATCGGGCGACCTCGACGATCCGGGAAGGACAACGTGAAGTCGATGCCTAAGTGCCGATAGACCGTCGCCCACATGTCGTTCGGAGTCAGCGGTCGGTCAGCAGGATGCTCGCCCTTTGAGTTTGTCGAACCGATGACTTGCCCCGTTCGCATACCGCCGCCTGCGAAGATCATCGACATCGCTTGCGGCCAGTGATCGCGACCGGGTTGCTTCACTTGAGTCTGCGAGCCGACTGAGTTCTCGATGCGCGGCGTCCGTCCGAATTCACCCGTGACGAGAATCAACGTCTTCTTGTCGAGACCTCGTTGATAGACGTCGTCGATCAACGCCGTCACCGCTTGATCGTAGATCGGCAATCGCACTTGCAGGTCGTCCCAAATATGGCAGTTCACCGCGTGCGAGTCCCAGTTGTAGACGCCCTGCTTCAGCCATGAGACGCCTGACTGATACGGGTTTTCCATCACGACCGAGACGAAGCTCACTCCCGCTTCGACTAAGCGCCGCGCCATAAGTGCTCGCTGTCCCCAACAATGGCGGCCGTAGCGATCGCGAACGGTCTCGGGTTCGAGTGACAGATCGAACGCCTTCTTGGCGCGATCACTCAGCAACATCGTCGCCGCTCGTCGCTGATACTTGTCGATCGACGACATCACTCCCGCGCCGTCCATATGCCGCTCGATGCGATCGAGTCCACTCAACAGCTTCATGCGATCGTCGACTCGCTCTGAACTCGTTCCCGTCGGAGCGATATTGGGAACATTGAACCGCGGAGTTGTCGGATCGCCTTCGACGTTGAAGGGCAAGTATGCCTGCCCGAGATACGCCGCACCTTGAGCGAACACGTCGTTGACTCGTCCCCCCGGATTCATCGAGACGTAGTTCGGAATGCCGCGATCAAGTCCCTCGCGAATCTTCGCGACGATCGAGCCGGTGCAAGGCGCGTCGTTCACCGTATCGACGGGAGTCGCCGGAATGCGTCCAGTCATCATCCGCTTATGGCCGCCGCCGTGATCGGCGAACGTATGACAGACGGATCTCACAACGTTGTATTGATGAGCCATTTTTGCATGCAGCGGCATCAACTCGCAGACGTCTAAGCCGGGCACGGTCGTCGGGATCGGATTGAAAGCACCGCGATAGTCCGACGAAGCTTTCGGCTTCATGTCGTACATGTCCATATGTGGCGGTCCACCGGGAAGCCACACGAAGATAACGGACGTCTCGGAATCAATTTCTTGGCCGCGTTCATTAGCCAATGCCTGCAAGCGAAACAGATCCGGTAGAGCAAATCCGCCGAACCCTAATGCTCCGGCGGCGAGACACTCGCGACGCGTAACTGGTCCCAAACAAGCAGTTTCTTGACGGCTCATGAATTCATCCTCACAGAAACAAAAACCGAATCGGCGACCCGTGCAAAATGGGCCGGGATGCTATCGGCAAGAGATCGTCGATGCGATAGCCGAAAGCCCTCCGGGCTGTTCTGCCCGCGAGGGAATGATTTCACACTGACATCTTGAAAGAGCACATGGCGGCGAACGATGCGTCGCTCGAAGCCCGTTCGAAAAGTACGGACTGCCTGTCCGTGCTGCCCTTTGGATTGTTCGTCTTCCTACTTAAACAGTAGCGGCAAAGCATGAGCCCATTGCTGCGACGCTGCCGAGTCGGGCCTACGATGCTCGCGCCCCGAATCCGCGTTGCACTCAGGATTATTGAAAGGATGCCTTCAGATGTTGTCGATCGTTCGATTGTTCGCGGCTGCAGTTGTTGTCTGCGTCGCAGCCAATGCCGACTGCGGGCGGGCTCAAGACAAGAGCGTGAAGCCGGGGATCAATGACTCGTTCCGCGATCCCGATCCCAAAGAGTTTCAGGGCAAGTTCGAGATCGAAAGTCGCGAAGTCTTCGCTCGACGCAAAGAGATCCTCGCAGCTTGCGATCTCAAGCCCGGTTCGACGGTTGCGGATATCGGTGCAGGAACCGGCCTCTTCACTCGATTGTTCGCGGATGCCGTCGGCAAAGACGGGCGCGTGATTGCCGTTGATATCTCGCAGAAGTTTCTCGACCACATTCAGAAGTCGACTCGCGAAGCCGGTCAGCAGAACGTCGAAACGCGGCTCTGCAAACCGGACTCAACCGAACTGCCGCCGGACTCAATCGACGTCGCTTTCATCTGTGACACTTATCACCACTTCGAGTTTCCGTTGAAGACGATGAGTTCGTTGCAGAAAGCAATGAAGCCGAACGGGCGAGTCATCGTGATCGACTTTCGCCGCGTCCCCGAGCAGAGCAGTGATTGGGTGCTGAAGCATGTGCGCGCGGGACAAGAGGTCTTCGAAAGTGAGATCGTGCAAAGCGGCTTCCGTAAGAACCGCGAACAGAGCGAGGTGCTCAAGGACAACTACTTCGTCGAATTCGTGAGGAGCACAACTCCGGGTTTGAAGCCGCTCGTCTTCCCCGTGATTGCGAATTACGGCGGAGTCGTCTCGGTTACTAATGCTGTTGAGAAGCCGCGTGCCGGTACGAAGCTGGTGCTAGATGTCACCGCCGATGCACAGCCTGAAGCGATCAACAAAGGACTGGAACGCGCCGCTCGAATGTTGAATCTCTATGGAGCAGCGGGGCTCAAAGCTGCCGATGTGAAATTGGCAATCGTCTTGCACGGCGAAGCGACAAAGTCCGCGTTGAGCGACACGTTTTATCAGCCGCGTTACGGAGTAGAGCGAAACCCGAATCTGCCACTGATCCTCGCACTCCTGCAAGCCGGCGTCGAAGTCTCAGTCTGCGGTCAGGCGTTGAACTACAAAGGCTTTCCCGAGTCCACTGTCGCCAAAGACATTCGAATCGCCGATGCCGCACTGACCGTCATCACGAACCGACAACAAGACGGCTTCGGTTATGTGCCGGTGCCCTAACGCGACGCGTGAGTCACTAAGACGACTGCATCGTCAACTCTTGAATTTCCGGCGACGCGACTTTGGCGCAGCTGGCTGAGCAACTCATCAACATTTGAATTCATCAACGTCTTCCGCGACTCGTTCAAGGAACGGTTCATGCGCTGGCCCAAATTCGGAACCGCTGCGGCGGTGCTTTTTGTTTCCATTCCGTGCCGAGCGGCTGAGCCCGTGCAGTTCGGGCGCGAGGTGCTGCCGATCCTCTCGACCAATTGCTTTGCCTGTCACGGCCCGGATGAGGTCGAACGCAAAGCGAAGTTGCGACTCGATGTTGAGTCCGATGCGAAGTCGAAGCACGACGACGGCATACCGATCGTCCCCGGCAAGCCCGATCAAAGCTCGATCCTGGCGCGGCTGACGAGCACGGACCCGAGCGTCGTGATGCCGCCGCCTGACTCGCATAAGACAGTGAAGAAGGAGCAGATCGAAACGCTCCGGCGCTGGATCGCAGAGGGAGCGAAATGGGGGCGACATTGGTCGTTCGAACCCGTTGCAAAGCCGACGGGCTCAGTCGGAAGCAAGCAGCAGCCGATTGATGACATCGTGAGCCGATCACTCGCGAAGAAGGGTTTGGAACTGCGTCCGACTGCGAGTCCTCAGCAACTCGTGCGGCGCTTGTCGCTCGATCTGACCGGCTTGCCGCCGACCGTTGAAGCGGCCGACAAGTTTGCGGCCAATCCGACTCCGCAGGCGTATGAGCAACTCGTTGACGAACTCTTAAAGTCGCCTCAGTTCGGAGAGCATTGGGCCCGCATTTGGCTCGACCTTGCGCGGTATGCAGACACAAAGGGCTATGAGAAAGATCTCGGTCGAACCGTTTGGCCGTATCGAGATTGGGTCGTCAATGCGTTCAACGCGGATATGCCGCTTGATCAATTTACGCTCGAGCAATTGGCGGGAGACCTCTTGCCCAATGCGAACGACGAGCAGCACATCGCGACAGTGTTTCATCGGCTGACGATGAGCAACGATGAAGGCGGCACCGACGATGAAGAGTTCCGCGTTGCAGCAGTGAAGGACCGCGTCGACACAACGATGCAAGTTTGGATGGGACTCACTGCGGGATGCGCGAAGTGTCACTCGCATAAGTACGACCCGCTGTCGCAAGCGGAGTACTACTCGTTGTATGCGGCCTTCAATCAGACGCAGGACGCTGATCGCTATGACGACTCGCCGCACTTCGAAGTCGCGTCGTCGACTGCTCGGACTGAGCGCGAGCAACTGCAAGCTCGACTCAAAAAGCTCACTGAAGAATTGAAAGCGGCAGACGCTCAAGCACTCGCGCTCGAGGGCAATCAATGGAGCGTCGCGAAAGTGCTCGTTGCGAGTTCGGTCGAAGGAGCGACTTTGAAGGCTCAAGCGGACGGAGCGATCGCAGTGACCGGCAAGTCGGTGCAAGAGGATGCGTACTCGGTCACGCTCGAGATCAAAGCCGGAACGCATACGGCTCTGCGACTGGAAGCTTTGCCCGAAGCGTTTCCCGACGGTCAATTGGGAGTCGGTCGCAATCAGCGTGATCCGAACTTCGTGATCTCGGAGCTGACGGTCGAACTGCTGACTAATGGCGAGCCGAAGTCATTGAAGCTCAACAACCCGCGCGCGGACTACGCTCAAAAGGGATGGCCGGTTGCCGCCGCGATTGATGGCAACATCAAGACCGGATGGGCGGTGAGTCCGCGTTTCCGCGAGCGGCATGTTGCGTACTTCAACTTCGCGGAGACGCTGCAAGTTGATGCTGACACGAAGCTCAAAGTGACGTTGCAGCAGCGCTACGGCGACTCGCTCGTGCTGCGACGCTTCCGACTCGCGACGAGCACTGCGGAAGTCGGATCATTGATGCTGCCTCAAGACAGTTCCGAGCAACGCAAACTGCGCGACGACATTGCTGCGACGAATGCGGCAATTGCGAAGCTGAGCGGCGGCATGATCAAGATTCCGGTGATGCGAGAACTGGCCGACAACAACAAACGCACGACGAAGATTCATCGGCGCGGCAACTTCTTAGATCAAGGTGACGTCGTCACTGCCGCGCTGCCGACCGCGTTTCATCAACTGCCCGCTGACACAAAAATTACCCGTCTCGCGGCGGCTCAGTGGCTCGTTCACAAAGACAATCCGCTCACTCCCCGCGTTTGGGCGAACCGCATTTGGGCGCGGCTGTTTGGCATCGGCATCGTTGAGACCGAAGAAGACTTTGGCGCACTCGGTTCGGCGCCGTCGAATCCTGAACTGCTTGATTGGCTCGCTGCCGAATACCGCGACGGCAATTGGTCACTGAAGAAGCTGTTGAAGACGATCGTGCTCAGCGAGACCTATCGGCAGTCGTCTGAAGTAACGGCAACGGTGCGCGAAGCTGACCCGCGCAACGTGCTAGTGTCGCGAGGAGCTCGCTATCGACTGTCTGCCGAAGTGATCCGCGATCAAGCGCTCGCAGTTTCGGGTTTGCTGTCTTCAAAGATGGGCGGGCCGCCAGTGATGCCGCCTCAGCCGGCGGGTTTGTGGCGCTCGACCTACAACGGTCAGAAGTGGGTCGATGCGGAAGGCGAAGATCGCTTTCGTCGCGGTCTCTACACCTATCTCAAACGCACGACTCCTTACCCGTCGATGACGACATTCGACGGCGGTAGTGGTGAGGTATGTCAGATCCGCCGCATCCGCACGAACACTCCGCTGCAAGCGCTGATCACATTGAACGATCCGGTCTATCTCGAAGCAGCGGCGGCACTCGCAAAGAGAATGGTGTCAGCGAGCACCGACGCTGAAGCCCGCGCTGCCTATGGCTTGCGAATCGCCGTGATTCGTCCGCTGCGAGAGGGCGAAGCAAAGCCGCTCGTCCGCTTGCAACAGGATGCGGCCGCAGAGTTCATATCGACTCCCGAAAAGGCCGACATGCTGCTGAAGACAACGCGTGCAACGCCGCCCGAAGGCATCAGCAAAGCCGAGTTCGCCGGATGGATCGTGACGGCGAATGCGATCCTCAATCTCGATGAAGTGCTGACTCGGAATTAAGTCGACAGCGCACCTTCGCGTTTCCGTAGCCGAGATCGTCAGATCTCGGACGCTTGAAACGCCTGAAATCTCACGATTTCAGCTACATGGTGCGCTGTAGAATTAAGTGCGTCGGGCATGTGCTTCGCGTCCAATGTCCGCCTTTCGGCCCGAGGCACCGCTGAAATCGCCCCCGACCTTGCGTCGGGGGTTCAACGGCTTTTGCGTTACTTCGTCACAACCTCACTGCGAAAGTGCGGCGTCAACTCACGTTGACGCCGCAGCAAAGACACTCCTTCGCAGGGCGAATGGCGACGATCAGCCGAACTCACCGCCTCGCTAAATCTGATCGACCCAGCTCGGGAAGCTCGCGAAGAGGCCGGCGACCATCAGGTCTCCAGCATCGGTGTTAAACGTGTCTCCGGCATCCGGGCGGTAAGAATCGTTACCCGCTTCGCCGTTCAACGTGTCAGCACCGTCGCCGCTGATGCTTGTGCCGCCGCCGCCGATCAGGAAGTCGTTCTCCGTACCGCCGAAGAGTGAGTCGGCTCCGTCGTGACCGAAGATCGTGTCGATGCCGGCATCGCCTCGGATCGTGTCGTTGCCGGTGTAGCCGCTGAGGCCGTCGGCACCCGCTCCGCCTTCGATCGAGTCGTTGCCTTCTCGACCGTTGATGAGGTCGTCGCCGTCGCCGCCGAACAGCAGGTCATTTTGATTACCCCCGCTGATCGTGTCGTTGCCGCCGAGACCATTCACGATCAGCGGAACGTTTGCTTGCCGACCGTCGATGCGGTTGTTGCCCGCACCGCCATTGATCGAGATGCGTTCGACGCTGACTGGCGTCTCATCGCCGGTGATCGCCGAGATGATCCGCATGCCGATGATCATGAAGTCGGTGTCTGCGGTTTCGACGATGCGGTCGGTTCCGTTGCCGCCATTGAAACTGTCGGTGCCTTCAGCGCCCGTCATTGTGTCATTGGCATCACCGCCGAGCAGTGTGTCGTTGCCGGCATGACCAATCAGCGAGTCAGCATCGAGCCCGCCGTCGAGAACGTCGTCGCCTTCTTGTCCGAGCAGGCGATCGGTACCGGCATCGCCGAAGAGCATGTCGTTCCCGATTCCGCCGTCGACGGTGTCAGCACCATCGTCGCCGTGCAATGTGTCGTTGCCGTCCTCACCGAGGATGCTGTCATTGCCCGCCTCGCCGTTAAGGATGTCGTCACCGACGCCGCCTCGCATCACGTCGTTGCCGTTGCCGCCGTTGAGCAAGTCGAAGCTGCCGCCTTGACCTTGCAGCCGATCGTCGCCGTCGCCGCCGTTGAGTGTGTCGCGACCGGCACCGCCGAAGATGAAGTCGTTACCGCCGAGTCCGCTGAGTGAGTCCTTGCCTCCGCCGCCGGTGATGTTGTCGACGGCATTCGTGCCAATGATGGTGTCATCACCGCCGCCGCCGCCTTCGAACACGTTCGGGCCAGCGCCCGAAAAGGCACTTGCGTTGATCACGTTCGTGCTTGTGCCGCCAGTGATATGCAGTTGGTCGAAGCTGCTGATGGTGTCCGTTTCGGTCACGGCACCGACGACTGTAACAACGGTTGCATTCGTGACGGTGATGTTGGCGTTGAACGCTTCTTGCAACAGGTCAATCCCCGACCCGCCGTTGAGAGTGTCGTTGCCGCCTCGACCTTGCAGGACGTCGTCGCCCGAGCCGCCGAAGATGACGTCAGCTCCGTTACCGCCGACGACGGTGTCGTTGCCCGAGGCAGACATCACGAACGCAGGCACCGTGAGCGTCGACAAGTTGATGTTGTCGTTGCCGGCATGACTGCGGATGCGAACGCTGGAGGTCGTGCCGCTGAGGTTATGCAAGACGCCGTTGAGCAAGAGGCTCGTTCCGCCGGGTTGACCGGTCAGAGTGTCCGAAATCGTGCCGCTATGGATGAAGACCGGAGCGGTCATCGCCGGAGCAACGGGCGCGTGATACGCACCGACGAACGTCGCGGTGTTGTCTTCGGCGAACGGCGTTGCATCCGTTTCGTCGATGAGGTTTCGCGGGTCGGCGACACCGAGCAAGAAGTAGTCGGTGTCGTCTTCGGCGCGGCCAACTCCCGGCAAGGAGAGTTCACTCGACAGCGCACCGATTGTGACCGTCTTCGTATGCATGCCCGGAGTGAGGTCGCCTTCATCTGTCAGAACGATTGCATCGAGCAGCTCGTCCGGGGTCATTGACGACGGTGCGTCGAAGACCGAGTCGAGCGAGCGATAGACGCGGATTTCGACCGAGTCGGGCGAGCTGCCGACGATCTCGTAAGTGAACGTCGCGGTGTTGCCGGTGCCGGTGAAGGACAGCAGTCGCACGTCGGGCTTCATCGAGTTGAGGTTGATGACTTGCGTCGTTTTGCCGCCGTCGTCGTCGGTTGCGGTGACGGTGATTGTCTTCGGGCCGGCGCTGTTGAAGACGTGACCGAATTGGAATTGGTTTTCGGTGATGACTGCGTGCCGCATCACACCGTCGCCGACGTCGACCGTGACTTCGACAACGTCAGCCGCGATGTCAGAAAAACTACCCGTGAGAGTGAAGTTCTCTCCGACAGCCACTTGTGAGGGAGCCGGATCGAGCGTCAGTGTCGGGGCGAGATTGTTGATCGTGACTTTGAAGGACTCGGTCGAAGTCGCTCCGTCGTCGTCGGTGACGGTGATGCTGACGTCGTACTCGCCGCTGTCGGCGTATTGATGGCTGCCGTCGAAACTGCCTTGAGTGAGGACGTTGAAGGCTCCGTTTTGGTCGATCATCGCGGTGCCTTCGTCCGTTGTGCCGTCGCCCCAGTTGATGCTGTAGGTGAAGGTTTCGACGGACTCATTCGCGGGATCGCTGAAGCCCGGATCGGTGAAGGTCGCGATGTCGGTGATGCTGAATGGGTCGCCTTCGTCAGCGGTTTGATCGCTGATGGTCGAGATCGAAGGCGCGACCGATGTGACTGTCACGAGGAACGAGTTGCTGTCACCCGTTCCGGCGATGAGGCCGCTGCCGCCATTGTTCGGCAACAGCTCTTCGTCCGTCGTGCCGCCGTCGTCGTCGAAGATCGTGATGGTCACGAGATAGACGCCGTTGTCGGCATAGGTATGAGTGCCGTTGAGGAAGCCGAAGGCGATGTTCGTGCGAGTCTCGGAAACGCTGCGCGTTGCGGTGCCGGTTTCAACCAGTGAGCCATCGCCCCAGTTGATCTCGTAGGTGAAGGTCTCGGTGTTCTCGAAGCCCGAGTCGCGGAACTCGCCGAGTTCGAGCGACAGTTCGCTGCCTTCGGCGATCGTTTGATCGTCAGCCGGCAAGAACGTCGGGTCTGCATTCGTGACTTCGATGTCGAAGCTTTGAGTGAACGAGGCACCTTCGTCATCAGTGACCGTCACCATCACGGTGTAAGTGCCGTTGTCTCCGAAGGCATGCAGCGACGATTGACGCGTGCCGTTGCCCGTGCCGTCGTCCCAGTCCCAAACGATCGAGTGCGTGTCGGCAGAACCGGCATCCGAGAAGTTCACGGTGAAGGTGCCGATCTGCCCTTCGACCAATGAGTCGGGCACATTCAAGCTGAGGAAACGCGGTGCGACGTTCTCGACCGTGATCGTCTCGGTCCGAGTCGATTGATCGCCGTCGGCGTCGGTGATGGTGACGGTGACGCCGTACTCGTTGTTGTCGGCGTAGACGTGATTCAACGTTGCTTTCGCGGATGTGCCGCCGGTGAGAGCGACGCTGGATTTGAAGCTCTCGGTCGTGCCGTCGCCCCAGTTGATCGTGAAGACCCATTGATCGAGCGACGTCGCGATCTTGCCGGTGCCGTCGAAGATGCGGACGTCAATCGCTGCAGGCTGGCCTTCGTCGAAGGTCAACGATGTGAGTGCTGCGAGTCCCGCGAGTCCGCCGCCAACGATGCTCGGGCCGGTATCGCCTTCGGCGCGGATGTCGATGCCGGGGCCGGCGCTTTCAACGTTGAGCAAGAAGCTATCGGTTGAAGTGCCTTCGTCGTTCTCGACGGTCACCGTGACGATGTGATCGCCGACCGTTGAGTAGACATGCACGAGGGCAAAGGAGCGGTCGGTGATGGGGTCGCCGTTGTTGAGAACTTGAACCGTGCCGTCGCCGTAATCGATCGTGACGAGCCACTGATCCGCACCCGGATCGTTGATCGTCAAGTTGCGAACGAAGAACTCGCCTTCTTTGACGTCGGACTGATTCGGACCGGCTTCGATCGTCGGTGCGACCGCGTTAACGAAGACGTCAACGGTGTCGGTGAAGGAGATCTCGGTACCGGGAATCGTGACCGTGACGGTCGCGGTGTAGCGGCCTTCGTTCATCGCATCGAAGCTGAATGTCGGCGTAGTCGCACCGGACTCGTTCTCGATCGAACCGCCCGGCGGCAGTTCGATCTCCCACTGGTAATCAAAGTCACTCGCAAAAATCAGCCGATGCGGTTCGAAACCGGCGGTTGCAGTGGATGAGGTATAGACAAGCTGTGAACCGAACGGTGTGAGATCAAAGACCGTCGCGGTTCCGTCCGGATTCGGCGATGCAACCACTTGCGGCACGAGGCCATTCAGCCGGACGAGATAACGTCCCTCTCCGAGAGATGCCCCGAAGTAGAGCGTGCCGTTAAAGGCCGCGAGTTCGCTCGGGCCCGAACCGGTCTCATTCGCCGCATCAATGTCGAGAACGAGTGCTTGAGTCTCCGCCCCGTTGAGGTAGTACAGCTCGGTCTCGCCGAGCGCGGTGTTGACGAATGAAGTGGCGGCGAAGAAGAGCTTGTTGGCAGCAACCGTGAGGCTCGTCGGATTGCCGCTGTTTGCTCCCGTTTCGATGTCGATGACCGTGCCTGTCGTGCCGTTGAACTTCACGAGTTCAATGCCTTGCGACGTCGTCGAGGCGTTGAAGTAGAGGTTCGATCCGAAGACGGTCAGTTCTGTCGGTGACGAACCAGTCGTGCCCGAGATGAGATCAAGAGCGAGCGTCGTGACCGAGCCGTCGTGTCGATAAAGCTCGCTGCCGGTCGTTGCCGTTGAGGCCGCGAAGTAAAGCTGTCCGCTGAAGACTGTGAGTCCCGTCGGATTCGCACTGCCGGTCGCATTGATCTCGGCGACCATCGAGAGCGCACTGCCGTCGTAGAAGAACAGCTCGCGGTTTTGAACGCGGGAATCGTTCGACGCATTGGCCGCGAAGTAGAGGCTGCCGTTGAAGACCGTGAGGTCCGTCGGATCCGCACTGGCATTCGCGTTGACCGTGATCAACGTCGGCGCGCTGACTCCGTCGTAGCGATAGAGCTGCCGGCTTCCGCTGGCGGTTGCCGCGCTGAAGTAGAGGCTGCCGTTGAAGACTTCGAGATCAGTCGGAGACGAGTCTGCGCCGCCGGCGATCACGTCTGCTGCGAGCGTCACCGTCGTGCCGTCATAGACGAAGAGCTCAACGCCCGTCGCAACGGTGAAGGCACTGAAGTAGAGCTTGCCATTGAACTCGGTGTACTCGGCGGCTCCCGATGAGCCGGACACATTCACGTCGCTAATGAGTTGCACGACCTCGTCGCGACGCAGCGTGACGCTTAACCTCGGATCGCCTTCATCGACGATTTGATCGGGTCCGGCGTTGACCTCTTGGAAGAGTGCGAAGTCGACATCGGGGATAACCGGTGTGACGCCGCTGACTCCGACCGAGATCGAGTCGGTGAGCGCGGTGAAGGCGCCCGGCACGATCACTCGGACGTTGTGCGTGCCGAACGTTAGATTGGTTAGCTTGTAGTTGCCGTCGGCGTCGGTGCGAGCTGACGGTTCGTTGGTATCGAAGCGAGTGTCGTTATCGAGATCCCAGAAGACGGTGATGTTTTCGAGTCCGGGTTCGGCGAAGTCGTCGGTCTCGTCGAGATCGAGATCATCGAAGACCGTGCCGTAGATCGCGCCTTTACCAACATGGAAGTCGAACGTGACTTCGGTCGAGCGGCCTCGGAAATCTTGTGCGGCATGCGAGCCGTCGAAGATGCCGACCGTGACTTCAACGGATCCGCTGAAGCCAACGGGGACATCAATCTGCAAGTCGCCGCCGTGGCCGACGAAGCCGGTGACGGCCGCGTTGCTCGTTGTGAGCTGATACGTGAACTCGGGCTGCGCGAACGCGAGGAACGACGCATACTTCATTCCGCTTGAAAGACCGGCGAAGGCGAACGGGTTATCGAGCGTCGCACCGTTTGTGACTGAGTGCCGCGTGATGTTCCCGGTTGCTGGGTCGCTCAAGTAGAGGTTGCCGTCGACGCCGATTTCGATGCGCGGACGCAGTTCGGTGCGCGTCGCGTGCATCGCTCGCGGGGCGATCAGTTGCGTTTCGAACGTGCCCGTCGAGCTGTATCGCAAGACGCGATAGGTGCTGCCATCCGCCGAGCGATCAACGACATAGACTTTGCCCGTCGCGGCGATCGCAATGTCGAGCGGATAGGTGAGATTCGGATCGCTGACCGGGATGAACTCGCTGATGGTCGCGCCGGTCGACTCGTTGATGCGCCGCACGCCGCCGCTCGGAGTGATCGTCAACGGATTCACCGAGAGGTTCGTGACGGCGTAAGCGACGAAGAGATCGTTGCCGAGCGACGCTGGGCCGACGGCCAGTTCGTATTCGCCATTGGCGAAGAAGCCGGTCGGCAGCGTTGCGAAGGTAGCGTCATTCACAGAGAGATCGGTCGCGTTCAAGCGAATGATCTGCTCGGTGGCGGCATCGGCGACGAACGCGAAAAAGCTGTCGACGACGATATCGCGACCGTTGAGCACGTCTTCGGTGTTGGACGCGAGGATCGAGCCGTTCGCCGTATCGATCTTGTGAATGGCGTTGTTCGCGGAATCGACGACATAGAGATCGTTATCGAGCCCGAATGCACCGCCGGTGAGAACGGGCTGAGTTCCGGTGCCTGTCTTGATCTGCGAGAGGACTTCAGCGAATGCGCCGCGTCCGGAGTCGAAGTGACCGTTGAAGCGGAGCACTTCGCTCGAATCACCGGCACCGACGATGAGCCAATCGCTGCCGTTATCGCTGAGCCCGAACTCATCAACGATGAGGTCTTGGAACTCGAAGATCTCTCCCGCGATTCCGATCTGCGGGCCGGGGGTGAAGAGATTGCTCGGCGGCAGGTTCCCGTCGAAGACGAGCGTGTCTTCGTTGAGTCCGTCGGTGCGTTCGTCGAGCAGCGGCAACGCGAAGTCGAACGCGACTTCGTTGAGCGGGTTGTTGCGCAGATTGACTTGCTTGAGCTTCGATTGCGGCGCTTCGGCGGTTCGCAGCGCGACGGCATCGGCTGTCACCGTTCCTCCAGCCAGCAGGTCGCTGAGTTGCACGGTGATCGTGCCATTCGCGTCGGGCTTCAGCGTTCTGAGTAATTGGAAGTCGCTGCTGAAGTTGCCGTTGCCGGCGATCGTCAAATCGTCGGTCGGATTGAACGCTTGATTGACTCGCACGCTGCTCGGCGCGTCGTCTCCGTCGATGACGTACTCCGCTCGCGACGAGTTGCCTTCGGCGGCGTGCCATGTGGCGTAGACCTCGTAAGTGCGGTTCGGATCGAGCCCGCTGAAGGTCCATGTGGCGAAGCCGAGAGTGTTCGTCGAGGTGCGGCGGTAGTCGCTGCGATAACCCGTCGGGCTGACTTCATTTTGGTTACGAACCCACTTGTTCGCCGCTTCCGAGTAGCCGAAGCCGAAGTCTCCGTCGTCGATCAAGTAGGCACCGGCCAACACGCTGATGTCGCGGATGTCGTTGCGTGAGAGATCGAGCGTTTCGAGCGTCGACTCGCCGGTGAAGATGTTACGCATCGCGGCGATCGGGCTGACGTCGCTGATCGAGTTATTCGCGAGGCTCAGGTAGCGCAGGTTCTGAAGCTTCCCGAGTTCCGTGATGTCGTTGAGACCGCCGACGCTGAGCACATCGTTGCCGATGAGCGTGAAGCTGTTGTCGCCGGGCTTCTGGTATTCGAGCTTCACCGTCGCGTTGCCGTCGCCGTTGTAGTACTCGACCTTGATGCTGTGCCGACCCGGAGCGAGGTTAATCGTCGCGCTGTCGTCGGAAGCCGGTGCTCCCTGCAAGCCGTTGACTTGAGCAACAAGTTGGCCGTCGATGTAGAGGCGGCTGCCGTCAGCGCTCGTCAGCTTGAAGACATAAGGTCCGCCGCTTTCGACGTTGAGAATACCGGTGTAGCGCAGCACTGCATTCTTAAGGATCGGAGCCGCATCGTTGTTGATGTTCACACTCGGCAAGTCGCCGAAAAGGACTCGCTGCAACTTGTCGATTTCCGGAAATGCGTCGGACTCAAAGTCGGCATCCGGGGTTGTGAAGATCTCTAATAACAGTCCCGAACTTGAGTACCCGGCAGTGTCATTGATGCTCAGCACTCGCAATTGACTGAGCTCACCGAGGGTGCCGAGATCACGAACTGGGTTGCGGTCTAACCGCAGGTGTCGCAAGAGGCCGAGCCCCACTGGATTGCCTGCTTCATCCAATCCGGGATCAAGCCGGGAAAGATCGAGCAGGTAATCATTGGGTAACGCAGTATCCGATCTGAGAGCGAGATCGAGGCTGACGAGATTCGTTGCGTACTCAAGACCGGTGAGATCCTTGATGAAGTTGCCCGTGCTTCCGTTGAACGTGAACGTCGTCAGCTTCGCGAGGTCGGTCGCACGGACCGGCAGCGCGAACTGATTGTTGACGAGCGGCACGTTGAGCGCGGCTCCGATCGCTCGACGCAGCACAACGTCCGGGAAGCTGATCTCGGGATCGAGGTCCGCCGGCTTCGTGCTTAAGAGATTGTCAGCGGCATCGACCGGACGAATGGTCTCGCCGGTTGCGAAGTCGCGGACTTCGACCGATTCCGCAAGGAACGAGTCAACGCCGCTCTCTCCGTAGACGCGGTCAAGCTGCGGACCGCCGATGAGAATGTCTTCCGCTTCGCCGCCTTCGATGACGTCGTTGTCGCTCGCGACGTGCGCTTGTCCCTGAATCGGCGGACGCACTTCGATCGAGAATTGCAGCGGAGTGGTTTGCTCGGCGCCGTGCGGATTGAAGACGCGCAGGTAGTAAGTCCCGGCTTCGAGGTTCCGCATGTCGAAGGCAGAAATGTTCTCTTCGATAACTCCGCCGTTGACATCGAGCACATCGGCTCGGACGCCGTGACGGCGCGTGACGACTAAGCCCGACGGAATCTCATCCAATGGATTTGGTTGGAAGGCGTCGAGCAGCACTTGCGTGTTGGCGACATTCAGTCGCAGCGTCACGCGCCGGCGGCCCTCACTGAGCGCGCTGCGAATCGCGCTCGTGATGTCGAAGTCGAGTGTTTGGAAACGAGGTCCGTTGGTCGAGACGGTCAGCGAACTCACGGGAACTGCGGCGGCAATCATGTCGCGGCCGGAGATGACTCCGTCACCGACTTCGTTGACCAACGAGAGCGAGACGTTCGAAGTGATCGCGCCGATCTGCGAGAGCGGCAGCGAGTCATCGAGAGCACCGTCGGAAATGATGACGGTGTTCTGGCCGTTGAGATTGAGCGTTGCCGGTTCGCCGACAAACAGCAGCTTGCCGTTGAATGTCGTGAGGCCGCCGATCTCGGCCGAGTCATTGCTGAAGAAGGCCGTTGTGCCGCGATCAATGCCGTTGCTGCGCCAAACGGCTGAGGTATTGCCGGAGTCGGCCGTCTCGATGAAGGCCACTTCGTTCGTGCCGTAAGGAATGAGCGACGAGAACGTTGACGACGAACTCAAGAGTTTCACTGGCGCTTGCGTCGGCGTCGTGCTGTTGAAGAACGCCTTATGCAGTTGCGTATTCATCGTCGTGTCGATGAGGACGAAATAATTACCCCCGGCGATCGTGCCGATCGGCTTTGCGGCAGAACCGGGAACGGTGCCGCCGAAGACGTCTCCGTGATTGCTGAGCGACGTGCCGTCGGTGCTGTAGATCGTGTCGCCGTTTGCGACGAAGTAGACGCGCGAGCCAGTCGACGCGAAGCCGCCCGGATTGCTACTGCCTGCAACGCTGATGTCATGCACTTGCAGCGTGTTCGCGCTGCCGCCTTGACTCGACCAAACTTCGGTGCCGCCCGATCCGCCGTTCGCCGCGAAGAAGATTCGATCGCCGATCGCTGCCGTTGAAGAGAGCAGCGGGATGCCGGATGTCTGACTGAAGTTGCGAATGAAGGCTGCGTTCGCCGTGCCGTTCGTTGACCACAATGCCTCGGTCGTGCCGGTCGTGACCGCGAGGTAGAGCCGAGTCGAGCCAACAGGAGTGAGTCGCGCGATCGTCGTGCTTGCGCCCATTTCGGAACTCATCGCGGCGATGCGATAGACGCCGCCGCCGGTATCGCTGGCTGCATACAGCGTTTCGAGGTTGCCCTGCGCTTGATCGTTGCGAACGCCGACGAAGAACAACTTGCCGTTGAAGGCTTTGAGATCGTGAATGTCGGCGAAGTCTCCGACGGTGCCGTTCGCGAAGATGTCGGTGCGGACGGTGCCGCTCGCTGTACCGTCGCTCGTCCATAATTCGTCTTGCCCGGAGTTGTTGATGACGAAGAACGCGCGGTCCCCAATCATCGTCGTGAACTTCGGCGCGCCGCTGCCAGCACCGGGGAAGATGTCTTTCACCAATTGAGTTCCGGCGGCAGTGCCGTCGCTGACCCAAAGCTCGAAGCCGACTTCAGTATTGATCGCGGTGAAGAAGAACTTTGTCGCACCGATGGCGATGTCGGAGATTCCGGTGAAGTTCTGACCTTGCACGTCGGCAACGAGCCGCAGCTTGACTTGATCGAGCGTCGTCGGGTCTTCGAGTGCATCGAGGAAGCCCGAGAGATCGAAGTCGAATGCTCCGACATTCGACGTCAGATCGCCGATCGTGAGGTTGTTGGTATCGGAGATGGAACCGTCTGATTTTCGATAGCCGGCAACGCCGTCAATGATCGTCGTGCGGTTATCAAACGCACCGGGCAGCAGTCGCAACACGTTGCCGGCTTTGCCGTCGCCGACGGTCGTGAAGCGATACCAGTTGATGGAGTCTGCTCCGGCTTCGAGCTTGAAGTCGGTTGTGTCGAGCACGTTGTCGAAGTCGATGTCAGCGTCTTCGAACGTGACGGGCCGACCGGTTGCGGGATCGACGAACACATCGCCGACTCCGGTGAAGGTGCGGTTCGCAAGTTCGACGACTTCAACGACCGCTTCATTCGGCAGAGCGATGCGGCGCGGCGTGCCATAGATCGAGTAGATCGCTCCGGCATCAGTAACGACTTCCGTGCTGAGTGCGTCGGCTCGCGAGGCACCAATCAAGAGGTCGTCGTAGCCGTCAGCATCGAGATCGAGGCGGCTCGTAAAGCTGAGCACTCCGAAGCCGTCGTTCTCAACGGCACCGCGAATCGTGCGAATGTCTTGTCGACCGTCGTTGTTGAGGTCGGTGTCGGTGCTGCTGAGGACGATCGGACTGCTGAGCGAAGCCGCGCCCCAAACGACGCTGACTTCGCCCTTTGCGGTCAGATCAACCGCAACGCCCGGAGCGAGGACGATCGACGCCGAAGTGCCGATCGCGAGATCGAGGCGACCGTCGTTGTCGAAGTCTCCCGAAGTGATCGAGGTCGGACCGAAGACCGCGTTGTTGGCCGGCAGCGCATCAACGTCGAAGCGACGGATCGAAAGGCCCGTTGCTTGCGAGATGCGCCGTGCGCCTGATGGGAAGCTCGGATGACCCGGCAGCCAACTTTCGCGGCCATAGAGGACATTGATCGTCGCATCCGAGGCCGTATTGGCTTCGCCGCGAATGATGGCGAAGTCTTCTTTGCCGTCGCGGTTGAGATCGTCGATCGCCGCGATCGAGCCGAAGAGGCTGTAGGCGGTGAGCCCCGTTG
Source organism: uncultured Planctomycetaceae bacterium (assembly GCA_964573505.1). Taxonomy (GTDB): domain Bacteria; phylum Planctomycetota; class Planctomycetia; order Planctomycetales; family Planctomycetaceae; genus AM-0621. Next base: position 8,117 of record CAZNMS010000054.1, on the reverse strand, counting down.
CTCCCTTATCGCGAATCAAAGCCGGCGCGTTCGCGGAGTTGAGATCGACGACTCCGGCGACTCCGTCGAGCTGCCCATAAACGTAGACCGAGCCCGCGCTGTAGTCCGGGCCGTTGACGTTCGAGGTCAACGTGACTTCGTTCGGGAAGCTGATGAGTGTCTCGTCGAGTCCGTCGCCACTGATGTCGGCAACGGCCAAATGGAAGGCGCTCGACGCGGCGGCGAGTGTGTAGTTACCGGCTTGAGTGGAGAGCACCGCGACTCGGAACGCAGTGTTCGCGAGCAAGTCGAACGAGCCCGAATAACGCAGTTCGATCTCGCGATCAGCAGCCGCTGCGACGGGATCGGGAGTCTCATCCAAAATCCCTTCAAGACGGTCGCCTGTGTAGATGCGACCGATGACGTTGTTGTTACCCGCACTCGTCGGGATGTCGCCCGCGACGAGCAGGTCGGTAAACGCATCGTTGTCGAACTTCAGGAAGCGGACGTCGGCGATGTTGTCGAGCAGATTGATCTGCGTCGAAACGGTGAGGTTGATGAGCGTCGTTGCGTCGTCCGTCACCGAGTACTCACGCAATGGATTCTGTGTGCCGGGGATGATCGAGACGCGGTAGGTCGACGACGTTCCGACTCGACGATGGAAGACGAGATCGCCCAGTCCGTCGCCGTTGATGTCGCCCGTGCCGATCGCCGGGCGCCATCCGCCCGCGAGGTCGATGAGGATCTCGCCGCGCGTGCCGATCGGTTCGACGCCGTCGAGCTTCACCGGGCCGAGTAAGACGTAAGCGTGCGTCGTGCTCCAAACGAGCACGTCGTCGTAGCCGTCATTGTTGAAGTCGCCGATGCCCTGCGAGTTATTGAGGCGTTCGAGATCGACGTTGCCTTCAACGCGGAAGGCGGTCGTGATGTCTTGCGGCGCGGGATCGTTGAGATCGACTTCGACTCGCGGCGAGGCGTCGCCCAATTGAGGCGTTGCGATCTCGGTGAGGAACTCTTCTGCCGGGACGAACGCGGCGGGGCCGAGATTCGGCGTCGCAGTCAGCGCACCGCCGAAGAGGATGTGAGAACCGCTGCCGAGCGAGTCGGCGAGCGCGATGTCTTGCTTGCCGTCGGCATTGAGATCGCCCGCTGCGACGAGCAAACCGCGCTGTGCAATGAAGACGCTTGAGGTGAAGCGCGAACGATCGGGCTCAATGAGGAGGTCGGCTTGCGCGAAGATCTGATTCACCGTGCCCGATGACCAATAGCCGCGATCGCCCGCTCCGAGATTGAGGTAGACCTCATGCACTTGATGCGCGAGTTCTGTGCCGTTCTCGCTGAGCCGATCGCTCAGCTCCGAAGTGGTGCGCGCCATATCCGGCAAACCGTTGCCGTTGATGTCGCCGAGCGGCGTGATGACGGCATCAATCAATTGATTGTTGTCCGTGACCGTCTTGCTGAAGATCAATCGGCTCTGTGTGTTGTTGACGTTGATGACGAGATCGCCGCTGCCGTCACCGTCGAGATCTCCCGTCGGGAGCATCAATGGCAGAATGCCGTTCGTTGTCGCGAACGTGAGGTCGAGGCCCGATGTATCTTCAACCGGGTCTTCATCGGTGATGACGTTGCGACCTTCGATCAAGAAGAGCTTCGCGGGCGTTTCGTCAGCACGAGCTTGCTGAATCCAAACGCCGTCGCGCTTCGAACCGTTGTTGTCGGCATCGACCAATCCGGCCTTCTGGAACGAGATCGTCGATCCGGCGACAGTCGGCATGACGATGCGCGTCTCTTGCGCTTCGGGCAGGTTCGCTGCCGGAGTAACTCCGCGCACTCGCACGTCGTCGACAAACCATCCTTCGAAGCGGTTGTCGGATGCGTCCTTCGTGTCGAAGCGGAACTCGAAGCGAACGGTGTCGTTCGCGTTGACCGCGCCGACGTCGATCTTGATGTTGCGCCATGTGTTCGACGGATCGGAAATGGACTGACCGGTGCCGAAGTTCGAAGCGACCGTCACTGGCGCGCCGCCGTTGCGGATCATGACCACTGACGCGTCATCGACGTTGTTGACGTTCTCGGTCTGCAAGAAGTAGCTGAAGCTGAGTTCCAGATGCGCGACCGACTTCGGAATCGTGATCGTCGGCGACGAGATGAAGCCCGCACTGTCTCCGACGTCGTAGTTGCTGCCCGCCGTCGCGGTCTCGTTGCGACCGTAGTGCAAGCTGAAGTCGCCACTATGGAAGACGTCGTCGCGACGACCGTTTGAACGATGCCACAAACCGGTTGCGGGCGCGAGTCGCGTGCTCGTCCCGTCCGCGTTCGGAGTGTTGTTGATCGTGAAGCCGTTAAGGCCGCTCTCGAAGTCGGCGCGATAGAACTCGCCGGAGCCATTGAACGGAGCAGCGGTCTTCACATTGCCGTTGATGAGCAAGACGTTGTCGCTCTGCTTCTGGCTGATGATCAGATCTTTGAAGCCGCCGGTTCCGACGATGTCGCCCGGAACCGCAATCTGATCGACGTCCGCAAAGCCCGTGAAGATCACGTCGGCTTCACGCACAACATCAATGACGAGCGGCGTTGCGTTGTTCGTTGATTGGAATACCGGCTTGCCCCAAATGATGTAGACGCCGTTGTCCGAGAGATCGGCTTGCTCTTCGTTGGTCGAACGGACGACGACGACGATGTCATCGAAACCGTCGTTGTCGATGTCGCCGGTGACGATCGAGGAACTGTTGCCGAACGAATCGCTCAAGAGCGGTGCGGGCAGTTGCAGCGTCAAGCTGTTGGCATCGGCGGTGAAGGTCGTCGGGCCGTTGACGCCATCTTGGACGTTGCCGAAGCGAACTCGCGCGAGCGTCGGGCCGACTCCTTGATGGGGGTTGACCGGGAACGGCGTATTCTCGAACTGCTCGAACGTCGCGACGCGGTCTTGCACGGCGAAGATGTAATCGCCTTGCCCGTCTCCGTTGATGTCGCCGAGCGAAATATGAGTCGCTCGATCCGCCGGGAATGACGAGTCGAGCTGCACTCCGCCCGACGTTGCCGGGACGTCAATCACATTGCCGACGGACGCCGCGAAGCTGAGCTTGTAGGTGCCCATTGAATCGGTGACGCCGCCGTTGTTCTGGCCGTTGAAGAAGCCGAGATCGTCGATCGTCGACTGAATGATGGCATTGAGCTGCAACTTACCCGGACGCTTGAGCGAGATGACGATCGTCTGCGTCGCGGTGTCGAGATACGCGAACGCGAGCGTGTCGAGGAAGTCGCTGCTCGCGTTGTTCTCGTCCGAGCGGGTGTTCGCGAATTGCTCGTTCAAGTCAGCAACGACTTGATTGATCGTCGGATTCGCCGACGTGAGGAACACTGTGACTTCGCGCGACGTCACTCCGTCGATCGTCAAATTGAAGATGACTTGCGTGTTGCCGGAACTCGGGAACGTCGGCGCGACCGTGCCGCGAATGCCGTAGCCCTTCACGTTGTTGACATGTAGCAAATAGTACTCGGGCGAACCGGAGAACTGCTCGACCGGGACATAGCTCAGCTCGGCATTCGGGTCGGACTTCTGCGCCGCGAAGAGCGAGAAGTTGCGACCGCTCCACTCGGGCCGATCGAAGAGTTCTTGATCGTCCGGATCATCGAACGTCACCGAGATGTCGTTCGCCGAGATCACGGCGTTCGATACGCCGTTGAAGGTCGCATCGGATTGCGGAGCGCGGAGCAAGTACCAGTCGCTCGCATCGCCCGTGTTGAAGCTCAAGTTCGCGAACGTGTTGCCGTTCGATGCGGTGACATCGAGGTTCGGCAGCAGCGCGGCGAAGAGTGGCGAATCGTTGAAGCCGGTTTCGTCGCCGACTTGCGATGTCGCGTCGCGGGTTTGAGCTTCGTAATCGTCGGGAGCAACTCCGCTGAGTCCGACGATCAGATCGCGACCGGGTCCGCCGTCGAGCTTGTCGTCACCGAGACCGCCTGCGATGTAGTCCGCTCCGTCGCCGCCGAGGATCGTGTCGGCGAGCACGCCGCCGAAGAGTCGGTCGTTGCCGTCGCCGCCGTCGATGTAGAGGGCCGCGATGCGCGCGCCTTCTTCGAAGTTGCCCTCTTTGATGCCCCATTCGCTGTCGATGACGTTGCTGCCATCAGCGAGCGGGAACTTGTATTCGGGATCGGCATGCACAACGTCGTCGCCCGCGCGAGTCTCGATGCGCGTGCCTTCGGTGTTGAGCACTTGATAGTTCGAGTAACGCTGCTCGAAGGCTTCCACAAAGCCGCCCGCTGAGGCACCGACGACGAACTTGAGTTCCTTCGTCGTGACGTCATTCGCAGCGGTGATCTTGAGCAGAGCACTCGCACCGAACGCGGTCGAAGCGAGTTGCAGTCCGGTCGATGTGACTTCGGCAACGACTTCATCCCCGAGTCCGGCTTCCGCCAGTGCCGAGTTGATGTCCTTCGCGACGTCGAGCAGCGTCAGGTTCGCGTCGTTCTTCTGAACGACGACGTTGACCGCACTGTGACCGCCGACTTCGAGACTGAAGGTCGCATTGCCCGAGAGGATGCCGTTGATCGCCTTCGGAACTCCTGCCGTGCGAATGACCGCGCGGATCTGTTGTTGCTCGGTCTGCCACTTTTGATTGGCGATGTCCCAAACGAGGCTCGTGACTTCATAGCGCTGCAAGAAGCGGCTGAAGCGGATCGCGACGTTGTCCGGGACCGGTCGCGAGAGACGGTCGAAATCGCCGCCTTGATAGAAGACTTGATCGAAGCCCGCGCCGCCGTCGAAGCGATCGGCTTGAGTCGTCAGCACGGTCTGACCGCTCGGGCTTTGCGCGAGCTTGTCCGGCACGATTTGGAAGAGGTCGTCGCCGGGGCCGCCGAACAAGAGATCTTCGGCTTGCTTGTCGAGCCCGCCGGTCAGGACGTCGTTACCGGCACCGCCGAAGATCCAGTCCTCAGACGGACCGCCTTGCAACCGATCATTGCCCTCGCCGCCGAGCAGGACGTCCCGTCGTTGATTCACATCGAAGCGCGTCCCGAGGTTGTAAGCGACCGTCGCATTGCCGGTGAGGTTGATGCTGAGGTCGTAGATCGTCGGGTTCTGTGCGGATGACGAAACTTGAATGTAGTAATTCCGACCGGGCTCAAACGCCGAGTCACCGTCGAGCAAGAGGTCCGATCGACCGATCGCCGAGACGTTGATCGCGGTCGTATTGGTCGGGCCGCCGTTCGACAGAATGGTGTAGAGCGACGGATTCGCGTTCGTATTCGGATTCGCGAGACGCACCCGCAACGCATAGGTGCCCTCAGTCAATTGCCCGATCTTGAAGCCACTTGAGGACGCCCCGCTGACTGGCGTCGAATCGACCAATGTGCCGAGTCCGTTTTCTCCCGTGCCGTAGTCTTCAAAGAGTTCGACGATCAGCTCGGACGTCGGGCTGATGTTGTAGACGAGGACCGAACCGTCGCCGTTAGCGACCGTCTCGGCATCGACGTTGAAGCGATAGACGTCGCCGTCGCTCGTCTTATCAATGCTGCCGCCGGTGACTTCCTTCAGGCTGCTGATGCTGTCGAGCGGATAGGCGTTGTTGTTCGAACCGAGTTCTTGCTGGACCGCAAAGCCTAAGGTCGCTGCGTCGGCTGCGGTCGCGAAGACGCTCTTGAGTGCGAGCGTGCTGCCTGCCGCGCGAGCGAACGTGAGATGCCCGTTGCGATTGAGCACTTGCGGCACTTTGGCCTTTGCGAGTCCCGCTGTTGTCGCCGCTGCTTCAACGGCCGCGCGGATGTCTTGCACGAGCGCGTTGACGTCGAGATTGCCCGCTGTCGACGCCGCTGTGACGGTGACGTTGAGGTTCTTCGCGGTGTTGCCCGAGCCGACCGTCAACGTGAAGGTGAGGTCGCTGTCGAGCACTCCCGACGGCACGACTTCGCCGCCGATCAAGAACCGTTCGGTGAGGTCCGCGCCGATCGTCGTCGCGTTCTCTTCGTTGGTGCGGACGAGCGTCAAAGATCCGTCGTCTTCTTCGCGGAAGATGCGGACGGTGAGTCCGTCGTTCTCAGAGATGCTGCTCGCGCTGACGTTGCTGCCGGGCTGCGGCGTTTGAGTCAGTCGGAACGAGTACCAATCAACGTCGGTCGGGCTATCGAGAGTGAGGTCTTCGAACGAGACCGATTGCGAGAGGTCCGCGAGCGTCGTGCTCTGACCGGCAACGAGTCCGAGTGCTGACGTTGCCGTCGCGTTCACTCCGTCGATCGTGAGGACCGCAGTCGTCGCGGTGCCGAGTCGCTGCATCGCGATCAACGAGACGAACTTGCTGAGCTCGGTATCCGTCGGTCGCAAGCCGAGCTTGCCGCCGACGTTCAAAGCGGTGACTCGTTCGCTGAGTCCCTGCGCCGCGATCTCGGCATTGATGTCCGCGATCAGATCGTTGACCGAGTTATTCGTCGCAGTGACTTCCGGCAGGATGCGGAGTCGCGTGAAGTCGTCGTCGCCGAAGAGTCGCACATCGAACCGCGCGATCTCCGTCAGCTTGCCGTTCGTTGGCAGCGCGACGCCGCCGAGAAGAATGGTCGGGCCGAACAGCGAGTACGCCTTCGCGGCTGACGTCGGGTCGCCCGCCACTTCATTGCGATCTTGCTCTTCTGTCCGATCAACGAGGATCGGATTGCCCGACTGATAGAGAATCGTGTCGTCGCCCTTACCGCCGTCCGTCCAAACGGTCTTCAAGACGGTCGGGCCGACGTTCACAACGTCGTTGCCGTCGAGCGCGTCGATGATGATCGCAAGGAAGTCGCCTTCGGGCGGCAAGTACTTTCCGCCGAGCGCCAGCTCATTGAACTTGAGCCCGCGATCTTCGGGATTGGCTTCGAGAATGCCTTCGAGACTTTCGATGACGTCGACCGCGTCGAAGATCGCAACGCCGTTTTCATCGGTCGCGTTGAAGTCGAGACGCACCTGCGCGTCGAAGCTGAAGTTGCCGTCGTTATTGGTGAGACGAGTGATGAGATGATGACCGCCGAGCAAGCCGGGCTCGGTCACGTAATCAACGCTGATGACGTCATCGAGGTTCGTGCCGCCGTAGTACCAAACTTTGTCCGTCGAGCGGGCATAGGCTTTCCACTCGTCGCCCGCAGGCACATCAAAGCCCGCTTCGAACGGATCGCCGTGCCGCGTGATGAGCACGTCGTCGCCGTCGTTGCCGTAGAGGAAGTCGAGCCCCGTGCCGCCGTAGAGAGTGTCATCGCCACTCATGCCGAGCATGCGATTGAGCCCGGTGTCCTCGAACGGGAACGGGCTGCCTTGCAGGTTCTGAGCGGTGCCGTCGGTATCAACGAGCTGACCGTTCGGAGCGACGAACACTCCGAACTGATCTCCGCGAATCGTGAGGCTCGGAGCGGTCGCTGCGGTGAAGGTCAGCCGCATGTCGGAGTCGACTCCGACGGTCACCGCTGAGCCGAGCGCGGCCGCATTCACGACCGCCTGAAGATCGGCAACGAGGTCCGCGATCTTCGTGTTGTTCGTTGTCGCTGATGCCGGCAGCACGATGTCTTTGAAGGTCGAGCCATTGACGCTCAACGAGAACCGCGCGTCGCGCTGCAAGACGCCCGAACGCAACTGCCGCGCATAAGCCGTCACCTTTGCCGGAGTCAGCCCGACGCGCAGAGCCTTCTGCTCGCCGTCGAAGTGCAGCGGCCCCGTCGGATCGAAGCTCCATGCAAAGAGCCGATTGGTTCCGAGACCGCCGATGAGGTCATCGTTACCCGCGCCGGCGAACATGATGTCGGTGTCCGTCGGCGAGCCATTGCCCGGATCGCCGAAGAGTCGATCGTCGCCTTCGTTGCCGTAGACGAGATCGCTGCCGCGTCCGCCGTCGATGCGATCGCGGGCATTCGAACCGCTGAGAATGTCATCGCCCGAACCGCCGTCGATAACGCCGACCCAATCGCGACTGCGTGCCGCGACTTCGGAGAAGTCCGGTGCCGTCGCGCCGGTCGCAAAGCCGATCTCGTCATTGCCGCCGAGCCCGCTAATGCGAATCTGCTCGACGAGCGGCGTGCCCGTCGGCGAGCGCCAACCGACTCGAATCATGTCGCGACCGAGCGGAGTGCCGACGGTGTTGCCGGTATTGCCAATGCGCAGTTGGTTGCGCGTG
>CAZNMS010000053.1:5097-28875 GCA_964573505.1 uncultured Planctomycetaceae bacterium | reverse complement strand
AAGAAGTCAGAGAATCGCCCCGCCAATCACCAACCCGGCTTTCCGCAACACTACCGCTGCAATCCGATAGCGTCAGCAAACTTCAAAGACGCGATGCAAAAGCTCTTCGCGTAGATTCGCCGACAGCGGCCCAACTTTGAGTCCGTCGATGTCATGGCGACTACACAGGTCTCATCGAAGGCATATACGGTGCACGGAGTGAGCAACGGCGAGCGAGGACCAATGCGCATCGACTTCGACGTCTTCTTCTACGAACGCCGCTGGCACATGCTCGGCCTGCACTTCAATGCCGGCATCAAGCGAGACCGAGAAATCTCCGCCCGAGCGATCTACTTCGACAACCCCATCGTCCTGCAAATCGACCAACCAGAAGGCACTGCCCTGACGAATAACGCATTATGCCGCCGGTTCGACTTCTGTTGAGGTCGCGGAAAGTCGATCTCGCCCCATTGAAAGATAACCAAAATCAGACACCCGAGAGTCAAGAGTCGCCAAATGCAATGCACAGTTAGCGCCTTGTGTGGAAGGCTGCCGATAGGAGATTGACTGAGTGCGAATCCATTAATGCCGAGTAGAACAAACTCGGCTGCCCCGAGATAAAGACAGGCGCAGAGTTTTGGCCGGAGCCAGAGCCACAATATTCCGGGCGCGAAAATCTCATATCGAGCACAGCCTGCGGTAATTTATTGGTAAAAACACTTCCGATGATAATCCAAAGGAGTTGACCCCCGGCCGTCGCAATCGCGCCATGAAAACACTTCGCTCGCTTTGATAGATTTCCAACGGCAACAAGCAGCAGGAATGTCAAAATGCCCGGAAGCCAAAAACTGAACCGGCATAGAAACTGAGCCCAAAACTGACCACAAACGCGAAGAGACGTCCGACTGGCGAAAGTGGATGTGTCGATTTCGTCGCTTCAGACATTTGTTGTGGCCCCGCAGTTTGTTTCTCCAAAATCCAACGATCATGCACATTCTCAAAGACAGCTCGGACTGGAAGCTCGTGCTACTTGGGCAAATGCTGAAGAACCGATGTCAGCACTCTATCGCTGAATGAGAGATTCGCCGGTCATTTCGCTCGGCTGACTGATGCCGAAGAGGGCGAGCACGGTGGGGGCGATGTCGGCGAGACGGCCTCCTCGGCGGAGCGTCCAGTTTTTGCCTTCGTTATTTACAACAATCAGATCGACTTCGTAGGTCGTGTGCTGAGTGTGAGGGCCGCCGGTTTCGGGGTCGATCATTTGCTCGCAGTTGCCGTGATCCGCAGTCACGATCACCGTGCCGCCTTTTTCGAGAGTGGTATCAACAATGCGACCCACTCCGGCGTCGACGGTTTCGACGGCTTGAATTGCGGCTTGCAGATTTCCCGTGTGGCCGACCATATCACCATTGGCAAAATTCACGAGCACGAAGTCAAACAGGTCGGACTTCAGAGCGTTCACGACGGCGTCGGTCACTCCGCCTGCTGACATCGACGGCAATTGGTCGTATGTCGGCACGTGCTTCGGCGAGGGGATATCCAATTGGAATTCACCTTCGAAGCAGCCCTTCTTGTAGTCGTTGAAGAAGTATGTGACGTGCGGATGTTTTTCCGATTCGGCGCAACGAATCTGAGTCAGGCCATGATTGGTCAACACTTCGCCGAGGGTATTCTTCATACGCTCCTGCTTCGTGAAGACAACTTGTACCGGCATTTGATCTTCGTATTGAACCATCGTCGCGAAGAACAAATTCTCAAGACGCACGCCGCGATCGAAGCCGCCTTTGGGTACGTTCTTCCATTCGGCATCGCTGAGAATAAATGCCTTCGTCAATTCTCGCGGACGGTCGCCTCGGAAATTGAAGAAGACAACAGCGTCACCGGAGCGAATCAGTGAGTTCTCCGGCGCGACGGCAGACTCGATTGAGGTTGCTTGCACAAACTCGTCGCCGGATTGGCTCGGCGAGATCGGATTGGCGTAGTAGTGCTGCAAGACCTCAGTCGCAGACTTTGCGAGCTTGCCGCCCTTCGTCAGTAAGTCATATGCAACTTTCACGCGCTCCCAGCGGAAGTCGCGGTCCATTGCATAGAAGCGACCAATGATCGAGGCGATGCGCCCGACTCCGCTTTCGGCAATTTGCTTTTCGACTTGTTGCACGAACCCAATACCGGAATTCGGAGCAGTATCACGACCGTCGGTAATGGCGTGAACCATCAGTCGCTGAGGATCAACACCTTGATCTTTATAAAACTTGATCAACGCTTTGACGTGCTCGACGTGCGAATGGACTCCGCCATCAGAGACGAGCCCCAAGAGATGAATCACCCCGCCCGTTTTCTTGGCGTGAACAACACTGGCTTTGAGCGTTTCATTTTCGAAGAACGAACCGTCGCGAATGGCCCATGTAATACGCATCAACTCTTGATTGACGATACGCCCGGCTCCGATGTTTTGATGGCCGACTTCACTGTTACCCATCACACCTGCCGGCAAACCGACGTCTTCGCCGGACGTCTTGATCTGCGTCGATGGAAATTCTTTGATGAGACGGTCATTGACCGGAACGTTCGCGAGATAAATCGCGTTGAAATCATTGTGTTCGGGATGCGGATTATGGCCCCAGCCATCACGCACGATGAGAACGACGGGCTTTTTCTTTTGAGTAGTAGTCATGATGACTCCGTTTGCGGCGATAAGTGGTGCTGAGGGTATTTGTAAATTGAGTGTGAGCGGCAGTCTTCCGTGCCTAACTCGCAGTTAGATGATGCGACTGCGCCGCAGTCGATAGTCGCCTTTCGCTCCGCGAAAGAAAGCTTTTGCGGAGCAAAAGCCGACACTCCCTTTCGCGGAGCGAAAGGCGACCATCAACGACACTCAATAGTGCGGGTAAAACAGCACGAAGCATGAAGCTAACAGCAATACTGGTTTTGTCACAAATTACCATAAGACGCGTCGAAAGCATCCGAATGACGCACTGAGTATTATTCAGTGGCGGCTTTTTTCTTCTTAGTAGCGGCTTTCTTTTTGGTCGCCTTCTTTGCTGTTGCTGATTTCTTAGTGGCGGTCTTCTTTGGTGATCCGCGACGCGATTTCGCTCCGCCGGTTTTTGCCTTCGCAGCCAGCCACGGAAGCGCTGCGGCTAAGTCGACGCCGTCGATTGGAGTCTCTTTCGGCACCGACGCAATCGTCTTGCCGTGCTTCACGTACGGGCCATAGCGGCCTTCGTAGAGTCCGACCGGTTCGCCGTCTTCAGGATGTGCTCCGAGTTCTCGCAGTGGCGTCGCTCCCGCTCGTTGCTTGACCTGACTGAGCAGTTCAACGGCTGTCGGCAGGTCGACCGTCAAGACGTCGTAGTTCTTATTGAGCGACTTGTATTTCTTCTGATGCTCCACATACGGGCCGAACGGGCCAATGCTCGCATGCACGTTGACTCCGGTTTCGGGATGCGGCCCGAGCACGCGCGGCAGAGTCATGTACTTGAGAGCTTGATCGAAGGTGACCGTCTTCGCGTCGAGACCTTTCGGCAGACTGACGCGCTTCGGTTTCGGCTTCTCATCGGTCGGATCGCCGAGCTGCAAATACGGTCCGTAGGGGCCGACCTTCATATAGACCGGCTCGCCCGATTCGGGATGCATGCCGAGGGCGACTGGTCCCGCTGCCTTCTGCTCGATGAGCGTCTGAGCCATCGAATTGGTGATATCCGCCGGTGCCGTTTCATTCGGGATTGAAACGCTGATCGCACCGCCGTCTCGCTCGACTTGAAAGTACGGGCCGTACTTGCCAACTCGCACCGGAGCATCCACTCCCGACATGCGAATGGTGCACGCTTCACGCGGGTCGATGCCTTCGTCCCGCACTTTCACCTGATTTTCAAGGCCCTCTTCACCGAGGAAGAATTGTTCCAAATACGGCAATCGCTCAGCCTCGCCGGATGCAACATCGTCGAGCGTCTGCTCCATCTTCGCCGTGAACTGGTAGTCGACCAGTTTCGAGAAGTGCTGCTCCAGCAGCTTTGTTACAGCGAGTGCGGTGAAGGTCGGCACGAGCTGATTGCTCTGCTTCACGACGTAGCCGCGATCCTGAACCGTGCCGATAATGCTCGCGTAAGTACTCGGACGACCGATGCCTTCCGCTTCGAGCTTCTGCACGAGCGTCGCTTCGGTGAAGCGTGCCGGCGGCTTCGTTTCATGACTGAGCGAATCAAGCTGCTGCAACTTCAGCGGATCAGCGTCTTTGAGCGGCGGAAGCATTGCTTCCTGATCATCGAGCGCCGCATCGGGATCGTCGACGCCTTCCACATAGGCGCGGAAGAAGCCGGGGAACTCGACATGCCGGCCGGTCGCTTTGAATTCCGCATCGCCTGACTTGATCGTCGCCGTTTGAAAGAGCAGCTTCGCTTCGGCCATTTGAGTGGCCATCGTCCGCTTCCAAATCAGCGAGTACAGCCGGAACTCCGCGCCATCGAGCCCGAGCTCTTCTGCCGTTTTCATCTCGGTGCCAGCAGGACGAATCGCCTCGTGCGCTTCTTGCGCCCCCTTTGATTTCGTCGAGTATTGGCGGGGCTCGGGACTGAGATAGTCATTGCCGTAGCGTTCTTTGACGCTGCGACGCGCGGCTCCAATAGCCTCGCCCGACAACGTGACGCTGTCGGTACGCATATAAGTAATGAGACCATCTTCGTAGAGCCGCTGCGCCGTCTGCATTGTCTGTCGAGCCGACATGCCGAGCTTGCGATTTGCTTCTTGTTGCAGGGTACTGGTCGTGAATGGCGGAGACGGTCGGCGGCTTTGCGGGCGCGTTTCGACGGTCTCAACTTTCCACGGCAACTGCTGAATCTGCGCTTTGAGTCGATCCGCATCGTCATGCGAGAGCAGAACGACGTCGGCGTTTGCTTTGAGCTTGCCGGTCGTCTCGTCGAAGTCCTTGCCGCTTGCGACTCGCTTGCCAGCGACGGCGCTTAACTCGGCCGCGAAGCTTTGCCCGTTCGGCGCTTCGAGATTGGCTTTCAAGTCCCAATAAGTCGCACTGCGAAATGCGCTGCGTTCCATTTCCCGAGCGACAAGCATCCTCACGGCGACCGACTGGACTCGGCCGGCACTCAAGCCGCGAGCAACCTTCTTCCACAACAGTGGACTGAGTGTGTAGCCGTAAAGTCGATCAACGACGCGGCGCGTTTCTTGAGCTTGCACCAAATTCGTATCGAGCTGCCGAGTGTGCTTGATGGCTTCTTGAATGGCGGACTTCGTGATTTCACTGAAGACCATGCGGCTGACCGGGACTTTAGGTTCGAGCAGCTCGCACAAGTGCCAGCCAATGCTCTCGCCTTCCCGGTCCTCGTCGGTTGCCAGAATGAGTTGTTGGCAATTCTTCAGAGTCGACTTGAGTTCGCGAACGAGCTTCTTCTTGCCATCGGGGATGACATAGAGGGGCTCGAAATTGTTTGTCGTATTAATTCCGAGCGTCGCCCACGACTCCTTCTTGACGTCCTCGGGAACCTCGGCGGCTTTTGCCGGAAGATCACGAACATGCCCCATGCTCGCGAGGACGCAATAGTCGTCCCCGAGATAAGAGCCGATCTTCTTTGCTTTGGCCGGGGATTCGACGATCACCAGCGCTTTGTATTTCGCTCCTGCCACGGAGACGAGCCCCTTATGAGTTGAGGTAACGGTGCCGACGCCGATGCCTGCAGAGCAGTCGATTCGGGATCAAGACGACCGGTAGGACCTTGAGGACCAATGAGATGAAAAGCAGACCGGACAAAGGCCCGAAGGACTCTGCCAACCTTGCAGCAACTGCGTCAATCCAGCGTGCCAAGGGCTAACTGATACCCTCCAAGCTGACGCATTTCGCCTAGAAATTAAGGCTTTTTGGCTGCTTCTGAGAGACTGCCGGAGCTGTGTCGCCAACCTTGTGTCGACAACCCCCCCGGCTACAATCCGCCGCTTTTGACAGCACAGATTTCAGGCTGAAACACAGCTAAATCCGTAGCGGGTTCGGGGCGTTCGATAGCCCACTCGCAAAGACGCTGTCAAGCCAGCCCATTCGCCAATGAGGAGCATAATGGCGTCACCGTTCGCGATCTTTCGGAAGCACCAGAAGGAAATGATGGTCATCCTCATTGGGATGGCCATGTTCTCTTGGTTGGTGATCGACTCGATCAATGGCCGCCGAGGAGATGCGTCTCCGACCGTGATTGTGATGATCATCGCGCTCATCGGTGCGGGCATTGGCTACATCTGGAATATCCGTGATCGGGAGAAGGAGACTCCGACATACGGATGGCTCAACGGAGCCGTAATTGGTGCCGTCGCCGGTATTGCGTTCGTCTATTCGGCACAGCGCAACGAGCCGGGTATCGATTCAGCCGCAGGCCGCATCCCGCTGCGAGAGATTCATAACCTGCGCGGACGACGCGAGATCGCCAATGCCTTCGTTCGCAGCGCCTTCTTCAAGCGTGAGAACGTGAATGAGTTCGTCGCGCAGTTCCTGCTGCCTCGCTATTTATTTGGCGGTGAGGGCATTCAAGAAGTCGTCGCGACCCAGTTGCTTGAGAAGGAAGCCGATCAATTCGGTATCAAGGTCTCGAACGACTACATCAGCGATTTCATTCAAGAGGTGTCAGACAAGCAACTCGATGAGCAAGACTTTGTCGCCATCTGTCGGCAGTTGGGCGTCAATCAAGTGCAGTTGTTTGATGTGTTGCGGCACGAGCTTCGAGCGCGGTTAGCGATGCAGTTGCTGAATCCGGCTTCGCTCTATCTGCCCGAGCAATATTGGGGCGACTATCAGAAGTTCAACGTTCGACACTCGATCGACGCGACCGCGATTCCGGTCGAGTCCTTTGCGGCTTCGACTGACGCTCCGTCTGAGGGCGAGTTGAAGAAGCTGTTCGACGAATTCAAGTCGGTGTACCCGTCGGGAGCAAACCCCGGCTTCCGAGTCCCAGAGAAGAAGCGACTCGCGGTCCTCACGGCATCAGCCGAGCAATTCAAGACAAGCGTTGGCGAGATCTCTGAGGACGAGTTGAAGAAGCTCTACGAAGAGCGCAAAGAGAAAGACTTCAAGGCGGATCTGCTGCCCGATGTCTCGTCAGGTAAGGACGACGGAACGCTGAAGACTCTTGATGAGTTGAAGTTGCCTGAGCCTGAAAAGGACGGCAAGAACGAGCCTCAGAAGAAAGACGCTGACGCACCGGCAAAGCCTGAAGGCGATAAGAAGGCAGACGCTGCTCCGGCTGATGAGAAGAAACCGGATGCCGCTAAGTCCGAAGAAAAGTCGGACGCGCCAAAGACTGAAGACAAGAAGGCTGACGAGAAGAAAGCCGACGACAAGAAGCCGGCAGACTCGGGCTCTGATGGTGGCGAAGAGACTCAGGACTCGAACCCGCCTCCAAAGGCTGAAGACAAAGTTGCTGCTGATAAGGGAACAGATAAGCCCGCTGCTGATAAACCGGCTGCGGAGAAGACTGACGAGAAGCCGGCAGCGAAACCTGATGACTCTTCCGATAAGCCCGCTGAGAAGAAGCCCGAGACGGCAGAAAAGGAACCGGCTGCAAAAACTGAGAAGCCAACTGAGGCTCCGAAGTTCAAGTCCTTCGAAGAAGTGCGCGAACAGCTTCGAGATGAAGTGCTGCATCGACGCACGATGGATGCGCTCAAAGCTGCGATGGACGACGCGAAAGCGTTCGTCACAGAGACGGACTTCAAGATCGGCGACGAGTTTGCTGACCTCAAGAAGGACGAGCGCAGCAAGAAGCTGAAAGAAAAGGTTGAAGCCTACGCCAAAGAGAAGGGGCTCTCGTTTGAAGAGACTCCGCTGCTGTCCTTCGAGGACTTCAGCACGTCAAAGGACATCAAACTCGCAACGGCAACAGAACCGCGCGACACAGTCACTGGCCCGTTCCAACAACCGCGTGCTGTCTCTGAAGTCATCTTCAGCGGCGGAATGGTTGCGGGCGTTCCGGAGAAGGCCGAGTTGACTCAGCCGAACGGTGAGTTGCACTTCGTGTTTTGGGTTTCGGGTGAAGAGGCCGAGCACGTGCCGGAGTTCACCGAAGACGGCGTGAAGCAGCGCGTCGAAAAGGCGTTCCGTTTGCGTGCTGCTCGTGCGAAAGCCGAAGAGCGAGCAAAGGCACTCGCAAAGACCGCTGAAGAAGTCGTTGTCAGTAAGCCGTTGTCGGAAGCGTTCGGCGGCGAGACTGTGACGGGAGCGAAAGAAGCTCAAGAACTGACAGTGATTAGCCCGCTCGAATTCAGTTGGTTGCGACAGTCGTTTCAGGGATTGCAGATGAACCCGTTCGAGCGGCAAGCGCCGCAGATCGAGTTCGGATTCATTCCCGGTGTCGACAAGGTCAACGATGACTTCATGAAGGCGGTCTCTGAGATGTCCGTCGGCGACATCAAAGTTCTGCCGAACGCTGATAAGTCGACTTACTACGTCGTGCATCTCAAGGGACGCTCGCCATCAAGTAAGACCGATGATCCGGGAATGGCAGCGCTCTACGACCGCTTCCTCACCGAGGACGTTTCACGATCGCAGATCTACGGCGGATTGGCTCAATCGCAAGCGCAGATGATTCGCAGTCGATGGATCGGAGACTTCATGCGGAAGCACGGAGTCGACGTCACTCAGTTTGAGAAGTTCTGAATTGGAGACCCGCTCTCGTAGCATGGGCTTCTAGTCCGTGCTGAGCGGCGACGGTTATAGGTCGCGCGGGCAGACCGCATCCGATAGTCGCCTTTCGCTCCGCGAAAGGAAGCTTTTGCGGAGCAAATGCCGACGACTCCTTTCGCAGAGCGAAAGGCGACTATGTAACGCGTCCTACAATGCGTGCAAGCCGACAACAAATCGCGAACTAGTAGTCCGAGTGGACCTCGACACAGAACGCGATCGGCAACGGCGAGCACGTGCATTTCAAAATGCAGCACGGACTGGAAGTCCATGCTACTTAGCCGCGCTTGTCGGTCGTCCGTCGAAGCAATTGGAACACTGAAAGAGACTGCTGCTCGCACCCATCGTCTACTCAGATGACCGCTCGTCCGATCTGAGTTCGTCTTCTCTTCGCACAGCACACATGGCCGCACCGATCGCTTCTGAATCCGAGGCTCCTCTTCGCGGCATGATTGGCACTTGCCCGGCGATGCGTGAGGTCTATCGACTCACGCGCCGCGTCGCTCAGAGTTCGACAACCGTGCTGTTGACCGGTGAAACGGGAACGGGAAAAGAACTCGTTGCTCGCGCCGTCCATGAATTGAGTTCTCGCAGCACCGGCCCCTTTATCCGCGTCAACTGCGGAGCGCTGAGCGAGAGCTTGCTCGAAAGCGAACTCTTCGGGCACGTAAAGGGCGCCTTCACGAATGCG
Source organism: uncultured Planctomycetaceae bacterium (assembly GCA_964573505.1). Taxonomy (GTDB): domain Bacteria; phylum Planctomycetota; class Planctomycetia; order Planctomycetales; family Planctomycetaceae; genus AM-0621. Next base: position 19,534 of record CAZNMS010000053.1, on the reverse strand, counting down.
TTTGAGAATCGCACTGGCCGCTTCGAAGCCGCTCATGGCGGAACGATCTTTTTGGACGAGATCAATTCGGTCAGCTTCAAGTTGCAAGTGAAACTTCTGCGAGTACTGCAAGAGCAAGAGTTCGAACGCGTCGGTGACACGAAGACAATTCGTGTTGATTGTCGAATCGTTGCGGCAACCAATCGCGACTTGCTCGACGAGATTGAAGCGGGCCGCTTTCGCGAGGACCTCTACTATCGCTTGAACGTCGTGCCGATCTATCTGCCGTCGCTGAAAGATCGAGCGGACGATGTGCCGCTGCTCGCCGAAGCGTTTCTCAATCACTATGCGGAGAAGTCAAAGCGAGCGAAGCCGAAGCTCATGCCGGATGCCATTGCCGCTTTGAAGTCGTACTCATGGCCGGGCAATGTGCGCGAGCTTCAGAACTACGCCGAGCGAGCCATTGTGCTGATGGAGGGCGACGAGTTCACCGCTTCGCTGCTGCCTCCGCATGTGCGCGGGATGGCGCCGATTCGAATTGGTCGCGCGAAGGCGGCGGGTATTGAGAAGGTGACTGAGGAGCTAGTTGCTCTCGGACTGAGCCAGTACGCTGCCGAAGGACGTCCCTTTGAGCGAGTCTTGTCGTTAGTCGAGCGCGAGTTGCTCGTGCAGATGCTCCGACAATGTCAGGGAGTGCAGATCAAGGCTGCTGAGAAGCTCGGGATCAATCGCAATACCCTGCATAAGAAAGTCGAAGACTACGGACTCGACGCGGAGAGCCGGTGATGGATCGAGTGACCGTTGTCTGTTTCTTAGCGAGCTACGCACTCGCGACGGTGCTTGAGTTTGCGCGGCTATGGAAGTCGAAAGTTTGGCTGCAACTGCTGACTGTCGGATGGACGCTCGCCGGACTCGTCGCACATACGGCCTACTTGATGAACCGCAGCGGGCAAGCGGACCTGCCGCCGTTAATGGCGTCAGCTCATGACTGGTTGCTCGTCCTTGCATGGCTCGGCACGGTGTCATTTTTATTCCTCACCGCGCTCGATAAGAAGGTGCCCTTAGGAGTCTTCGCGCTGCCGACGATTCTCGTCCTCGTTGTCGCATCGCGGTTCGTGAGTGGCGCACCGCTTGAGTTCGTCAAAGGCGATCCTGCTCAAGTTGCTGCACGCGGATGGCTGATGCTGCATACCTCAATGCTCGCGATCGGAATTGCGGGAGTGATTGGAGCACTGATCCTCGCGCTGATGTATCTCGTGCAACACCGCCGCTTGAAGCACCGGCAGACAGCGACCGAAGGCATGCATTTGCCGAGTCTCGCGCGGCTCGCGCGTTTCAATTGGTGGGCGGTCGTTTTGTCGGTCCCGTTGCTGACGTTCGGAATGGCTGCCGGAGTGCTGCTCGGTCTGACGAAGAGAGCTGCTTCGGCATCCGTCTTCAGCGATCCCGTTGTGATCGGCAGCGGAATTGGATGGCTCGTCATGATCTGCTTTTTCGGCTGGCTCGTCCGAAGCAATCACTCAGGAGCAAAGCAAGTGGCGCTGCTCACCGTTTGGGCCTGCGGCTTCTTGATCGTGACGATCGTCGGCTTGCAGGTAATCGCCAGCAGCAGCGGGCTCGGGTCGCTGCATTCTTAGACGATGCCATTGCGGCCGCGCGGGCTGCATGCCGCAAACTGCGTCTCGCAAACGAACGCAGCCGAGAGTTGTGAGTCTCGGCTGCTGTAAGATTTGCTCCACTCGGTCGTTTGCAGAGTGACGAAGACACGTTTGTTGACGGTGCGGGGAAGCTGCATCCGATAGTCGCCTTTCGCTCCGCGAAAGGAAGCTTTTGCGGAGCAAAAGCCCCGAGAGAAAATCCCTTTCGCGGAGCGAAAGGCGACTATCGACGGCGTTTCCAATTGCGCGAGCAGTACGCGAGAGGCGTCGTCCGATGATTCATTCGAGTAACACTGCCGCGCGCGTTGCTCGCTCTATTCAACCGGAGCAGTGATGACTCGATTGCGCCCGGTTTGTTTTGCCTGATAGAGCGCGCGATCGGCTGAATCGACGAGCCATGCTTTTGTCAGGTTGCACGGGTTCCGGCAGAGCGTGTTCGCTGAAACGCCGAAGCTCGCGGTGACCTTTACCGGTTGTCCTTTGTGCTTGAACTTCAACGCTTCAATTTGAGCGCGCAGTCGCTCGGCGAAGACGACCGCGCCTTCGACATCGGTCTCGCGCAGGATGATCGTGAACTCCTCGCCGCCGTAACGGCATGCGCTGTCCGACGTCCGCGCGTTCTTAATCATCACGTCGCCGACGGACTGCAAAACTTCGTCACCGAAGGGATGCCCGTAAGAGTCGTTGATGCTCTTGAACCGATCGACGTCGAGCATGACGAGCGACAATGGGCGGTCATATCGCTGACTCCCCGCGACCTCTTCCAGCAATCGTTGATCGAAGTGGGTCCGATTCCAAAGCCCCGTCAAACCATCAAGCATCGCGCGTTGCGCCAGCATGTCGAAGTAACGCTTCGAACGCAGAGCAGCACGCACTCGCGCCGTCAGTTCTTCCGGTTCAAAGGGCTTCTCGATGTAGTCGACAGCACCGACTTCGAAGCCCATCACCTTCTGCTTCACCTCTGAAGCACCCGTCAAAAAGATGATCGGGATATTGGATGAGTCGGGTCGCGCTTTGATCGACTTACAGAGTTCAAAGCCGCTGACGTCCGGCATGCAGACATCCAACAAGATGAGATCGGGGTGCTCGGACTCGATCTTTTGCATTGCTTCGATGCCGTTCAACGCCGAGTCGAGTTGCACGTCCAAATGCTTGAGCCGGACGCGAAGCAACTGATGAATGTCGGGCGAATCGTCGATCGCGAGAATCTTCTGAGTCATGAGGTACTCCGTGAGCGGTTCGTAAGCGGATCGTGTTTGAGGATGATGCAGCAGTTATTCGAGACGAATTGCCGCGCTGCCTGATTGTGTTTGCGATCGGCGAGTGACAGTTGCCGTCTCGCCATGCGGAAGAAACGCACGCCGACGGCGAAGCGGTTAAACGAGTTTGCGGGAATCGAACGATGTCACAAACCCGTTGCATTCGAAGTCTCACGACTTCGGCTACATCGTGCGCTGCGATTCTAACTCGACGCTGTAGTAAGCATTGCACCCCCGGCGATCGCACGACGACACATCAGAACGAGTCGGTCCAATGTTGATCGTAAGACGTCATCCGCTTCACCGGCTTTCGCCAGTCGTTCAACGTCACACGCCAGTCGGCTGATGATGGGATATCCGTAACCGCCGGCCGCACCTTTCAGTTGATGTGCGATACTTCCCAATTGATTGAGATCGCTCGCTCCATAAACCGCATCGAGTGACGTCACTCGCTCTTCGAGTCCATCCAAGAACATCTCGATGATTTCGACCATATCGGCGTCGTTCGCGAACTCACTGATGAGTCGATCGTCCTCGCCGTCTTCGTAGTTCGATGCGTCGTCAGCATTCGCTGCTGCGGCGACATGAGGTGCTTGCGAGTCGTGACTCGGTTCAACGCGAGCCATCACTTGATCGAGTGCGGTCGGCTCTTCGCCTCTTGCGGACGGCACTGCGTCCTCGACGATGTCATGCGATTGCGAAACGTACTGCCGAGCTTTCTCGATGAGCTTTCGCGGGTCGATCGGCTTCGTGAGATAGTCATCGCAACCGGCTGAGAGGCACTTATCGCGATCGCTCGACATTGCATGCGCGGTCAACGCGACAACCGGTCGTCGATAGCCGTGCTCACGCAGCTTTGAGGTTGCCTGATAGCCATCCATCACCGGCATCGCCATATCCATAAAGATGACGTCGAATGGCTGCCCCTTCTGCACTGCTTCGAGCGCTTTATCGAAAGCGATCTGCCCATTCTCAGCAGGAACGACGGTCGCGCCAGCCTTCTGCAAGTGGTACGAGATCAAGCGGCGATTATCGACGCCGTCCTCAGCCAACAAGATCCGCGCATTGAGTCGCACGGCATAGACGGAACGCGCTTCAGCACCGGATGTTTCGAACTCAGCTTCGACGGGATTCTCCAGAATGCGCACGCCCAACAACGAGCCGGTTGGCAGTTGTACTTCGAAGCTCGAACCCAATCCGGGCACGCTCGAAACGTTGATCTGCCCGCCCATCATTTCGACGAGCCGCTTGCTGATAGTCAGTCCCAATCCCGTGCCGCCGAACTGCCGCGTTGTCGAGACATCCGCTTGAGTGAACGGCGTAAACAGTCGCCCGAGTTGCTCGGGACTCATGCCGATGCCCGAGTCGACGACGCGGAAGCACATCTGCGGATCGGGCTTGCCGAGATTCGCACTCCAAACGTGAATCTTGACCGCGCCCGACTTTGTGAACTTGATCGCGTTGCCGACGAGATTGATGAGGATCTGCCGGACGCGCACCGGATCGCCGGTGATCTCGGCCGGCACCGGACTGTCGTAGATGACTTCGAAGCCAATCTTCTTTTCGAGTGCTCGCACTCGCATGAGCGACGCAACATCTCCGACGATCTGACTGGGCGACATCTTGATCTTCTCGACCGTCATCTTGCCGGCTTCGATCTTCGAAATATCGAGAATGTCATTGATTAGCGTCAGCAGGTGATCGGCATTGCGACGAACCGTTTCAACGCAGCGAGTGCGTTCGTCCGCCGACTGACCGGGTTCGAGCAAGAGGTCCGCGTAGCCAATGATCGCCGTCATCGGAGTGCGAATTTCATGGCTCATGTTGGCTAAGAATTGACTCTTCGCTTCGGTCGCAGCAGCGGCTGCAACACTGGCTTGCTTGAGTTCGACTTCAAAGCGCCGGCGCTCCGTCACGTCATGCAAGATGCCGGTGATGATGCGACGATCGCGAATGCGCGCTTCTGCCACTGCGAACTCGACATAGAACTTCGTGCCGTCGCGCCGAGTGCCGCAGTACTCCTGCTTCTTGCCAATCGCCGAGTTGATGTCGAACAGCGTGAGACAGAGACCGCCCGCTGCATCCGTGCTGTCGTTGACCTCTTCCAAGAACGCGAAGATCGGTTGCTTGATGAGGTCTTCTCGTTGCAGACCGAAGAGATCGAGCGTTGCTTGATTGCACTGTTCGATGACGCCTTGATGGTTCATCGCAATCACGCCGTCAGCCGCAGTGTCGATGATCGTGCTGAGCCGCGCTTCTTTCTCAGCGAGTCGCGATTCGTTCTCGGCGAACGCATCGAACGACTGACTGATCTCTTGCGAGAAGCGGCGTCCCATCAGATACACGCTGCATGTAACGACGATTCCAGCAATACCGAGCAGCCATAGCATCACGCGCACGTTCTCGATCTGAGCTTGATGGCGCTCCGCCAACTCGTGACTCGCGAGAGTGACGAGCGAATGGATGCCTTCAAACTCCTCGATCGTTTGCGCATAGGCGGTATTGAGTTCGCTGCACTCGACTGCTTCCCCGTTGGCGACGACTCCTCGTTGAGCGATCGCCTTCAGGCACTCTTGCTCGAAGCGGCGAGTCTTGACGGTGACCTTCAGCCATTCTTGATTCAGCTCATCCGCGCGGCCCGCGAGCAGTTCCTTCAGTTCGCCGATCCGCATGCCGTCGAGCTTGAGCCATAGAGATGCAAAGTTTGCTTTGAGTTCTCGCTGTGATTCCGTCGCCGACTGAGTGTCCGACGCAAAGCAGGCGGTATGGCGGCAACGACCGGCGAGCTTCGTGATCTCGGCTTGCTTCGTGAGTTGCTGACTGCATCGCTCATGAAACTGCAATGTCTCTCGCCACTCTGAGATGGCCCAACAATTCAGCCCGAGCACGACCGTCACGGCGACAGCATCGAGAGCGGCAAGGATCCAATAGAAGCGATACCAGCGCCGTTGCTGAGATGCAGTGCGCGTAGCGCTTTGTCCCTGAGTGGATTCGGATTCGGCCATGATGCGTCCTGAGCGAAGCAGACCCGAATGCACTCCGCCGAAAAGCGAATTCCCGAGCTACGGATCTCCCTCAATGAGAAAACATAGGCCGCGACTGCACGCTCGCCCGTAAGCAGTCGCATCTACGCCAGCATTGCAGAGACAAACCGAAGCGTGCTCAGGCAACTGCCTCCGCGCTACATCGGTGAGTCGCTCCGCAACTCGCAACCCGAAGTAGCCACTCGTCATGCCCCATCATCCACTCGCTGCCGCACTGCGAATCACACTCTTCGGCGTACTCGTTCTGAAGCTCCGCTTGAGAACGCTCCGTCGAGAAACTCCTGCTTCCTGTCTCGTTCTGAGTCTGTAACTCGCAAGAAACTGCAAAGGCCGCCGAGGACGACAAAGTGAGACAGTGTCATTCAAATTGCACATCGCAGAGTCAGCGATAGAGCCCATTGGAAACAGCAGCAGGCATAAACGGTCTCTTGAGCTGACGCGGCAGCGGTACCTAAGGGCGCCTCGGGAGACGACGATTTTTTCAGCACTCCATCTTCCCGAAGTCCGTCTTCAAGAAAGCAGGAGGACGACAAGATGCGAGGCGAAATTCGCAGATCGCTCAAACTGTCAGGCGGTCCTCGTCGAGAAAGGTCTATGGGCTGGGGGCAAGAATCCGCAGACCAAAACTCTGCGCTGGTTCCCCGCCAATTGGGCGAAGTCGCAGAGCTGACGAGAGACCGCGAGTTGCTTCTGCGTGAGCTGGGAGTGTGACTTCCGAGCGGTCAAATCTGCTTTTGACCATCGAGTGATTGAGGCTCTCTCCAATGGAGGCTCGTTGCAGTAGTCGCGTTGGAGTCTCCAAGTAGGGGGCTCCAACCAATCATCCCATAGGCAGCAACTTGCGAGTGACATGGTCTGTTCGGCAACGCGGAAGCTCTCGATGCAATTTGCGTTACACCTCTCGCGGTATATCCGGCTCGACGATGCTCGAGATGATTCGGAGCCGGAAAACAAAAAGCCCTGCAATTGCAGGGCTTTGAGAGCGATAGCGAGTCGCCGATAACGCCCGCGAAGGCGGAGAGAGGGGGATTCGAACCCCCGAACGCCGCAAGGCGTCTCCGGTTTTCAAGACCGGTGCAATGCTCTGACGACGATTGCTCGAAGACATTGCCGCGTAAGGACATCGGAACGACGCGGGCTCTCAAGCCGAAGGCGACTGGCCCAAAATTGGCACCAGTCGCGGAAGACCGCTCGGAAGTGATGCCGGTTTCGGTCGCGGACTTGAAGCGGCTTGTCAGCGAGTGCCGAGCGCTACCGGAGCATGTGAGGACGACGCTCGTGACCATTCTCGGAACGGTGGAGCCTTGATCGGGCGCTTGACTTGAAAGCTATCCCCAGAACTCGACCGTGAGGCCGGGAACTTGCTCGAAGTCGCGGCGGTTGGATGTCACCAACTTCGCTCCGTTGGTCATCGTGATGGCTGCGATGCGAAGGTCTTGAGTGCCGACGCGCAGCCGTTGTCGTCGCCAGTCCTGAATCAGCGAGTCGCATTCGTCGCTGTAGGGCATGAGCCGGAAGCAACGGAGGTCGGCATAGCTCCGACCGAGCAACTCATAACCGCGAGCCAAACTCAGACGTGACTGGCCGGACTCGGCTTTGCGGATGGCATCAAGGCGACCTCGCAAGACTTCTTCGAGAACGACGACGGGAACCGACAACTCGGACGCGGGCAGGGCGGCAATGCGGCGAACGATGTCGGGCTCGCCGTACCAAAAGCGCGTCAGAATGTTCGTGTCGAGCGCGACCATCATTCACTCACGGGGAGGGCGTCGCGTTCAATGTCTCGCGCGGCGTAGGCGTCCCGGCAAAGCTCCGCGAGCGTTGGATCGTCGGCATACGCTCCGGCTTGGCTCATGATGTTGGTCGAGGGCGGAAGGTCCAAAGTCACGATGTCGCCGCGCTCGACTTCTTGAGTCAGTCGCGAACGGACGGACTCGATTACTTCACCGCGCGAGCGTCCTCGAATCGTCAGCGAGGGTAGGCCAACAACGCTGGCTTCAAACTCGTTCCCGGTTTGCTCGATGCGAACGGTGACAGTCATGAGGGTGGTCTCGAAAGGCGGTTGCTGTCCGGCTTGTGATAAGCCGACGCTCCGAAGTGAGCTTAGCCCTCGAAGCCGCTCATGGTCCAACTTGGTTGAAGAGTCAGGGCATTGCGGACGGTCCTCTCTCGTCTTGTCGTCTGCTGTCGTGTTCTGTGCGGTCCTGTAGGAATACTGCGGTGATCGTGGTAGGCGACACTCCGGGCGGCGGTCGCGGTTGGGCTCACGGGGGCGGCGTGTTGAGGGCTTGGAAGCTCTCGCCCGGATGGCTTTGCTCCGCGAGCTGCGAGCGTGCCGCGTTGTGAGCGCTCGTCGGGACGATGGCGTGAGCCTGCTTTAAGGGCTCGGCGATGGTGCTCGCTGCGACGTGGCTTCAGAGGCGCAATGCTGCGGGATGTCCTCTCTTGCCTTGCCTTCTGATGGCGTGTCTTCTCTTAAAGGGGAGGCACGGTTGATTGCAGTAGACAATACTCGGAGCGCGTTTCAGCGTGCTCTGAGTTGAGAAAGCTAGGCCAGCCCTCGATTATGCAAGTCTGGCTAGAGCGGATGTGATTCTATGTCGGTTCCAAATCCTACGCTTCCGACGTTTTGATTGGAGAATTTAAGTGCAGGTCTGTCGACACTGTTTTGGTGAGAGCACCCGACTCGATGACGAATTCCGCACGGGGGAGTCGGTCAAGAATTGTCCATCCTGCAATGCGTCAAACGTGTTGGTCCGCGATGCAACCGAGTTAGCCCACCTATTCGAACCCCTTAAGAACTTTTATCACATCGCCGAAGAAGGGCATGATTATGTCTACGGCTCCGAAGATAAATGTTCATTGTTTGCTTCGAACTGCGACGATCTTCTCAGTCATCTTCAGAACGACTGGCAGCTTTTCTCTGATGACATGGGTGAGGAAAAGCAACGCGAAGTCCTCGGCGAATTGTGGGGCGATTGGGATGATCTTGATGAATATAGCAGCGAATGCATTTACGAGGCATGGGCCGACGAGATCTGGGATTCGATTTCAAAGAATTTAAAGCATAGATGGCGATTCTTCACATTGACCAACAAAGAGGCGAACACCCTCTATGGCTTCAATATAGAGCGTGACCTTGCACACTACATCGAGAGTTGCAAACAGTCGCATCACACAGATGATTTAATACGGGCCAGAATTGGCGAACACTCCCGCAAAGAAATGGGGCTCCACCTGCCGAGATCATCAAGAAGGGCGGGAGAGCGAATCCGGCTGGTATCTCATATCTATACCTTGCAACTGACAAGATCACTGCGGTTGCTGAAGTGAGGGCTGAACCGGGAGACCAAGTCACTCTTGCCAAGTTCCAACTGAATCCGAAATGCAGAATTGCCGACCTTACATTTCGTGCCCTAGCCATTGACCCGCTTGGGCACGAGGACTTGAAATACGCACTCAATCATAGTGCTCTTCTGGAGAAGTTTGCACAGACGCTATCTCGTCCAATTAGGAGCGGCGACTCCGAACTTGAATATGTGCCGACTCAGTATCTTGCTGAGTTTTTTCGTCTAAAGGGTTTTGACGGGCTTTGTTTCGATAGTTCTCTTTGTACTGGAAAGAACATAGTGCTGTTCGATCCAGAGAATGCGGTGGCATCGGGTGATGTGGAACATATAACGGTGAGCAAGAAGATTCTGTATTGGTGAAAGATGCGACACTCTCTATTGAATTTGAATGCTTGATTGTCTCAATATCAAAGTCTGAACTTGCATTCCTTGTTAATGCGTTCTTGTTCCAGTGCGACGGTATCGCATTCTGCCATGTAATTGCTCTTGGCAATCCGTTCTTTGAACTTGCCGAGTTGCCATGACTACGCGCGAGCCGGTTGAGTGCTTGCGCCTCGCAAAGCATCTGATTCGTTCGACGAAGCAGGGCACTGGTTCCTCATTGTCTTACGGACGGACATTGAAGAGTTGAAGGGCTCGGTCGCAGTGCTCGGCGGTGAAGCCGGTTTCCATGTGGGTTTGGACGCGGCGGGCTTCGAGTTCGAGGAAGTCGTATTCGTCGTCGACGATGACGAACTCGGGACGCTCTGACTGATGGTCGAGCCAGTCGAGTATCTCAAGGCGGCGGTCGCTGTCTCGGCGGATGCCGGTGAAGTCGAGCAGCTCGCCGACGAGTCCCTGACTCTTCATGTAGCGCTGCATCGACTTCACTCGTTCGTTGCGCCGCCAAGAGGAACTCAGCACGAACTTCGCTCCCGTCGCTTCTGTGAGTCGATTCATCTCCCGGACGGCATCAACATCGAAGGCAGCAAAGCGGCTGATGAGGATGTGCTCGGTTCGCGACGTGACGAGCACGCCATCCACATCGAGAAAGATGATTCGCATCGCGACATTCCCCAACTTGGTCCGGTAGTCGATTCACATCACCGTCTTCGACCGAGCGACGCCGTGAGCTTGCTCTGAAGTTGCCCGATGTGACCGAGCCTCGAAGTTTGCTCGTTCTCTTGTGAAGTGATAGCTTCGAGCTTCCGCGAAAGCGGAGTTTCATGCGATGGGAGTCGGTTGGGATTTGAGCGTCCTGCCGACTCCCTATTTTGCTTTTCACTCTGGATGGCGGTGCTGAGGTCGCGGCAATTTAAGTCTGCGCTCCGCTGGTTGTTCTCCGCGAAAGGTTCGCGTTGAGAACTTTGCTCGGGACAAACCCGCGAGCCTACATGAAGGGCTCGGTGATGGCGTTCTCTGCGACCGTGCTTCTGAGTCGCGCGAAGGGGCGAGCGGTCTTCTCTCGTCTTGTCGTCTGCTGTCGTGTTCTGTGCTGTCCTGTAGGGATACTGCGGTTGATTGCGGTAGACGACGCTCGGAGCGCGCTCCGAGCACGGTAGACGATGCTCCGAGCGTGGTTGATCGTGCTCCGAGTGGCGGTCGCGGTTGGGGATTGGCGCCAAACGATAGAGGGCTTTGGGAAAACTTATTCGCGTCAACGCGAGCCTCAATGCTTGGTCAGAAGAGCGGGACTCGGGATGAATTCGACCGCCCCCGTTCGTCGTTCCGCGAATGTACGCGCGACGGACCCCGAAGACGAATGGGTCCTTCCTGAGGCAATCCCGACCGAGTCCATAGGGAACACTCGGCAGAGGACACACACTTTATTTCCAAAACCATCCCCAAAACTGAGTGTTCAGAAACGGCAAGAAAGGCGACTGAGTCCGAAAGCCACTCCAGAACCATCATCCGCAAAAATGCGCAAACAAAGAGTGTGTTTTCTTGCGACTGTTCCCGGAGGACTCCCGCGAGAAACACTCGGGAAGGACCCGTCAACACGCGGTCGAACCGGCTCGCAAAGTTGCGAGCGGGCTTCTTGGGAGTGGCTCGCATTCGGTCGCAACTGTTCCCATTCGCTCGCCATCGGTTTCGGTCTCGAAGAGTGGATTTCGTCGTGCGGAAGCGAGTGCGAGCGGCAAACGGTAGGGGGGCTCACATTCTCCGACTGCTCGCGACCTAGACCGCATGGTCCCGCTGTGCGCGCTCGCGAAAGTTTTTGTGAGGGGGGTGGGGGGGGGCGAAAGCCACAAGGTTGAGTGACGCAAGCCGCACGGTTGCAAACCCCGCGCTTCGAGGGGCGGGCATCAAGAGGACACTCCGAAAGCTGCGAGCGGCCTCAACGGGAAACGAGCAGTTCAACGAAGGATCGAAAGGTTCGGGCTCAGTGGCTTGATGTTCTCATTGGGGTGCTCGCTTTAGAATTCCTGCGGTCGGGTTGTCGCTGTGGCTGATCCCCATTGCGACCGAAGCGGCTCGGGTGCGGTGGCAAATTCATTCCCTTGATTGCCCCGCATTCGAACCGGCCCGCATTCAAGGGAACAACAATGAGTAACCAAGTTGAGCCGACTCGTTCTTCGGCGGCAGAGAGCCCCCTCGACTTCGTCGCTGCCTCACTAATCCGCCAAAGCCTGCGAGACTTGGAAACGCTGCCGCCATTCGACCTCACCGTCATCTACGCGGAAGAGCCGGTAGCAAGCTACTTCTTAAATTTGATGTGCAAGCCGCAAGTCTTCACTTGCCCGGAATATCAAATCGACATGGGCGGCGCACGTTGGCGAAAGGCCGATTCCTGTTTTGGATTCGGCCTCACGATTCCACTTCAATGCAATTCGGAATCAACAATTCAGAATTGGTGGGAGGTGGCTGTTCGCAGCTTCAAAGAACTCTCAAAACTGACACCGAGGTTAGTAGGTCAATTGGGTATCACTGACGAAGATTTAGAGTTCGTCACTCTCGGCGGGAAATCAGATCCAAATCAACGGGATGGATTACGATGGATTCGGTTTTTGATCGCAGTCTCGAAGAGCGACCGGAGCCCCATTGCGAAACTGATACCTCACGAATACCAACGCTCGAACGGCCCTTGCGCATTTCTTGATGACATCGCGATTCGCCTTACGGCAGATGGCAAAGGGTTCGAGAACGACCCGAGCGCTGATGAGCGGTCTTCCTCAACACAGAGATTTCGTGACACCTTCGGCTCGATAGCAGTGCTATTCGAGCCGAAGGAATCCAAACTTCGGCGATTCGTTGATGTGTCAACTGTGCCAACAGGCGAAGGCTTCTATGCGTGGGCCTATGAGATTGCGAATTTACCAGTAGTAGCAACGGCAATTTGCAGATGGCTACTCACTCGCGGGGTTGGTTCCGAGCCGCCAAGAGTCAGTCCGAACCGGAAGTTCGACACGCTGCTTGAACATCCTGTTTCTGTCCCGAAGACGATGGAGGAAGAGTTGTCGGCGTTGACTGACGCATTGCGAACGGCGGAATTGCACACAGAGCAATTAAAGAAGCTCGTCATTGCAGTTCGAGAAGGCGTTGATACTGAAGCGCGTAGCATTATTTACGACAACTGGGGAGACGAGCTAAATGACGGCGATGAGCTTCTAAGTTCGAACATAGAGCTATGGTGCTCGATACGGCATTTGATCGAAGTCACATCGCAACCCGTATTGATCAGATTTGGTTTCGGTGAAGATCATTTTCATTCGTCATTGGAGTATGTTCTCAAGCTTTGGGATCGTTTGTTTTGGCTCTTGGTACAACTGCTGTTGGAAGAGAATCCCGACTCTGTCCAAGTCGTCATGAAGGATGCCAGCCCCGAATCAGATGCTGACTCGCGGTCCCTGATGCAGCGATTCGGAATGGCATGGCAAACCCAGCGATTCACCAAAGCGTTTGATCGCATCGAAGTTGCAGGCATTGACCAACTGCTAGTCATCGCGAAGCGAGAAGTCTTTGCCGCTCAAAGATATGTCCGCGAGTCACATTTAGGACTTCAGCACAAAGTTGCCGACAACAATCTGATCGAGCCCGTGGTGATTACTCTTGCCGCTCCGGCATCGGATGCCGCAAACAATGATCGGCAAGCACAAGGCAAATCGAATGCGATAAAAGCAAACTCGGTCGGACGGCGCGGGGTTGTGCAATCGCAAGACGCCTTGAAGGACAAGATCGACGAACGCGCTGAGTCGTTAGGAGTGCCCCGAGAAAGGCTCATTGAGATTTGGGATGCGATGGAGAGGCTTGGGGGCAAGGCCAATGCGATTCATAGCGCAGTTGGCGGTAACCGAGAGAAGACCTTAGCCGTCGTTCGCTCCCTCAAGGACACTCCTTTGGAACGCGACTAATGGTTCCGGCGCGGAACTGGTTCTGAGAACCGGGAACCATGCAGGCATTTCGCATCGCGATTGAAACACTCCCTCGCAGACCTGTGATGACTGGCGTTGCAGGACGCTCACTCTGGCTGCGAAGGGATGTCTGATGTCGAACGTGACGGACAAGAACGCGGGGATTCTGGACGATGCCGATGTGGCGGCGTTGTTGAAGTGCTCGAAGCGGCATGTCGCTCGAATGGTGAAGGCGAAACTGATGCCTGCCCCGGCCAAGTTGGGGCGGCTCAATCGTTGGGCGCGTGAGACGATCGAACAATGGATCGCTCAAGGCGGCAAGATCGTGAGAGAGGGGGCAGGCTCATGAAGGTCGATGCTCCTCAAACGGAAGCTGCGACATTGTTGGTTGATATCGAGGAACTCGCGCGGTTGTTGGCGGTCTCGGTTTCGACGGCGTTCAGAATGAAGGCGGCGGGGAAGTTGCCCGGCCCTCTCTCGCTGTCTCGCGGTTGCGTCCGTTGGAGACGCGACACCATCGAACGCTGGCTCTCCGAGTCGGAAGCTCAAGGGCGGTTGCTCGACCGCAAGACTTGGGACGCTCTGCAAACGACGAACGGCAGGACCGCCTAGCCGCTGACCTGCCGTTCGCTCGAATTCTTCTCGCCGTTCCGTGGCTCTCGCCGGTCTCTCGCTCCCCAGCTTCGACCGTTGCGACTTCACCGCGCCTCGCTGCGCGGCTTCATCACTATGAAAGATACTCCGAACCCGCGCGCGGTTCATGCAACCGCGCCGCGAGGGTTTCTCTATCGCATTCGGGATTGGGACGCTCACTTC
>CAZNMS010000053.1:0-5087 GCA_964573505.1 uncultured Planctomycetaceae bacterium | reverse complement strand
CACTTCGAGGTTGCTCAATCGAAGCGCGTCAAAGGTCCGCTCCGTTGGGTGGCGTTGCCCTGCAAGCACGATGGCAAGGGCTTTCGACGGCTCATGCGGGAGAGCAACGGCGCGGCTCTGTATGGCGCTTGGTGTTGTGTCATCGCCATCGCAGCAAAGTGCCCGATACATGGGACGCTCGCCGATGCCGATGGCCCGCTGACTTGCGAAGACCTCGAACTGAAGACCGGTTGCCCGGCATCGGTCTTCGAGGTCGGTCTGCCGCTGTTTGTCGAACTCGGTTGGATGATTGCCGAGAACTGGGGCGATGCGGCTGTTGGTGGAAGAGTTGTTCCACAAGCTGCTTCTGAGTCGCAAAGCGATTCGACGACGACGCAAGCGGACTCGGGGCAAGCTCGCGAGCCGGACTTGATCGTGCCGAGCGGGTTGGCCGGGTTGCTCGATGCGTTGCAGGACTTGCCGCCGAGCGTTGCTCCGAGCGTTCGCGAGAACGAGCTGCCGGAGTTGGTCGAACTCTGGGAACACGCGCGGAGAGATGCTCCGCAAGCACTCTGCCGACTCGCGGACGCGCCGCAGTTTGTCGAAGCCGTGAGACGCTCGAACTTCCTGCATGGCAAGCCGTGGTTCTCGGTCGCGTGGCTACTGAAGCGCGGTCGCGAAGGACCGACGCGGAACTTCGAGAAGTTGCTTGATGGGGCTTACTGCGACGACGGACGCGGCACGAATGGCCGCCGGTCGCTCGATGCGATTGATGACTTTTAGACGCGGCTCGCGATGGGGCTCGGTCGATTCGAGTTGATGGGACGGACGGGACCGATGGGACGGATGCGATTCCCTTGAAGAACGTGGCGCATCCGATGTTGACCGCTCGGCGAATAGCGCGGCGGCAAGATCGAACTACCGAGGGACGCTCTGAGAGCGGACTTCTTTTCTTGAGGAAAGTGCAATGACAAGAGATGAGTTCAAGGTCGTGATTCGAGCCCTCGCGAGAGGGTGTCGCATCAAGTTCGAACACGAAGAGCTTGAGATTTGGTTCGCGCTCCTTTGCGACTTGCCCGCTGACGCGGCGGCGGTCGCGGTCGCTCGGTTTGTGTGTGAGGTCGGGAAGTGGCCCGACATCGCGACGATTCGACGCTTCGCTGATGAAGCGGCAAACGGCTCGGCGAAGCCGTGGTCCGACGCGCTGGCCGAAGTACGGCAAGCGATTCGGCGGCATGGTTTCTACGGTCGAGACAAGGCGCTCGAGTCGCTCGATGATGTGACTCGCGAGACAGTCAAAGCGCTCGGCGGTTGGGCAAAGCTCTGCGATTGGCCGATCGACAGCGCGGCGGCGTTCAATGCTCAGTTTCGCGATGCGTACTCGGCGCGGACCGAAGCGATTCAACGCCGTCGCTGCCTGCCGTTGGAAGTGCGGCCCGCGTTGCCCGGTGAAGCGGTCCCGACGAACTGGCTTTCGCGAGCGGCAAACGTGCTCCGCTCGGTCAGTGATGCCTTTCCTCGCTTGTTCCATTCGCGAGGTGAAGCATGAGACGGCAACTCACATTGTTCGAAGCGGCGGGAAGGGCTCGAACCGATTCACGGCCGGCGCGGCGAGTTCTTCCGCGTTCTCACCAAACGGATGCCAGCAACGTCGCGAACGGCAAGCGCAGATGTCTGCGGACGTTCCCGCCCTGTAATGGAACCGACACCAGCAACGAAGCGGCTCGACGCATCCGGCCCGTGGCTTCGCAGCAAGCGCGGCGGGTGTTCGAGTTCTTCGTAATGCGAGATGTGACCGGAGCAACGGACCTCGAAGTGCAGCAAGCGCTCGAGATGAAGGGAGACACCGAGCGACCGAGACGCGGCGAACTCGTGAAGCTCGGGTTGATTGAGGACTCGGGAGAGCGGCGTGAGTCCGAAGCCGGTCGACTCTTGAGGGTCTATGTCGTGACCGGCAAGCCGTGGCCCGTTGCGGAAGTCGAGGCGCAGGCATGACGCCGAAGCGATGTCGCGAAAGTTACACGCGAGCAACTCGAAGGCCGGTCTCAATGAAGTCGGCAAGGCGGCTCGAATGCTGGGCTCGAGCGCCGCCGGAAGTGGCGGCGCTGCCGTCGGTCGCGTTTCCGCTCTGGAGCGGAAACTACAGCGACTTGGAACCGTAACGAGATGCGGGGGCATGGTGCCGACCGCTCAAAGTTCAATGCCGAGCGAGTGTTCTCAGCACTCGCCCGGCTGATTCCCGAGCCTTTGCAGGCTCAAGAATGGAGTGAAGCCGATGATAGTTGTGAAACGAAGGCGCGGGCAGTCCGTCCGCATTGGTCGAGCAGTTGTGACGGTGCTCGGCACGGGAGCGGTCTCGGTGCGATTAGGCATCGACGCGCCGCCTGATGTTGAAGTCGATTGGCTCAGCGAGTCCTCAAACGCATCCCGCGAGATCGAACCGCAGAGCGCAAGCTCGATGGTGATGCTCTCGCAGTTTGCAGAGTTGCTCCGCTGGCGCGTTCGGTCTCATTGTGACCGGACACCGCCAATGGGTGGATGGTTGGCCGTTTGATGTCGACGCGGTTCGATCGAACTCGACCGAGTGCCGAGCGATCGCACGAAGCGCGGCCGAGCTGCGAGCGAGTCGCCAAAGCGTGAGTGTGCTCACGGTCTGCTGTGAGAACTCGAGCGCTGTCGTCTGACGGCTCGATGATGAATGAAGTCGCGAAGCTCGATGTCGCGAACCGATGAAGTTGCCGATCGGTTCGTCGCGAGTCATCGAGTTGGCTCGCGTGTCACAGTGACGCGAGAAGCGTTAAGAGTCCGAGCCGAATCATTCTCTGACGTGTTCCTTTGCCGGTCGGGAGGACAAGCGGGACGGCAACCCCGCCCCTCCCGGCTGGCGTTGCCGAAAGGACGCTCGCTAATGGCTAAGGTCTTTAAGCGCGCCTACATCGACCGCAAGACCGGTCAACGTCGCAAGACGAAGAACTACTACGCGAAGATCCCGAACGGGCTCGGCGGCTTTCATCGCGTGCCGCTGTGTTCGGACAAGGTCGCATCCGAAGCGATGCTCCGCGAGCTGCTGTTGAAGTCGAACCGCGAAAAGGCGGGGCTCGCCGATCCCTTCGAGGAACATCGAAGGAAGCCGCTCGCCGTTCATCTCGAAGAGTTCTCGAAGATGCTCGCGGACAAAGGCAACACGACGGCGCATTGTGAGCTTGTATCGAAGCGAGCGGCGGACGTGGTGACTGGTTGCGGCTTCAAGTTCATCAAGGACATCTCCGCGAGTCGCGTTCAAAGTTTCCTCGCGGACCTCAAGCGCGGTGGCAAGTCGCAACAAACTGCGAACCACTACCTTCGCGCCGTGAAGCAACTCACGCGCTGGCTGGTTCGTGACCATCGCACGGATGATGACCGACTCGCGCATCTCGAAGGCGGCAACGTGAAGACCGACCGCCGACTCGAACGCCGCGAACTTACCGAAGCCGAGATTGCGGGCTTGCTCAAAGCGGCGAAGGCGGGACCGGTTCGAGGGAAGCTGACCGGCTGGCAACGCTTCACGCTCTACTCGACCGCTCTGGGAACCGGACTTCGAGCGAAGGAACTTGGAAGCCTGACTCCTGCCGACTTCGACCTCGCATCGTCACCGCCAACAGTTCGGATCGAAGCCGAGAACGAAAAGGCTCGGCGCGGTGACGTGCTCCCGTTGCCGCCGGACTTGGTCGAGTTGCTCAAACCGTGGCTCGCGACGTTGCCAAAGCGGGAAGCCATTTGGGGCGGCAAGTGGTCCGTGAATAAGGGCGCGGGCAAGTTCATGAAGCTCGACCTCAAAGTGGCGGGCGTGGCCTACACGAACGAAGACGGACAAGCCGACTTTCACGCGCTGCGGCACACGTTCCTTTCGCGGCTCGGTCGCTCGGGTTGTCCTGCGAAGGTGATGCAACGACTCGCGCGGCATTCGACCGTCGAGCTAACCATCGGGCGCTACACTCACGCGAGCCTGTATGACCTCGGAGCGGCGGTTGCGAAGTTGCCGATGCTCCCGACCGGAACCGAGCCGAGTTCGAGTGAGGTCAGTTGCGAGACTCTCAAAGCGACCGGAACTGATGGCGTTGCAAGGCGACTGATCGAACCATCGAAGCCGATCGTCGAAAGCGTTGAACCGGTCTTTCGAGGCCAAGCGGAGCCAAGTTTGTTGGCACCAAATTTGGCCCAGTTGGCCCCAAATTTGGTCCAACAGCCTGATGGCGATTGCGAGTCGTTGAGAGTTATCCGGCTCGAAGACGCTCGAATTGATTCGGAAGCGGAAAACAAAAAAGCCCTGCAAATGCAGGGCTTTGAGAGCGATTGCAAGCCGTTGAGTGTGGCTGCAAATACGGAGAGAGGGGGATTCGAACCCCCGAACGCCGCAAGGCGTCTCCGGTTTTCAAGACCGGTGCAATCAGCCGCTCTGCCATCTCTCCGGGGAGGAAGTTAGGCGCACCTCGCTGATCGTTCAATGTCGCAGCGGGCTTTGTTTTTCAGCATGCCTCGAATCGTTCTGAACCTGTCGAGGCGGGCCTTTCGTCGAAGAGCGTTTCTGCTGCGATCGACTTGCACGGTTTGTCTCTCCGCCGAACCGGCCTCGGCCAGGGCATGAATGAGGTGCTAACGATCCTTTGAGTCCGCCCGGCTTCAATGAGCGACGGACGTTGGCGGCTTCGCATGAACTCTGATTTCGATCGCGTTAGCCAATCAGTCATTGCTCCTACCGACACGGGGTCGGTGGAGAGCGAGATCAATGAGGGTTGTGCTCTGGGTTCTTAGCTCGCCAGCCGCTGCTTCCACTGACGCGAGGTCAGTGGAGAGCGGGGCTCGGGGGCTTTCTTTGACGGTTGCTCGCGGGGTTGAAGGGGGAGTGAGCCCGCGGAGGCTCGGGATGGAATCCCAAGCTACTGACGGGGGCTTTCTTTGACGGCTGCTCGCGGGGTTGAAGTGGGGGCGAGCCCGCGGCGGCTCGGGATGGAATCCCAAGCTACTGACCGGGGCTTTCTTTGACGGTTGCTCGCGGGGTTGAAGTGGGGGCGAGCCCGCGGAGGCTCGGGATGGAATCCCAAGCTACTAGATGCGATCGACCCAGTCGG
>CAZNMS010000052.1:0-29206 GCA_964573505.1 uncultured Planctomycetaceae bacterium | reverse complement strand
AGTAGCGCAAAGGCCGTTAAACCCCCGAGACAAGCTCGGGGGCGATTTAATCACAGCCTCTCCGTGAAAGTGCGTCTTCAAACTTCGGAATTGTCGATCGACTTCGTTCGTGATGGGACGCCTTAAAGACGCTCTTTCGCGGAGCGAAAGGCGACCATAGGGCGGAGGCACAGCCTCGCTGGTTGCTGTATGGTTCAGTTACATGTCGGAATAACTCCACCAATTGGAACTTTGAAGGGGCAATGAATGACGAACTCAAGACGGTTTCAATTGCTGGTGCTGAGTTGCGTGTTGGCGGCGCTTGTTGCGGGTGCTGCATCGGCTGATGAACGAGGGCTTCGTCCGGTTGTCAGTTATGTCGGGACGGGGTTGCAGGCGATGGAGGGCGCGGTGCTCGGTTGGCGGTGCGAGGATGAGCAACGGCAGCTTTCGCATGTCGTCGGGCAGCCTCGGTTGTGGCGCACTCAAGTGGGCGAGCAACAGCGGTCAGTCGTGCGGCTTGATGGAGCTTCTGCGCTCTGGCAAACCGCCGGGCAATGGGGTTCGCTCGCGGATGCTCGGACGGTGATTGTCGTGCTGAAATTGCATCCTCAGGCAGAAGGCTGCTTGTTCGATGGCAGCACGAACTCGGGACTGACGAGGGCTCAAGTACGCGGTGGGAAATGGCAAGTCGGAGTGCAACCGCCTCCGATCTCGAATGCCGCGAATGCCGACTCGGTCACGCTGACCGCGAGCTTCGATGAGTGGCAAGCTCATGCCTTTGTGTTCGAGAAAGCGGACTCGCAAACGAACGTGCGGCATGCGGTCGTCAGCTCATCCGGCTTTCAAGCAGCGAGTGCGAAGTCGGCAGCCTCTCAGCCGTTGAGCGGCTTCATTCTCGGAGCAAATGCCGCCACAAAGCTCGGGCTTGAATGCGATGTCGCGGAGGTTTCGATCGTTGATCGAGCGGACTCAAACGAGGTGCTGAAAGAGAAGCTGACGGCGCTGCATCAGCAGTGGCGCGGTGCGCGCGACTTGCCGCGCGATCAACAGCCGCGCGAGCCGGGTATTCAAGATCCGAATGTGTTTCATCGAGTCATCCGGCAGAGCGGTGATGACGGCGTGAAGGTTTATCGCATCCCCGGTTTGGCAACGTCGAACAAAGGCACGCTGCTGGCGGTCTTCGACATTCGTCATGACGGAGGCGCCGACTTGCCGGGCAACATTGATGTCGGCCTGATGCGCAGCACTGATGACGGTGCCAATTGGTCGGCGATGCAGACGATTCTCGACTTCGACAAGAACGTCGCGGGCTCGCGCGGGAATGGCGTCGGTGATCCGACAATTCTGGTCGATCGCACGACGGGCACGATCTTCGTCGCGGCGTTGTGGTCGCAGGGCAATCGCAGTTGGAACGGCTCGGGACCGGGGCTGACTCCGGCAGAGACCGGTCAGTTCGTGCTCACGAAAAGCAGCGATGACGGCGCGACATGGTCGGCTCCGATCAACATCACTCAGCAAGTGAAGCGGCCCGAATGGCGACTCCTCTTTCAAGGTCCGGGTGCGGGCATTCAAACAAAGGACGGAGCGCTGATCTTCCCCGCTCAGTTCAAAGGAGCAGACAACGTCCCGCATTCCTGCTTCATCGTGAGCCGCGATCACGGCGAGCATTGGGCGATCTCACCGGCGGCGTTGCCGTCGACTCCGCCGACGAGCGAATCTCAGATTGTCGAACTGCCGGACGGAGCATTGTTGCTGTCGATGCGCGATGAGTCGCGAAGCGGACAACGCGCATGGGCTCGCTGGGAGTGGGCAACGAACCCTGCAAAAGGAGTCGAGGGCAAGTGGGTTGCTCATTGGTCGACCGTGCCCGATCCGACCTGCATGGCGAGCCTGCTGCAAGTGCCGAACGGCCCGCTGCTGTTCTCGAACCCCAACAGTTCGAAGCAGCGAATCGCGTTGACGATTCGCGCGAGCAACGACGGAGGGCGACAGTGGAGTAACGGCCGCCTGCTCGATTCTCGCGGCTGCATGTATTCGTGTCTGACGGTGACGAAGAGCGGCGAGATTGGCGTCCTCTATGAAGTTGCCGGAGGGCTGACCTTCGCGCGGTTTCCTCGCGAGTGGGTGCGGTGAGCCAATCGCGATCGACCCGTTCGCGAATGAGAAGCCGAAGCGAGTCGTCTTCATCCGCAGTCCGGCGACTGCCGTCCGCAGGGATCTGTCTGTCAGAAGGCTGCTTTCCTGCGGATGACAATGCCGAACTGCGGATGTGCCGATGTAAGTCAGATTGCAGGCAATGCCTGTCCGACACGGTGGCTGCGGTCAGTCGCCGTGAGGCCGATAACCGTCGGGACGAGCTCGATGCGGACCTGCTTCCGAGCGGCGGCCTGAAGCACGGACTGGAAGTCCATGCTACGACGAATCGACGACGCTCCTCGGTGTTACATCGGCTGCAATCGAACTTACATCCGCTGCACGACGTCTTCGCTCTTGAATCGCACTTTGGGGAGTGAGGCGTACTTGTCGTCGGCGGCTCGGTAGCCGGCGGCGCATGCAACAACTGTTGCATACCCCTGCGCGGGCAAGCCGAGCAGTTCGTCGTACTTCACCGGATCGATGCCCTCCATCGGGCACGCGTCAATGCCCATCACGGCTGCGCAACCCATGAACTGACCGAGCGCGATATAGACTTGCCGCGTCGCCCACTCGTCGACGGGGAAGCCGTCCTTTGTGATGAAGCCGACCATCATCTTGCGAAAGCCTGCGAGCGACTCGACCGGCACTCCGCGCACCTCTGCCGTCCGCGCAACAAAGCTGTCGATGAAGTTGGCATCGACGTTCTTCTTGATCGCCAGCACCAGCATGTGCGAGCAATCCACTGGCTGAGTCTGTCCCCATGAAAGCGGCGGCATCTGAGCTTTGATCGCAGGATCGGTGACGACCACAAAGCGCCACGGTTGAAGGCCGAAGCTCGATGGAGTCAGCACGAGCGACTGCTCCAGCACCTGCCAGTCTGCGTCGGAGATCTTGCGAGTCGGATCAAACTTCTTCGTCGCATAGCGCCATTCGAGCTGAGCTTTAACAACGTCTCGGGATACAGCAGTCATGAAGTCCTTTCAGTGAGATGAGTGTGCCTGCAATGGCTCAGAAGTAGCTTGGGATTCCATCCCGAGCCTCAGCGGGATGAGCTTCTCAAACAAGGGAAGAAAACGCCGTCTCAATGTAGTGCGGAGAAAACGTCAAAGGCGGACCGACTCAGACCGAGTTCCCCACTCACACAGGTTCGAACACGAACCGAGCAACTGAATGGAGATCGTCTCGTACAACGAGGTCTCGACTTGTGGTCGGCTGGAACGCAGTGTGGTGCGACGCTCCGCGTCGCGACTCCCGACGCGGAGCGTCGGGCCACAATGGTTGCGGCTTGCTCGGAGGACGGTCACTCTCGGCAGTCGCTCTGCTCTCAAGATACAGCCGGACCGAGCGGCGATCTGACGACGAGCCTCAGCTTCAGAGCGGTCGTTTGCCCGCTGCGGCTCGGGATGGAATCCCAAGCTACTTTTAGCCGAAGCGGCCGCCGACGTAGTCCGCTGTTTCGGTGAGCTTTGGGTTTGTGAAGATGCGGTCGGTCGGGCCGAACTCGATCAAGTGGCCGAGATACATGAAGGCCGTGAAGTCGCTCACGCGCGAGGCCTGCTGCATGTTGTGAGTCACGATCAAGATCGAGTACTCGCCGCGCAACTCGTGAATGAGGTCTTCGATCTTGCCAGTCGCGATCGGGTCGAGTGCCGAGCACGGTTCGTCGAGTAACAGCACTTCGGGATCACTCGCGATCGCTCGCGCGATGCACAGTCGCTGTTGCTGGCCGCCGGAAAGACTGAGGCCGCTTTCGTGAATGCGGTCCTTCACCTCGTCCCACAACGCAGCGCCTTTGAGGGCTCGCTCACAGACTTCTTCAAGCACTCGCTTATCACGTTCTCCGTCGATGCGGAGCGGATAAACGACGTTCTCAAAGATGCTCATCGGAAATGGGTTCGGCTTCTGAAACACCATTCCCATTCGCTTCCGGAGCTGAATCACGTCGACGTGAGGATCGAAGATCGAATCCCCATTCAGCCGCATGTCGCCGCCTAAGCGAATGTTGTCGATCAAGTCATTCATGCGATTCACGCAACGCAACAGAGTCGACTTGCCGCAGCCCGACGGACCAATGAGCGCCGTAACGCCGCCTGCAGGAATGGGCATCTTGACGTCGAACAGCGCCTGCTTGTGCCCGTACCACAAGCTGACGTTGTCGATCTCGAGCACGTTGCTGGTGTTCTGCAATTCGGGATGAATGACGGGATCAATGTGCTCGCCGCGCAAGATGCGTTCGAGGCGACTCGGTTGTCCGGCAATGTTCTTTGGAGGGTTCGTCACTGTGATGTCCTAAACGCGGGCGTTGCCCGCAATCGCCCGTAGCCGAAATCGTCAGATTTCGGAGCCGCAGTGAATGCGTCCGAAGTCTTACGACTTCGGCTACGAGATGCGCGCACGGCGCGCTGAAGTTACAAAGCAAGGATCTACGCGTCGTCGAGAACTGAGCCCCGAAGACGAGGCGGCTGCGCCGCAGTCGTAGCATGGACGCCTACGGCCGTGCTTCCAGTTGGTTGCAATTCCGTGAGGGTCGCTCTCAGACGTAGGCGTCCATGCTACGAATTGGGCGACGCCACCGTCGCCTCCGAGGCTCTTGTTGGAGCCGTCAGAACTGACTGAATTGGTACTTCTTCCTCAGACGTGCTCGCATCCAAATCGCTATGACGTTGATGCTCGCGATGATCACG
This sequence comes from uncultured Planctomycetaceae bacterium, assembly GCA_964573505.1. Taxonomy (GTDB): domain Bacteria; phylum Planctomycetota; class Planctomycetia; order Planctomycetales; family Planctomycetaceae; genus AM-0621. Next base: position 24,404 of record CAZNMS010000052.1, on the reverse strand, counting down.
ATCAGCAAGAGAGTTGTCGTAAAGACCATTGGCTTCGCGGCCTCGCTGTTCGGGCTTTGAAAACCGAGGTCATAGATGTGAAAGCCGACGTGCATGAAACTGCGCTGAGGATGCAATGGTCCGGTCGGTAATGCTCCGAGCGAGCCGCTCCAATCATGGAAGTCGATCGGCAGATGCGGCGCGAGCTTGAGCGCTCCAACCAACATCAACGGTGCGACTTCGCCGGCTCCGCGAGCCATCGCCAAAATCATGCCCGTCATGATGCCGGGCATCGCTCGCGGAAGAACGATGCGTTCGATCGTTTGCCACTTCGTTGCACCGCAGGCGAGCGAACCTTCGCGCATCGAACGCGGCACCGCAGCCAATGCTTCTTCGGTCGCGACAATGACGACCGGCAACGTCAGCAGAGCGAGCGTCATCGCCGCCCACATGAGTCCTCCGGTACCGAAGGTCGGGCTCGGCAGTTGTGCTCGATAGAAGCCTTCAAAGAACGGCGTCTTCGCCAGCAAGAGCACGAACAACGTTGTCGCGCTGATCCACAACAAGAACGAAACCCGCGCGACCCACGGAGATTTTGGACCTCGGATCGCAGCAGCGTTCAACTGCTTGATGCCAACAAAGAACGCTCCGCACGCGACAACCGCAAACACTGCCATCACCGCGAACCACTTTGCCGGGGGCCACGGAACCAATCCCGCCTTTGCCGGACCGCCGTCGATGTAGGCGCCGATGATGTAACAAAAGAAACCCATCCCGAAGACGCCGAAGACGATGCTCGGCACACCGGCCAGATTGTTGATCGCGATGCGGACCATGCTGACGACAAACCCGGCCTTCGCGTACTCGCGGAGATAGAGCGACGCGAGCACTCCAAACGGCACAACGCAGATCGCCATCAGCAGCGTCATCGCAATGGTGCCAAAGATCGCCGGGAAGATACCGCCTTCACTATTGGCCTCGCGCGGTTCATCAACAAGGAACTCCCACCAGCGCGAACCGAAGACGCCGAAACGTCCGCCGGTCGTCAATTGATTGGCCGGATAAGCACGAACGATGTCGGCGATCTCCAACGTCTGCTCTTTGCCGTCGACCGTGACGACTCGCAACTTGCTGCGTGCGTTGAGCTGATCCAGTTCCGCAATCCGCTGCCGAAGTGCGTCGAACTGCTGCTCGTAGTTCTCCATCATTTTCTCGACCTCAGCCGAGCGTTGCTTGAACGCCTCAGACTGCATGCCGTGATCGAGTTCGATCTCACGCAGTTCCAAACGCAGCGTTTCAATCTGCCGATTGATGCTGCCGATCTCGTGCAATTCGAGTTCGCGCCGTTCGCGCCAACGTGCTCGCACTTCGCCGTGCAGCTCATTGAACCGCTTCCATACCGCAGCCGGTTCGGTTTCAACCGGCTGATCGTCGACAATCACAGCGTTTGGAATGCCGTAGAAGCGCCCCCATGCAAGCCGCTCAAACAAGATGGCCCACTCGGGGAATGACTCGCCATCAGGCGCGATCTCGAAGTCGCTGATCCATGTGAAGTGCTCATTGGTCAGTTCGTAGTTGCCAGTTCGCAGCATGCGGCGATTCATCGGCACGGTGACTCGTGAACTCAGCGCCGAGAACATCTCTGCCGCCCAAAGTTCGTAAGTCCCATCGCTCGACTCGAACGCATCCTTCCGCAGTTCGGCGGCGTCGCTTTGATTGACGATCGACTCGCGCCGATCGCGATAGGTCGTCCACTTTGCGAAGAGCGTTTCTCCCGTCGCGTCAGCCGTTGATGACGCTTTGAGTTCGCTCAGCAACCTTTCTCCGAAGCTCGCGGCACCTGCTTCGAGTCGCTTCTGCAACTCGCCCAGCAGTTCATCACGATCACTCCCAGAAGACTCTTGCAGCGCCTGCGTCTGTGACACTTGCAGCCGCACATTGGTCAGCGCTGCCTTGCTGATATCTGCCAGTCGCTGATTGAAGCTCGGAGTGGCGATGTCCTCAGCCAGCGCCGTTCGAAAGTTCGCATTGAGAAGTGCGTAAGCAGCAGCTTGCTTCTTGCCTTCGAGATTTGCAGCCGCGCTGTACGTCAGCAGGAAGCGGTCGGTCTGAGTGAGCTCACCCAAATACGTCTCATCCGCAATCGTCTTCACCTGCAAGAGCTTGCCCGGCCAAAAGGTCGCGATGCCTTGCCATAAGATGATGGCGAGCAAGCTGACGATCATCGCCACGCAGACGACCAATCCTCCCGCCGTAAGCCACAACATCGGCTCACCCTGCGCGACGACGGTAGCACCGGGCCGTTGAGACCGACGCGTCCGCGCAGGCTTCTCTGACGGAGTCGGCGGCGATGATGAAGCTGAAGTTGAAGAAGTCATATCGTTGAATGCTGAAGAAGACCGTGACTGAAGCTCGATGTGAAATGCTCTTGGGCTACCAGTTGTTGAGACTTAGTTTTCGAAGCCTGATTGAGTTCTCGTTGAGATGCCCGTCCGCCAATGGAAATGAATCCCCATGTCCCGCGCTAACGACGCGCCGCAAGGCATCGCTGAGCCGCCGAGATCCGAAGGCTCGTTGTATCTCGAACGTCTCGCTCGCGAAGCCATTGAAAGGACTCGGCAACGTTCGGTTCCCACTCCCACTTCGGATGAAGACATCAAGTTCATTCTCTCAACTGCAGGAGCTCTTGCCGGCGAAGAGTTCGAAGGTTCTGAAACGCAGTAATTCATGATTCAATTCAAACGTGCTCGTCAGAGCGCAACTGATGAACTGGCATTGGGACCGACTAAGCCGTTGCTATAGGTTTCTAATCACACACTCTCGCCATCAAACGGGCATGCTCGTCTCCGCCTTTCGAGAGAACTCTTGTCGCACATTTCGGAGCACTTCTATGTCCCCTGTCGTGCAAGAACTGACCGATGCCATGCAGCAGCTTTCGCCGGATCGCACACGTTTTCTTGAAGACCTCGTTCGAGATGCGATGACTCGTGCTAAGACGGCGGATTTGCCCGGCACTGGGAAAGGTTGGCCGCCGGGATTCTTTGAGCGAACCGCAGGGATGTTTGCCGATGAACCGTTCGAGCGTCCCGACCAAGGAGAATTCCCCGTTCGAGAGGAGTGGTGATGCTCTACCTGCTCGAGACGAACGCATGGATTGAGTACTTCAAGAAGCCGGATAATCCGGCCCGCGCTCGGCTCTCGTTCCGCGATCAATGTGAGATCGCGACCTGCTCGATCGTGCGAGCTGAATTGCTGCACGGGGCAGAGAAGTACGGCCGTCCCGAGAGACGACGCCATGAAGTCAACGGCTTCTTGGCGCATTTCAAATCGTTCTCTTTCGATGATGGCTCTGCTGCGATCTACGGCCGATTGCGTCACGAACTCGAAATCGCGGGCAAAGTCATTGGCCCGATGGATCTTCAAATTGCGTCGATCGCGTTGCAGCATGGATGCACTCTCGTGACTCACAACGTGCGAGAGTTCTCTCGCATTCAAGGTTTGATGATTGACGACTGGCAAGCCGCGTAAGCGTCGCGTCGCCCTCACAACTGAAATGCTCGTTTACGGAATCTCAATCGCACGACTTCAGCCACTGTGTTGAGCACGAACGTCAGAGCGAACAGCGCCAACGCCGCTAAGAACAACATGCGATAGTGAGTGCTGTCCTTCACCGCTTCGGGCAACTCGACGGCGATGTTTGCCGACAATGTGCGGAAGCCGTTGAAGAGATTCCATTCCATCACCGGCGTATTACCGGCGGCCATCAAGACGATCATTGTTTCGCCGACCGCTCGACCGAGTCCGATCATCATGGCAGAGAACAGTCCGCTCAGAGCCGTCGGGATGATGACTCGCACTGCCGTTTGCCATTGAGTCGCACCGGCTCCTAATGAAGCGGCTCGCAATGACTCCGGCACTGACGAGAGCGCGTCATCCGAAATGGTGTAGATGATCGGGATGATCGCGAAGCCCATGATGAAGCCGACGATCATCGCGTTGCGTTGCACGTAAGTGTCGAGCAGCGTGCCGCGCAGATCCCAACCGATCGCATCGAACAACGTTCCGACAAGCGCCGCCAGCGCCAGCGTCACCGCACAGCAACCGAAGAATCGCAGCAAGTCGATGACGACAAACTTCGGGCGACTCCAATGGTCCGAGTACTTACGCACGGCGGGTCTCAAGACGCGATTGCTCAAGACTGCAACAACAATTCCACTCAGTGGAGTGAGCAGCCATGTCCATCCGCCGATGCTCGAACCGACTTGCCCATCGAGCCATGCTCGCACGTCTCCGGCGAAGAACAGTCCTTCAACGAGCGGCGCGCCGTATGACGCCAACAAGAAGCCGCCCGCCAATGCGGCGACGACTCCGGGAATCCGCCAATGCCGATACTTCATCGACGTTGAGGGGGGTAATAGTTGCCACAAGTACGCGCCGAGCAGCAACGCGAACGGCACCGACAGCACGAGCGCCATCACCTCGGCAATGAAGTCTTCCACAACCGGAGCAATCACGAGCGCCGCTAAGAAGCCGAGCACAACGCTCGGCAGACTGGCCATGATTTCGATCGTCGGCTTAACGCGAGCTTTCGTGCGCGGGTGCAGAAACTCGCTCGTATAGATCGCGGCTAGCAGTGCGAGCGGAGCACCGAACAGCATCGAATAGAACGTTGCTTTGATCGTTCCGAAGATCAGCGGAAAGAGCCCGTACTTCGGCTCGAAGTCGTCCGTCCCGCTTGATGACTGCCATACGTGCTGGGGTTGCTCGAAGCCCTCATACCAAACTTTCGAGAGCATCGCGCCAACCGTCGCTTCGGGGTGCGGCGCATCAACCTTCCATAACTGAGCACCGCTCTTTGTCAGCGCGATGATCGAGTCTTCTTTTGGCGACAACGACAAACTCATGACTGGCGCATCGCCCTCGATTCGAGCTTCAGCCAGTTGCTGCTTGCTCGTGACATGAAAGAGTCCGACGCCGCCATCGGCATAGCCCGCCGTCAGCATGCGCGACCGCATCGAGGCCGCCAGAGAAGTCACCGCAACTTTGCGCGTCGGCAGTTGATGAGCCAATCGCAGCACCGATCCATCCGGCGTCGTTGCGTCGCTCGGCTTGATGCGGAACCAAACGCTAAGTCGCCCTTCAGAGTCGCCAACAACGAGCGACGTCTTGCCGACAAGAAAGCCGAGACTCGTCAACTTGCCCGCGTCCGGCACGAGATCCACTTCCTCGGCAAGCTCCGGCTGATTGATCAAGCGGGTATCGAAGCGCTTCAGATTGCCGTTGTCCCATGCGAGATAAACGCAGTCTCCGAGTCCCGACAGCTTGAGATGTGTCGGCAACTTGCCGCTCGGTAGCTCAACGTCGATCGCGCCCTGAGAGAGCTTCGTCGTGACCTTCTTCGTGAGGATGTTGACCGTGCGTTTGACGCGAGCGATTCGCAGTTCCGCATCGTCAGTCAGCAACGAAACGATTTCGCTGCCTTTGCCCTCGCTCGCTGAGTCACCGCTCTGCACCGTCAGATCAATCAGACGAATCGCCACTCCGGCCTTCACGACAACCGGTTCTTCAAGCTTCAGACGCAACTGCTGTAATCGAAATTGCCCCTCTTGAGTTCGCTCCAACATGCCGCCGTTGAACGAGTCGATCGAACCGACCGGCAGCTTCTTGACCTCATCAGTCAGATCAGCTTCCTCAATGAAGGTTGTGTCGAACTTCACTTGCCCAATCTGCATCGACCCATCTTCAAACCCGAGTGCGACATTGCCTGCGGGCAAGATCGACCATGAACTCAATCGCTTACCGTCAGGGACGAGCGACTGCTCAGACAGCAACTCGCCATTGTCGAGCCGAAACGCTCGCAGCATTCCGTCCGAGTACGCCGACCATGCGATCAAGGAATGCTCGTCGGTGCCGACATGCAAAGGGCGAACGTCGGCTTTTCCAGCAAGCTTCAGCGACCGCGATGCTGACAACGATCCCGGCCAAAAGAGCGGAACAACGACGCTCACAAGAAACACACAAACGAGCGCAACGGCGAGAATGGTCCCGATGCCGCCGAGTGTGATGAGTCCCTGCGCGATGCGATCAGCAATGATCAAGCTGGGTCGCGTCTTGCGACTGCGACGTCGACCGATAAAGCCGGCTTTGTCCTGCGGAGAGGGCATTGAGGAGACTCAATAGAAGCGTGCGAAGGTGTCTGCGACAGAGTCGCCTTTCGCTCCGCGAAAGTGCGTCTCACCTGAGACCGAGCAATCGGGCCGACTGCCGCCCGTCATTGCACTGAATCGCCTCGTGCGATCATTTGAACTAGGTCGTCACTCAGAGGCTGCGAATTGACGGGCAAGAGTGCCCATCCTACGGACTTCACAAGCTCTCAGTGGCAGGGCTCTCGCCCCAACTTCTGACATCGACTTAAAGCTCAGATGTTTTGGCCAATGACCAGCATCTCGGTTTGCATGCCTGAGTCGCTCCGCAACTCGCCGCAAAGATTCATGAAGAACTCGGCCAATTGATTGGGCGTCCGAGCCAACTGAGCTTCCAAAGCGGGCGGGCAAGGTAGCTCACCGATCAAGGAACACAAAAGCCGACGGCACTTCTACAAGAACCGTCGGCTTCAACGGCCAAAGTCAGGATGAGAGTCGTAGCATGGGCTTCTGGCCCGTGCTGATTGGCCACTGCCGAATGAAGGCAGCCGTTCTCAGAGGCGATCATTCACAGAATGAGTTTCTCACCGGGCGGGCCGGCACAATGGATGAGGAACACTGGTACGACGGACTTGTAGTCCGTCGTACGTCGTGAGAAGCGACGGACTGCAAGTCCGTCGTACCCAAAAACCGATGTGTTCCTCAGGTGCAAAGAGCACGGACTGGAAGTCCATGCTACGGGAACGCGCTCGCTTCAGATCGACTACTCAGCGACCGCGATTACTCGATCCCGAGCTTTGTCAAAGTCTCTTTCGCAATCGCTGCCGGCACCGGGTAGTAGCCGTCTTTCACAACGTCCTGCTGCCCCTGCTTCGAGAAGATGTACTTCACGAACTCGCGACGCAGCGGATCGAGCTGACTGCCGGGTTTGTGATTGATGTAGATGAAGAGGAAGCGAGCGAGCGGATATTCGCCGCTGTAAGCGTTCTCGGGAGTCGCTTCGACTGCGTCATCACCCAATGCAGGAGCAAGGGGCAGAGGTCGCACGTCGGCGGTGCGATAGCCGATTCCGCTATAGCCAATGGCGTGCTTGTCGGTCGCAACGCCTTGCACAACAGCGGAGCTGCCCGGTTGCTCTTTGACGCTGTTCTTGAAGTCGCCGCCCTTCAGAGCGTGCTCTTTGAAGTAGCCATAAGTGCCCGAAGCCGAGTTGCGGCCATAGAGGCTGATTGGCTGCTTTGCTGACGCACCCTTCACGCCGAGATCGCCCCATGTGCGAATATCGGTCTTAAAGCCGCCTTTGCGCGTCTGCGAGAAGATCGCATCGACCTGCGGCAGCGAGATGCTCTTCAGCGGATTGTCCTTATGCACGTAGACGGCGAGCATGTCGATGCTCGTCGGCAGACCGGTCGGCTTATAGCCAAACTTCTTTTCGAACTCGTCGATCTCTTTGTCCTTCATCGGACGGCTCATCGGACCAAACTGAGCGGTCCCCGAGATCAATGCAGCGGGCGCAGTCGATGAGCCTTTGCCTTCAATCTCAACGCGGACGTTCGGGTAGAACTTCGCGAAGCCTTCGGACCACAAAGTCATCTCGTTGTTCATTGTGTCCGAGCCGATGCTCTTGAGATTCCCGGTCACTCCTTCGACGACTTTGTACGTCGGCAAGTCGGGATCGACTTTCACTTGAGCCGACGCGGTTGATGTCGCGACGCCGATCATCGCGACGCATGCCCAAAGAGCGCTCTTCCAACTTCGCATCACACTTCTCCTTAGAGTTTGAAACCGCGCCTCGACCGAAGTCGCTCTGAACGCGGCAAGACAACGAGATTGCTCGGTCCGACATCAAGTCAGATACGAATTGAATCTGCGAAACTTGCGGGAGCTTAGCGGAGCGGATGAAGGGCCAACGGTCGCTGTGTTAAGGCTCGGTTAATTCTCAGAAGCCCGATGCGAACGGGGGCGAAGCACCTACTTGCCGAAGTGCCAACTTGAGAAGTGGTAGCTCGATCGTCCTGATGTCGACGACGAACCGCCGGAGCCGCTGCCGTCCGTCAACCCGAGATCAGGCGCCTGCCAACCGGCGGCGAAAGCGATGCCCAGTCCGAGACTGAGTGCTAGCCCGATCGCACTATAAAGGTTCTTCAACATAGAGGCGGCTCACCGCGAAAGAGGAATGGCTGAGTGGCGTCGCAAGCTACGGACTGACCTGCAACTCATCCATCGCGAATAGTGCGCGAACTTCAGAAACCATTCGCCGCAATTCGACATTCGCAAACGGTGTGTCGCGCGGGGCTTCGCCGATCAGCGTCAATGCTCCGCGTGCGGCAGCCTTATCTCCAGTCCGCCAAAACAACTCGGCAAACTGTAAGAAGTAATCCACAAGAAGGCTCGTCTGCCATTTTTCGAGACGCATTCGCGACACGAATTCCCGGCGCGCGGTCTCGCTGTCGAGATCGGCGACTTCGCGCAAGGCAGCAATGATCTCGGCATCGGTTGCACGCGGCGTCGAAGTTTGCATCGCTCGCAGTCCGTCGAGCAGTTGTGTTCGTGCTTCCTGAAAACTGCGACGTCTCAGCAGCACGTAACTCAGAGTCAATCGCCGTTGCTGCGCCGGAACGTTCTCGGTGTCAGAGTTGCTTAAATTAATCGCCGCTCGCGCGAGCAACTCTGCCGTCGGCAGATTGCTGTATTCGCGAGTCGGCGTTGCCGCGAAACGCCATGCGGACTCGCGCAACCGATGAACGAACTCCGTCGGCGTCCCTTTAGCCGAAAGCGGCGCACTGTGAATCGACGCTGCGTTCGACTGCTTGAGGTGCTCGATTGCCGCGTCGTAGTCCGACTCTTCCCACAAGATCTCGGCGAAAAAGTAGTGCCACCTTGCAACCGAATCCTCAGTGACGTGATCGTTCGGAAATTTCAGACGAGTCTCATCGAGGTAGCTCAGCAACTTCTCGAATCGCTTTCGCGCCTCCGGGTAATCACTTTGACGAATGCACGCGAACGTCACTTCGGCGGCATAGTCGTTACGAGCACGGTGATAGTCGTAGATATCCGGAAACCGCTTGACGACCGGTTCGAGCAGATCGAACGCCTGCGTGAAGTTCTCTCGGCACTTTGCGACATCGTTTGCGAACTGATAGCGCCGCGCTTCGCTCGCATGCATTCGCGCCAACATCATGCGGCAGTCGGCGTCGTTCGGGTTCCGCTGATGCACTTGCTGTCTCAGCAAGAAGGCTTCGCTGAACGCCGCCTGCGCTTCGTCAGTGCGTTTGCGACCTCGCAACATCTGCGAGTAGTCGTGCAAGACGAGACTCGCCTCGCACTTCACCCAGTCATTCGGTTGATTCGGCAAGACTTCACGCACAAGAGCCACTGCCTCTTCAAGACAGGCAAAGGCTTCATCCGTGCGATTCATGAGTTTCAGTGATACGGCCTCGTTGATGATCGCATTCGCCTTCGTCATTTTGAAGAAGGTGCTCGTCGGCTTTGCCTCAATGATTCGATTCAACGAGTTGATGTCTTGCTGCCATGCACGGAGTCCGTCTTGCGGACGTCCCGAGTTGTTGTAGAGCACGCCGAGCGCCCAATAGACGGCCAATGCAACCGTATTGAGGTCGGCATCAGTCGGAGTCATGTCGAGCATCGCTAGCAGATCCTGCTCAGCGTTCTTCAGTAAGGACTCAGCCTTTGCATCCTCGCGGCGCATCTGATGAATTCTCGCCGCGCTGGCGAGCGCCAAGATGCGCTGCCGTCGCAAGACAACATGATCGCTCTCCTCGCGCGATAGCTCTTCATAGAAGCGGAGCGCTTCATCGAGCATTTTTTGCCCTTGAGCCTTCGTCGCTGGCGCGTTGTAGAGAACGACTGCGGTATCAACGTTCGACTTCAACGCCTGCAACGTGCGTTCGAATCGTCGTTCCACTTGAACCTGCAACTCGACGGCGCGAGTTCGTTCTTGCTCAGCAATTCGAGTCTGCTCTTCGGCGCGCGTTTGAGATGCTTCAGCCAGTTTTCGTTGCTCATCCGCAGTAGCACGCGCGGACTCGGCAAGGCGCGTTTGTTCGGCTGACTTCAGCCGCTCCCGATCGGCGACGGCCTTTTGTTCTTCAGCTCGCTTCCATTGCGCATGCGCGAGATCGCGATCGCTCACTGCGTCGCGCTCGTTCTTATTGGCTCGTGCCGCTTCGCGCGAGATCCCGACGAAGCCTCCGACGGTCAGCAGCAACACCAGCGCGAGCAATGAAGCGACCGCCGGATATCGCTGCACCAATTTGACGGAGCGTTCAACGGCGCTGGCGGGACGCGCTGCAATCGAGTCTCCCTGCTGAAAACGCAGCAAGTCATCAGCCAGTTGCTGCGCGGACGCGTATCGGCGTTGAGGCTGCTTTTCGAGGCATTTCAGGCAGATCGTTTCAATGTCTCGCGGTACGCGCGGCTGCAAGTGACGCGGCGGCACCGGCTCGTTCGAACGCACTTGCTCCAATGTGTCGAACAGCGTTGCACCGCGAAAAGGCGGTCGTCCGGTGAGCAACTCATACAAGATCGCGCCGAGCGAGTAGATGTCTTGCGCCGGACTCGCGTCGTCAGTTGCGGCAGAGGCTTGCTCGGGCGCCATGTAACTCGGAGTACCTATCACTTGCCCGGTCGCAGTGAGATCACTGTTGCTCCCGAGCATCTTCGCGAGCCCGAAGTCACTGATCTTCACTCCGATTCGCAGTGAAGGATTCGAGTCTCCGCGATCATGCGGCGCGACGGCGACGGTCTTACCGGACTGCGATGACGGCGGGCTTTCACTGAGCAGCACGTTCGAAGGCTTGAGGTCGCGATGCACGATGCCGCGCTCATGCGCGAAGTGCGTTGATCGCGCGAGTTGCTCAACGATCCGCGCGGCTTCTTGCGGCGGCAACGGGCGACCGCTGAGCCAATCGTGCAACGATCCGCCGGGCACAAACTCAAGCGACAGATACGGCAAACCTCGATGCGTTCCGACCTCATAAATCTGCACGATGCCCGAGTGCTGCAGCCGAGCGACAGCTTGCGCCTCTTGTTGAATGCGCGCGAGCACTTCGTCACTCGCAACGCTACCGGCAAGCAGCATCTTGATGGCGACAGTGCGATTCAGAACTTGCTGCCGCGCCCTAAACACGACGGCCATTCCGCCGCGCCCGATCTCTTCGAGCAACTCATAACCGGGCGGCGGATCAGCGGGCGGCGAGTTGCGTCTGAGTCGCGGCCACTTCTTCTGCGAGGGAGCTGCAGCGTCGACTTCGGTTGATGATCCCCCGCCAAATTCGACTTCGGTGTTGAGTTGCAGCACGCCTGACGCGCCAGACTCAACTGCCGCTTCGAGTTCGTCGCCCCATGCGTCGTCTTCGATCGCAGCATGCACGACAAACAGTCGTTCAAGCCGCTCGGCCAATTGAGGAAAGCGCGGAATGAAGTCAGCGACCGTCGGTCGTTCGCCGAACTCTTCGCGCGTCAGCACTTCGTGATAGATGAGATCGAGCAACGGCTCTTCGTGCTTCGCGATCTGCTCGAACTTCGCACCGAGCGTTTCGATGCCGACTCGATGACCGCCGCGCCACTGAGCGCGTAACTCTTGAGCGAGCCCTTCAATCTGACTCATCAGCGATGCAGTGTCGTCATTGACGCTCGCGCAAATGGTGAGCGGAGCCCGCGCTTCTCGTACGCTCGCAAGCTCGATCGTTGTTGATTCTCCGGGCTGACGGACGCGGTCTTCCGAACTCTCAAACATGCGACTGCTCCAGTCCCAATTCCTCTGCAACGCGATCAAGTGCTCGCGTCAGTCTCATACGGACTGTGTTTGCCTGCTCGCCGGTAACTGCTGCGATCTCATTCCAATTCTGCCCCTCTGCGCGCTGCTCCATCAGCTTGATCTCGTCGGCATTGAGACGATTGCGAACTTGCTCGAGTAAGTCGCGGTTGACCAATACAGAAGCCGGTCCCGGTTGCCCCGACTCAAGCTGCATGTCATCGCCTTCAATGCTTTGAATCGAGACATTGCGGCGTCCGTCGCGCCGGTCGGCTTGAACTCGTCGAACCCAATCAATCACTCGATTCCGCGCCATTGTGACGAGCAATTTCAGCAGCTCTTCGGGCGTCTGAATGTCGAACTGCCCCGCTGCTGTGCGCACGAAGAAGCCGGCCAAAACCGACTGGCAGATATCAATCGAATCAACGAGTCGCCGAAGTCGTGCATCAGTCAGTCGCACGCGAATCGCGCGACGCAGTTCCGGCTCATAGGTTCGAACCAATTCCTCAGCCGCGGTCGGATCACCGGTTCGCACGCGAACCAATAACCCCGCGACACTTCCGCCACTCATTGCGGTGTCCTTCCAGTGCGGCCCGCTCTGTCAGGAGAAACTTCGAACGGCGAGTCTAAGTCACCGTGAACTGACAGCAACGGAACCGACATCGTCTTCAAGGTCGTCAGCAGTGCTTCAACGATTGAACTCCATTACTTCGAGTTCAATCGCAACAACCGGCACACGTCTCAACTGACTTGCGCAGCGAACGCAGAGGAACGAGACTCCGCCGCTATGTCGTCGATCTTTCCGCTAACTCCGGTATGAAGAGCAGTTGCCGATGCGATGATCCGTAGCGAGAAGTCGCTGATGCGGTGAGGCTTCGACGCTTCCGCTCGTCCTAAGTTCGACGATTTCTGCGACGACGATCGAAGTCATTGCGATCAACCTCGCACGAAGAAACGCATTGATTCCACTCACCATTGAGATGACCGAAGGCGCGCCTCATGACCCAATCGCTGATCAACAATCCGCAAGACCTCACTCCGCGAACAACATGGCTCGAAACTAAATGGGCATGGACCGCAGAAGAAGAACTCGTTGACCATCAGACGAAAGCTCGCTTGTGCGCGGCAGTGTTGTTGCCCTTTCGAAATCAGCAACCGGACTGGGAGAGCTTCGTCGCGAGCCTGCATTGGATGCGTCGTTCTGCGGAGCATTATGGCGTCGAGTTCGTGCCGGTCCTCAATGCCGATACGGGCTACATCTTTCAGCTCGATGCGGCGATGTATGCCGAAGTGCTGAAGCGGTTTCGTGCCGAGTTTCCGCAGATGAAGTTCGTTGCCGGCATTACCGCACGCGGCGCCGAGCAAGATTCGGGCTTCAAGGCCGAGCGTTACCGACCGCTGCTCGACATCGTGCAAGAGCATGAGAACTGCGAGGTAATGATTATGACATCTCGCTGGCTCAATCAGCTTGATCCCGAACGTCGGCGCGACGGCTACTTCGAGATCGCCGAATGGCTCGTGCGACCGGGCATCGTGCATGCGCTTGAGCCTTCATTCGTTTCATGGGCGACTCCGTTCGAACCATGGTTGCTATGGCAGCTCAGTCAGCACCCGAAATTTGTCGGCGGCAAGATCAGCACGCTCGATGAGCCGCACTTCCTCTATTGGGCGGCAATGTGCCGCGACCTCAAGCTCGACTTTGCACCGCACAGCGGCGACGACTTCGGCATCGCGACTGCGATCAAGCTCGGCCTGCCGCTTCTGATCGGAGCAGCAAGCAGCGCCGCTCCGTTGATCTGCGCGGCGAAAGATATGTGGCTCAGCGACGACGCGCCGGCGAAGCGCTTCCCGACGAGTACCGCTTCGAGCCGATTCGATACGCGGGTCTACAAACTCTTCGAAGCCATTCAGTCGCTCGAAGATCAAGTCTTCCGACTCGACGCGCAGGGCAGTGCTTCCGCCTACAAACACAGCACGGCTCACTTACTGCACGAACTCGGAATCATCGGTGCCTCCGAGTCGCATCCTCAATGCGCCGATCTTCGCGGCGCTGATGAGGATGCTCGCATGCGAGAAGCACTCGTTCGTCCGCTGCGTCTCGCCGAGCGATTGAAGATCCCGCAGTTCGAACGAAGAGACTCATGAGTTGAGCGAGCCCCACTATGAACTCGGGGGCGATGCCCGCATGAGGAAATGCCTCGACCGACTGAGGCATGCTCACAACACTCGCTGCGCTGATTCAGCTTGCGTCCTGCCTCCGTAATGTTGGACGCGATTCGAAACTGACCTCTGCCATCGTTTCAGTGGAGTTCGCATGATGACGCTGCCACTCGCGCCGCAATTGCCGCACTCAGCTCACCGCCGTGCTTTCCTTGCGGATATGGGGCTCGGATTCACGGGGCTTGCGCTCGGAGCGATGCTCGCGCAAGACGGAATTGTGAGGGCAAACGAGTCTGCCGTATGGCAGCCGCCGAACGGTCAGCCGCACTTCACTCCGAGGGCAAAGTCCATTGTATGGCTCTTTATGAACGGAGGAGTTTCGCACGCTGAGTCGTTCGATCCAAAACCGGATCTCAATAAGTACGCGGGCAAAGCGATCAGCGAGACGCCTTATGCGGACACTCAAAAGCCCGAGCGACTCAATCGCCGCGAAGTTGCTTTCAATGTCGAACTGCGAACGAAGCTCTACCCGCTGCAAGTCGGCTATCGAAAGTACGGCGAGAGCGGCATCGAACTCAGCGACTGGGTGCCGCATATGGGGAGCTGCATCGACGACATCGCGATCGTCCGCTCGATGTGGACGACGGACGACAATCACGGTGCTCAGACTCAGTTTCATTCGGGCCGTCACATGCTCGACGGAGAATTCCCGACGCTCGGCGCATGGGTGCATTACGGACTGGGTTCACTGAACGACAACTTGCCGCAGTTCATCTCAATGGGCACGCGCGAGTACTGGAACGCGAAAGACGGGCACTATCTCGGTCCCGCTCATGATGCCGTCCCGATTCGCATTGATCCGAATAACCCACTCGACTTCGGCAAGCCTGCGAATGGTCTCTCGCTCGATGAGCAGCAACTCAACTTCGAACTCGGAGCGCGGCTCAATCGGCTGAAGGCGATTGAGTATCCGAACGACCCCGCGTTGCTCGCGCGTATCAAGTCTTATGAGTTGGCTTTTCGGATGCAGACTTCGATTCCTGAAGCACTCGGCTTCGCATCGGAGACAAAGCAGACGCAAGAGCTTTACGGACTCAATGATCCCGCAACGAATGGCTTCGGATCGCAGATGCTGACGACGCGCCGCTTGATCGAGCGCGGAGTGCGATTCATTCAAGTGCAGCACGGCGGCGGCGGAGCCGGAGCATGGGACGCGCACGGCGGGCTGAAGAGCAATCATGAGCGCAATTTCAAAGCGGTTGACAAGCCGATTGATGGCTTGCTGAAGGATCTCAAGCAGCGCGGCTTGCTCGATAGCACGCTCGTCATCTTTGCGACGGAGTTCGGTCGTACTCCGGCATCGCAGGGCTCAGACGGTCGCGATCATCATCCTTATGGCTTCTCTGTTTGGCTCGCGGGCGGCGGCATCAAAGGCGGCATCGCGCACGGCACAACGGACGGCATCGGCTTTCATGCAGAAGAGCATCGTCACTATGTCACCGACATTCATGCGACGATCCTGAAGCAACTCGGGCTCGATTCGCGCAAGCTCGAAGTGCCCGGTCGCAAGCGGCTCGACATCGATCACGGAAAGCCGATTGATGAGATCATTGCTTAGAGCATCTTCAAGACGATGAATTCGGTGTAGCCGAACTCGTGAGAGTTCGGTCTTTCGACGCTCGATCAGAAGTCTCACGACTTCTGTTACTCGAAACTCAAGTCTTGACGACGCATAGGTTCGCGAGCCCATTCGCTCGCTATTAGCATCCCGCCCGCATTGAGCCGTGCCGGAGCACGCGCGGCTGTTTCGAGATCTCCGCAGGATGTTTGCGAATGGGCAAGAAACGGTTTTCGCTGTCTGATCCGTCGGCGGATTTGCTCGACGAATTGCTGATGAAGCACATCGATCGAGGCAGTCGCGTCATCGACCTCGGTTGCGGCGACGGGCGCTTACTTTGCCGACTGCGCGACGAGCACGGTTGCTCGGTGCAGGGAATGGAACTCGCGCTCGATGCGATCGTCGCGGCGATTGGAAATGGGGTCCCGGTTGTCGGAGCGGATCTCGATAAGGGACTCATCGGAGTTCCTGATGCCGCGTTCGATTACGCCGTGCTGAGTCAGACGCTGCAGCAAGTGCGACATCCGACAACGGTGCTGACTGAGATGCTGCGAGTCTCGAAACGAGCGCTCGTTGTCGTGCCGAACTTCGGCTACTGGAAGATCCGGCAGCAGGTCGTCTTGCACGGCCGCGCTCCCGTCACCGAGTCGTTGCCCTATCAGTGGTACAACACTCCGAACTTGCACTTCATGTCGATGCACGACTTCCGGGATCTCGTCGGACTGCTCCAGTTTCGCATCGTGCGCGAGATCCCAATCATCAACGGGCATGCTCATGAACGAGCATGGGCCGCAAACCTGCGAGCGGAGAGCGCGTTCTATGTCTTAGAGCGAGCGTGATGCGTGCTCGTTCCGAGGCGCTGCCTCGAAAAGTAGCTTGGGATTCCATCCCGAGCCGCAGCGGGACGACGTTTACTTTCACGAGTTGAATCTGCCGTCACGAACGAACTCGCAGTCTCATTTTCATCCCACACAACGTCCTTCGAACATTGGTAACTGCCTCGAAAAATAGCTCGGGATTCCATCCCGAGCCGTAGCGGGACGACGATCGCTTTCACGAGTTGAATTTGCCGTCACGAGCGAACTCGCAGTCTCGTTTTCATCCCACTCAGCGTTCTTTGAGGCAGTGCCTCTCGTCCTTTGTCGCGGCTTCACTATGCGTATCGGAATCTTCGCCGACTCTCACGATCATCTCGACAACATCCGTCGCGCGGTTGAGGTCTTCAATCAAGCGAACTGCGAGTGCGTGCTCTTCGCCGGCGATCTCGTTTCGACGTTCGCCGTGCCGCCATTGAGGAAGCTCAAGTGTCCGATGATTGCCTGCTTTGGCGATAACGAAGGCAACAAGATCGGCCTCAGATCGGGCTTCTCGATCATCGGTCAGATTGAAGAGGCTCCTTATCGCTACACCGCGACGGACGGGACGCGATTTGTGCTCGTGCATATGGAACGACAATTACGCGGCTTCGAGGATGACTTCGATGTCGCGGTCTACGCTCACACTCATAAGCCGCGCATGCACCGCGACGAGCGCGGGCGATTGTTCCTCAACCCCGGCGAAGCAAGCGGATGGACCTTCGGACGCCCGACGGTGATGCTTTTTGACACCGGCACGAAGGAAACCGAAATCGTTGAACTCAACGGCATGGCGACGGAAGCCGCGCCGGTCTCTTGAAGGGTTGCGTCTCTATCTGAGTTTTGCCGACGACATTCGCTGAACTTCGCTCGCTCTCAAATCCGAATACATTTCGTATTCAAAAGGCCGAACAAGGAGTTACTCTCCCCCCACTTCTCGGGAGATCGGCGATATGCAAACCACAAAACCATTGTCAGATGAGGAAGTCCTGCAATTCCTCTGCGAGTTTCAGCGCGAGCGGCGGCAGATGCCGAGCATTCGCGAAGTCGCAAAACACTTCGGGCATAACTCACCGACGAGCGTGCAACGCGCGTTCGCTCGGTTGTTGGAACGCGGCGAGATTGAACGTGACGGGCACCGTTATCGACTGGCTGAGTCCCGCCTGATCCCGCGCGGGCTACCGCTTGTTGGGCGCATCGCCGCCGGGCCGCCGCGAGCCGCCATTGAGGCGGACGAATACATCGATCTCGGCGATGCCTATGACCCGACGCGCCACTTTGGGCTGCTGGTGCAGGGCGACTCGATGATCGAAGCGCACATCGTCGACGGAGACATCGCCGTCATTCGGCAGCAAGAGACATGTAACAACGGTGACATCGTCGCGGCTGTCATCGACGGCGAAGCGACGCTCAAGCGGTTCTTCCGCAAGCGAGATCACATCTTGCTGCAACCGGAGAACAGTCGCCTCAAGCCGATCAAAGCAACGAACGTCGAAATTCGCGGAGTGCTCGTCGGATTACTGAGACGGTTCTGACTCAGCGAGATGTCATCATCTTGGAGTGCTCCGGCTCGACGGAGCCCTCCGACTCAGCGGCACAACGCCTTCATGAGAGAGACGCGCGAACGTCATGTGTTGCTGTCTCAGGGACATCGCTTTGCGAGAACGAAGACGTTTCACCGCGAGCCCCCGCTGATAGTCGCCTTTCGCTCTGAGGCTGTGATTAAATCGCCACTCGGGCTTGTCCCAGTGGTTTAACGGCCTTTGCGCTACTCAAACTGCCCTTGATTTTGAGTAGCGCAAAAGCCGCTAAACCCCCGACACAAGGTCGGGGGCGATTTAATCACAGCCTCTCTGCGAAAGGCGACGATCGCGGCGGAGCACTCCGACATCACTGGAATTGGCAGACATGCTTGCTCGGACTGAATTGATTCAGGAACTCGCCGGTCGGATTCGGCAGCTCGAACGATCTCGTCATCGCTCAACGTGCGATGACGAGATCGCTCCCGAGCGTCCTTCTCCGGCATTGGGAACGCTGCTCTCAAAGGTTGAATGGCCGAAGGGCGGGCTCGTTGAATGGCTCAGTGATGGCTGCGGTTCGGGAGCGATCAGTCTCTCGCTACTGGCTCTGCCGGACGGACTGCGAAACCAATTGGCGGTCGTCATCGACGAGCAGAATCAGTTCTACGCACCGGCAGCAATGGCACTGGGACTCAACAACGCGTCGACGGTTTTGATTCGGACGGATCGTTCGCACGACGCACTTTGGTCGGCGGAGCAAGCACTGCGAACACCGGGCATCGGGCTCGTGCTTTGTCGGGTCGACAAATTGTCGCAGCGAGCGTGTCGGCGCTTGCAGCTTGCGGCGGAAGTCGGGGGCGGATTGGGTTTGCTCTTCCGTCCCGAACGAGTCCGTCATGAACCGTGTTGGGCCGTGTATCGGTTTCTGGTGCGGCCAATAGGGGCGAGTGTGGGCTTTCGCTCCGCGAAAGCACGGACCGTTGATCTCGCCGACGAAGAGGAGCGTGCTTTCGCGGAGCGAAAGCCGACATTGCCGCGACGGCGGCTGCATGTGGAGTTGTTGCGGGCTCGTCGAGGCTTCTCGACGTCGGTTTCTCATTCGACCATTGTGGAACTCGATGATGCAGACGGTCGCGTGTGTTTGGCTTCCGAACTGGCCCCTACAGCGCCTGAGGTACGAGCTGCCGGAGCGTAGAACGCGCGCCATCGTCATCTATTCGCAGAGCGGTAGTCGGGGCAGTCGAGTCACTTCGGTCTCGCGCTTGCCGCTTGAGCGCGGAGTCAAACCCGGCATGACGCTCGCAGAGGCAAAGGCATTGCTCGAACAACCGTCGCTCGCAACGCCGACCTCAATGGAGTCCGAAGCGGATGCCGCCGTGCGCAACACGCTCTACGAAGTGGCTGATGCCGATGCGGATCGCGCGGGGCTCAAGCAACTGGCTCGTCATTGCGAACGCTTCACTCCGCGCTTCGGGATCGAGGAAGCCGCTGCTGCCGAGAACTTATGGCTCGACCTCAATGGTTCTTTGCACTTGTTTGGCGGCGAGCAAGGCACGGCTGTAACGCTTACTACAGAGTTTCGTGAGAACGGATTGCAGGCGCGGATCGGGCTCGCTCCCAACTTCGGTGCCGCATGGGCGGTCGCGCATTGTCTCGCAGGTCCGAGCGCGCCCGTTGTCGTTCCTCAAGACAAGCTGACGAGCACTCTTGATCCATTGCCCGTCGAAGCACTGCGACTGACTCCGAAGATTCTCAGCACGCTGCATGAACTCGGACTACGAACGATTCGACAAGTGCGAAGTCTCGATCGCTCGACATTGCCGGCTCGCTTCGGCCCATTGCTGCTGCAACGACTCGATCAAGCATTCGGCGCAGAGTTCGAGCAACTCGATCCAGAACGACCGCTCGAAGCCTTCCTCGTTGAATGGGCGGGTGAGTTCCCGATCGTTGATCCAGAAGGCATGCAAGTCGTCAGTCGGGAACTCGTCGAACAGTTGCTGAGCCGCCTCAAGCCGCATCGATTGGGAGTGCGCCAACTGCAATGCGAACTTCGCGACGGCAGCGGCAAGCAGCATCTGCTCGAAGTCAGCTTCGTTGTTCCGGCAGATCAATCGCGGCATGTCTTCGAGATGCTGAACCTGCAATGGGAGCGCGGCGGACTACCGACTGAGATTGTGCGAGTGCGACTCGAAGCCGTCGTCACCGAATCGCAGCGCGTCGTTCAACGCGATCTCTTCGGGCACGAGATCAACGCTGATCGTCAGCGCGACATCGCGACATTGATTGATCGACTCAGCAATCGGCTCGGAGTGGACCGCGTTGTCCGAGCGACTCTGCAACCCGAAGCTCAACCGGAACTCGCGGTTGATTACGAAGCATGGACGCGGCAAGACGCGAGTGTCGGAGTTCGCTCCGTGTCTGCGAGTTCTCGCCCCCGGCCTTATGCCGGGGGGGCAGCGGCCTCTGCGCAGGTCGCAAGTCGCGACCGTCAAACATCCGCAATGGCCGTCTCGCCCGCGGTGCAAGGGCGGGGGCGAGAAGCAGTCAACGCACTCACTCGAGCCGGTCCGCAACGTCCGACGCATCTCTTTGCCGAACCGCAACCGATCCGCGTCTCGATCGCCGGTCCTGAGGGAGCCCCAATGTCTTTTTGGTGGCAGAAGCGCGAGCACCGCGTCATCCGCAGTTGGGGCCCCGAGCGCATCGAAACCGGCTGGTGGCGAGAATCACCGACATGCCGCGACTACTTCCGAGTTGAAGTGCAAACCGGTCATCACTTTTGGCTCTTCCACTGCTTCAACGCGCAAAACTGGTTCGTGCACGGCACGTTTGAGTGAATCCCAAAGCCGAATTTTGAAAAAAAGATACTTGGAGTGCTCCGGCTCGACGGAGCCCTCCAACTCAGCGGAGTTGCGGCGACTTATGAATGTGCGCATTGTCGCCAGTAACGAATTTTGAATTGCAGATCCTCATGCAGATTCCGTCTTGACGGTGAAGCAGATGACTCGAAACGGGCCAAGTGCCGCTGAATCGGAGGGCTCCGTCAGGCCGGAGCACTCCAGGATGTGTGTTGATTCCTACACACCTCACATTGTTGTCTCGACTGAACCTCCAAAACGTCAGAAGCAGCATGCCCGAGCAACCGCCGTTGAAACGACGACCGACTGTCAGCGAGGCGCTGCTGCCGCTGCGGGCGGTGCAGCCTTATGCCGAGCTGCATTGCCGGTCGAACTTCTCGTTTCTCGAAGGCGCGTCGCATCCCGATGAACTCGTTGCGCGCGCGAAAGAACTCGGGCATGCCGCGATTGCTGTCACCGATCGCAACAGTCTTGCCGGAGTGGTGCGTGCTCATGTCGCGGCGAAAGAGCACGGTCTCAAGTTGCTCGTCGGTGCCGAGATCGTGCCGGTCGATGCGCCGCCGATCGTTCTTTGGGCGATGCATCGCGCGGGCTATGCGAAGCTCTGCCGACTCCTCACGAAAGGACGCCGCAACGCTCCGAAAGGCGAATGTCAGATCGCTCTGAAAGATGTGCTCGATCATGCGGACGGCTTGCTCGCGGGAGTCGTCTTGCGACATGCCGGAACCGCGTTCGACAAGCTGTCACAAAAGCTACAGACAGCATTCGGCGATCGACTGCACTTGCTCGCCGAACTGCATCGAGGCCCCGATGATGAGCGCCTCTTGCGACAATGGATGACGCTGAGCACGCAACTCAAAGTGCCGCTCGTTGCAGCGAACGACGTGCATTGTCATGTGCGCGAGCGGCAACCGTTGCAGGATGTGCTGACGGCGATCCGCTGCGGTTGCTCAGTCGCGGAACTCGGCGAGCGACGGTTTCCGAATGCCGAGCGGCATCTCAAATCCGCGAACGAGATACGAGTCCTCTTTCAGGATTGCCCGGCAGCCGTCGCTCGCACGCTTGAGATCGCAGAACGCTGCCAGTTCTCGCTCGATGAACTGCGTTACGAGTACCCCGAAGAACTCTGTCCGAGCGGACTGGCTCCAATTCAACATCTCATCAATCTCACGTGGCGCGGCGCGAACTCGCGCTATCCGCGCGGTGTGCCGAGCAAAGTACGCGGCTTGATCGAGCACGAACTCAAGCTCATCGGCGAACTGCACTATGCGGCTTACTTTCTCACCGTTTGGGATCTCGTCCGCTTCGCTCGCGAACGAGCGATCTTGTGTCAGGGACGCGGCAGCGCGGCAAACTCTGCCGTCTGCTTTTGTCTCGGGATCACTGAGGTCGACCCCGATCGCATCGACGTGCTCTTCGAACGCTTCATCTCGAAGGAACGCAATGAAGCGCCGGACATTGATGTCGACTTCGAGCATCAGCGGCGCGAAGAGGTCATTCAATACCTCTATGAAAAGTACGGCCGCGATCGTGCGGCACTGACAGCGGCGGTCATTCGTTATCGACCGCGTTCGGCGATTCGTGATGTCGGCAAAGCGCTCGGTCTTTCACTCGATCGAGTCGATGCACTGGCGCGGCAAGTTGATCATCAGCACGATGCCGATCGGCTCGCCGAACGTTTGAGAGAAGCCGGTCTGCCGCCCGAATCGAGACTGGGTTCGCAACTCGTCGCACTCACGACTGAGTTGCTCGACTTCCCGCGCCATCTATCGCAGCACGTCGGCGGAATGGTGCTGACGAATGGGCCGCTCTGCGAATCGGTGCCGATCGAGAACGCGGCAATGGCCGATCGCACGGTCGTGCAATGGGACAAAGACGATCTCGATGCACTCAACATCTTGAAAGTCGATGTGCTCGCACTCGGCATGCTCTCGGCGATTCGTCGCTGCTTTGAACTCATCGCATTGCACGAACGCCGCAAGCTCACATTGGCAAACATCCCGTCTCACGATGATCGCGTCTTCGACATGATCTGCCGCGCGGACACGATTGGCGTTTTTCAAATCGAGTCGCGCGCCCAAATGAGCATGCTGCCGCGCTTGAAACCGCGTTGCTTCTATGACCTCGTGATTGAAGTCTCGCTCGTCCGTCCCGGCCCCATTCAGGGCGATATGGTGCATCCCTACTTGCGGCGTCGCTGCGGTGAAGAGGCCGTCGATTACCCCGATGAGCGCGTGAAAGCCGTGCTCGAAAAGACGCTCGGCGTTCCGATCTTTCAAGAGCAAGCAATGCGATTGGTTGTCGTCGCAGCGGGCTTCACTCCGGGCGAAGCGGATCAACTTCGTCGCGCAATGGGAGCATGGCGCCGGCGAGGCATCATCGACCAATTTCATAAGAAGCTGATCGACGGCATGACGGCCAATGGGTACTCGGCGGAGTATGCCGATCGCGTCTTCAATCAACTGCGAGGCTTCGGCGAGTACGGCTTTCCCGAATCGCATGCGTGCTCGTTCGCGTTGCTCGTTTGGGCGTCCGCATGGCTGAAGCATCATTACCCGGCAGCGTTTGCCGCAGCGTTGCTTAACTCGCAACCAATGGGCTTCTACGCACCGGCACAACTTGTTGCCGACGCCCGCAAGCACGGAGTCGACGTCTTGCCGGTCGATGTGAACCGCAGCAACTGGGACTGCACGCTCGAACGACCGAGCCCCGGCAAGCCGCTCGATCTGCGAATGGGCTTCCGCATGCTGCAAGGTCTTGCGGCAAAGGATGCAATTCTGATTACAAAGGCACGCAGCGTTCGTCCGTTTTCCTCAATGGACGACTTCTTCTTACGCACGGGCATCGGCAACGCTGTCGCAACGCTGCTCTCACGAGCCGACGCGTTTCGCTCGCTGCAACTCAATCGCCGCGAGTCCTTATGGCAAGCATTGCCCGATCCCGACGGCGGCCCGCTCTTCGAACCGCCGACGGACAGCACTGAGACGCTGCAAACCGTCAGCTTCGATGACGAGCCGCAGCCGACGTTGCCGCAGCTCTCTTCAATGGAAGAAGTGATCTCGGACTACCGCATGACGGGACTCTCGCTGCGCGCACATCCGATGAAGTTCTTGCGAGGACGCTTGCAACAACTGCGAGTCACTCCCGCCAACAAGTTGCCCGCATGGCCGCACGGCAAACGCGTCTCGGTCGCCGGAATGGTGCTCATGCGGCAGAGACCGGGCACAGCAAAGGGCATCACCTTTGTGACGCTCGAAGATGAAACCGGAACAGTCAACTTGATCATCCGCCCCGAAGTTTGGGAGCAGTACCGCAAAGCCGCTCGCACCGCCGGAGTGATGCTCGCAACCGGTCCGCTGCAACGCGAAGGGCAAGTGATTCATGTGCTCGTGCTTGAGTTGCACGACCTCTCGACCGCGATGAGCGACCTCGCAGCGAAATCGCGAGACTTCCGGTAACGCTGCTTCGATTGGGAATCGCGGAGCGGAGCGGGGAA